>JBDLQQ010000428.1:0-5242 GCA_039800465.1 Verrucomicrobiota bacterium
TCCGCGACGTCAGCCTTGTTGCGGGATTTGCGCCACTGCCGCAACGCCGCGCCGCCGAGCAGGAGGCCCATCAGTCCACCGCTGGCGGTGGACTCAGGGACGGGTGTTGACCCGGTGGCACCCGCCAGGATCGGTGTGTTGAGGCTGCTTTCGTAGGCGCCGGAGAGGATCCGGAATTCTTCCGTCGTGGAATTCCACGTCACCTCCAGCCACCCGTATTTGTAGCTTCCGCTTGTACCAAATCGGAATCCCATGTAGCTCCCGGCTCCGAAATCAGGCGACGTGAAGGCTGTGGCTCCGGTTGGGACTCCTGGTGTGGGGGCATTCTGAAGATAATTGAAAACTGTCTTATCGGCGGAACTGCTGAAGGTGCGCGTGGAGTCAATCGAGCTGTTGAAGCTGAAATTACTCGGGTTGGCATCCACGGAGGTCGAGCCCACGGCGAACTGCAAGGAGATACTATTCAAGGAATCTCCGTCCAAGCCGTGGTAACGATCATTTCCGTCCCAGCGTATGTTATAGATCTCAAGACGACCGGTATTCGCACCCAGCCAGTCGTCGATAGTAATCTTACTACCGGCTGTTACGCCGCCGTTCACACCGGTGACATTGAATCCAGTGCCGAGGTTTGTGAGGTCGATGGGAACGATCTGGGCATCGGCCGAGGTGGCCAAGCCTGCTGCCCCGACACCGGCCGCCAGGTAGGCGGGCAGGCGGGTGAGGTGGAGGCTCCGGGATGGAGCGCCCGCGGAACGCTCGGCTCCTCGGGTGGTTTGCTCTGGGTGTTGCATATCAATGATGATGCTACTGGTTTTGTTGAGGTTGTCCGCAGGAGGTGCGCCCGATTTCCGGGTGCAATTCTGCGAAGGACTCGGGGAGCTGCCACCGTGCCAGTGTCGTCCTTGAGAAAACGGGAGGGGATTGCGGCACGCGGAGTCGCGGAGAAGAGGGAAAGGCAAGGGAGACGGAGATGGGTCTCCCGCGGAGGGGCGCAGGCGCAGAGGAGGGTTGCCAATGCGAGGTTTTGGAGCGCTGGGCTGGCATCCCTGCTGGGATGCCTCCGGCATCCTTGTGGGGGCGACCTGGGCCATCGACTCCTGTCTGCCCTCATCCCGGAGGGATTCGATCCTGTAGCCGGCGGTTGAGCTTGGCGATA
Source organism: Verrucomicrobiota bacterium (assembly GCA_039800465.1). Taxonomy (GTDB): domain Bacteria; phylum Verrucomicrobiota; class Verrucomicrobiia; order Limisphaerales; family UBA9464; genus UBA9464. The sequence goes on from JBDLQQ010000428.1 coordinate 1,157, forward strand.
CCGCCGGGAATCCAATGCGAAGACGCATTGGCATCCCGGAGGGATGCCAGCGTCGAGCCCAGGGGTCACAGCATCGATTCCTCCTCCCACAGCGGCAGAAGATCTGATGCTCGACACAAGGCGGAGAGGAGGGGCTCCCGCGGAGGCGCCTCTCGAGGGATCGCAGCCAGACCATCTGGCGGAAGGCCGTGTTGGGTTGTCCGTGGAGGCCGCCGACCGTGAAGCGTTCGCCGTCGATCTCCACCGTGGCCTCGGACCAAGAAGGCATTCGGGATCTCTAGGGCGAGGGGTCGACAAGCCGGTCCGCCGTCTCCTTCTCCATCCCAAGCGCCCAACCGCGCACCACCACCCCGCACCGCAACAGCCATCGGATCCTGCTGGAATCCGCTCGCCGATGATCGTTCCAACCCCTATTGCACAGAGAGCCGTGAAGACTCGTCCCTCCTCCCACCCGTCGATGTCGCACCGATCGGGCTTCACGTTGATCGAGCTTCTGGTGGTCGTCGCGATCATCGCCATCCTGGCCGGCATGCTGCTGCCGGCGTTGTCGAGGGCGAAGTCGAAGGCCCTCACGACGCAGTGCATCAACAACCAGCGCCAGATCGGGGTCGGGTTCCAGCTCTACGTCGATGACCACCGGGACAGCTATCCGGTCTGCACCGGCTGGAACTCCTATGGCGGCGTCCTGGGCAAGGTGAACGACCATCATGGAGGCGCCACGCCGGCGACGAACCGGCCTCTCAACGTCTACATCGCGGCCACGAATTCATGGCGGTGCCCGGCCGATCGCGGTGATTTCTTCTATCCGAACCGCACGGCGTTCGATGCGTTTGGGAACAGCTACCGGACCCAGTTCGGGGTCAACAGCTTCAGGACCCGCCACGTGACGGGTGATTCGCTCGCGGACAGGAACTCACCGGAGGCGAGGCCGATCAAGGTCGACATGGTGGCGCTCAGCCCGGTCAACAAGATCATCCAGGGCGACGTCCCGTGGCATGGCAACCGCAAGCCCGAGGATCCGCGCAGCGCCTGGCACAATGCCCGAGGGGTCCGTGGACACGTGATGCTCTACGGCGATACCCACGCGGCGTTCTACCGGTTTCCGGCGGAGATGGGTGACCCGAAGCTGATGAGCCTGTTCGTGGCCGACAGCGACACCACCAATCCCCTGCGTCCGCGCCCCGACTTCCTCTGGTGGTAGACCGCGGGGTTCGGTCCCTCGCCCTTCGCCCTTCGCCCTAAACCGCCCTCAGGTCCGCCACGCACTCGACATGCTGCGTCTGGGGGAAGAGGTCCACGGGTTGGACATCCACCAGACGGTAGCGGCCCTCCTCGCACAGGAGCTTCAGGTCGCGCGCCAGCGTGGCGGGATGGCAGCTGACGTAGAGGATCTGCGCCGGATGCGTCTCCCGCAGCACGTGGAGCGACGGCGGACGGCAGCCCACCCGGGGTGGATCCAGCAGGACGGTCGTCTTCCGCGCGTCGAGACGCCGCAGCAGGGACGGCAGCAGGGCGTCGGTGTCGCCCGAAACGTACTCCCCGTTGGTGATGCCACGTCGTGCCTGGTTCTCCCGGGCAGCCTTCACGGCCGGGGCGTCGAGCTCAACGCCCAGGAACGAGTCGACCGCGTCGGCCAGGGACAGGCTGAAGTAGCCGACCCCGCAGTAGGCATCGATCAGGTGTCGGATGCCCGCATCCCGGAGGCGCGCTCGCACGGCGTCGAGCAGCGCGGGCAGGACGAAGAAGTTGTTCTGGAAGAAGCTGTGCTCGGGGACCGTCCAGCCTTCTGCGGGCAGGCGGAGGACGGTCTTGATGCCCCCCTTCGGGGGTGGGTTCCGACGCCAGTGTTGCAGCGCCTCGTTCAGGGCGGGCTCTGCGATCGCGCAGGAATGGATGTCGCACACCAGCCCACAATCTGAGCGGATGTAGCCCAGGTTGAGCTTCCGCGCGGGACCATTCCACTGGCTCCGGACCAGGATGCGGTTGCGGTAGCCGTAGGGCTGGGGGCAGGGGATCACCTCGCGGATCGGTGGTTGGGCGAAGCCCCCGACGCGTTCGAACAGGTCGGTGATCTGCTTCCGCTTCCAGCGGAGCTGCGCGGCGTAGTCGAGATGCTGATACTGGCACCCACCGCATTCGCCGAAATGCTCGCACCGGGGTTCGACCCGTTCCGGGGCGGTGGTGAGGAGACGGACCAGGCTGGCCCGAGCGAAGGTCTTCTTCACCTCGGTGAGCTTTACCTCGACGCGCTCGCCCGGACAGACGAACGGGACGAACACGACGAAGTCCCCGAGTCGGCCGACGCCTTCGCCGCCGAAGGCGAGGTCATGGATCTCGATCGTGACGCGGTCGCCCACCCGTGGAGTGGAGGCGATGGGAGCTGGGGCTCCCGATGTCGAGGGGCTCTCGCTCATTTTGGGGCGAGGTCCTTTCGTGGGAAAAGCGGCTGCGGCGCACCCACCTGGTGGCCGGGCTGGAGTCCGCCCCAGGCCGTGAGGCTCCAGGCAAGGTCGCCGGCTGGCAGGTTGAGCTGGGCCCAGATCTTGGCGGAGGCCTGGGGCATGAACGGGTTCAGCATCACGGCGAGGATGCGACAGATCTCCACCAGGTTGTACAGGACCTCGTCGAGACGGGCTGCTTGCGCCGGATCCTTGGCGAGCCGGAATGGGGCCGTCTGCTCGACGTAGAGGTTGGCTCGGTTCACGAGGTTCCAGATCGCGACGAGGGCCTCCTGAAGATCGCTGGCCTCGAGACTGCTCCGCGCGGCCGCGACGGCCTGGGCGGTGTCGGCCTCGAGCTCCCTCGAGGCTGCGGGCACCAGGCCTCCCCGGTATTTGTTGAGCATGTTCAAGGCGCGGTTCAGAAGGTTGCCCAGGCCGTTGGCGAGTTCCGCGTTGTACCGGGCGCGGAATCCCTCGTCGGTCCAGTTCCCGTCCGGACCGATCGCCAGCTCGCGGATCAGATAGTACCGGAAGGCGTCGAGCCCCCATTCCCCGATCACTACGGCCGGGTCGACAACGTTGCCCGTGGACTTGCTGAGTTTCTGCCCATCCTTCTGCCACCAGCCGTGGACGAGCAGCGTGCGGGGCAGGGGGGCACCGAGGGCCTTGAGCATGATCGGCCAATAGACGGCGTGGAACTTGACGATGTCCTTGCCGATGATGTGGAGGTCTGCCGGCCACGCGGTGAAGTCGGTCGCCGGTTGGCCGAGCTCGGCCGCCATCGCCGCCACGTCGCCCCGGGCGACCGGGACGGACAGGTAGTTGATGAGGGCGTCGAACCAGACGTAGCTCACGTATTCCGGGTCGAAGGGCAGTGGGATGCCCCAGCTGAGCCGGGCCTTTGGGCGGCTGATGCAGAGGTCTTCCAGCGGTTGGCTGCGGAGGAAGCCCAGGATCTCGTTCCGACGGGTGGTGGGCTGGATGAACTCCGGGTGAGCGTCGAGGTATTGAAGCAGCCAGTCCTGATGTTCCTTCAGCCGGAAGTACCAGTTCTCCTCCTTGAGGCGGACCACCTGGCCCCACCGTGGATCCCAGGTGCCGTCGGGATTCTGGTCCTTGTCGGTGAGGAACGTCTCCTCCTTCACCGAGTACCAGCCCTCGTAGCCGGCCTTGTAGAAGTGGCCGGCCTGGTGGAGGCGGTTGAGGACCGCGGTCACGACGGTCTTGTGACGGGCGTCGGTGGTGCGGATGAAATCGTCGTTCGAGATCCCGAGGTCCTGGACGAATGCCCGCCACTGCACGGCGAGGGCGTCGCAGTAGGTCTGGGCATCGCGTCCCTCGGCCTCGGCGGCCTGCTGGACCTTCTGCCCGTGCTCGTCGAGACCCGTGAGGAAGAACACCTCCTGGCCCAGCGATCGGCGGGCGCGGGCGATGACGTCCGCGATGACCTTCTCGTAGGCGTGGCCGAGATGGGGTGCACCGTTCACGTAGTCGATCGCGGTGGTGAGATAGAACCGTTTGCTCATCCGACCCGCAGGATAGGGGTGGAGGGCGACGGAGCGAAGAGCGAAGAGCGAAGAGCGCGGCACGGAGTGCCGGATCTAGCCGGCATCCAGGGATCTCAGGATCTTCCAGGCGAGAGGCT
>JBDLQQ010000429.1:0-4737 GCA_039800465.1 Verrucomicrobiota bacterium
CCCGGCTTGGGATTCAGGTCGTACTTCTGCGGCTCCAGTTCCGGCCGGGCCGGTGCCGCCAGCAGACCCTCCTGCTGCAGCATCCACGCAAGGGCGGTCGACCCGAGGCCGAACGACCCCGCCCCGAGGAAGTGGCGCCGGGAACAGCATCCGAGGGTCTGGGATCCGGGAGGGTTCATGTCAGTCGAGGTAGAGGAAGTCGTTCGAGCCCATCAGAACCTGACACAGGCTCGCCAGGGCCTGGGCTTCTGGGGATGGAGCCGGTGGGGCTTTGGGATCACTCGGAGTGCCGGGCGTCGGCGCGAGGTGGATGGCCTGGCGGACGAGGTAGTTCTCGGCGCGGCGCAGGTCGTCCGCGGAGGGGGGCCTCGAGAAGAGCAGCAGCCACAGGCGGACCAGTCGGCCCGTCGGATCCTCCGGCTTCTCGCGGACCAGCCGCTCGGCGAGATCCCGGGAGCGGTCCAGGATGAAGGTGTCGTTCAGGAACATCAGCGACTGCGGGGCGACCGTGGACAGGGCCCGGGCCTCGCAGTTCGGGTTCACCACCGGCGCGTCGAACGTCTCGAGGACCCCGACCGGTGTGGAGCGACGCACCTGCACGTAGACGGTCCGACGGAACTCGTCGGCCCCGAGGGCATCGACGCCGACCGCATCCCCATTGCCGTCGCGCTTCTGGCGTCCCACGACGCACTGGCCCTGCGGGTTGATCGCCACCGGGACCGGGGGGCCGAAGGGTCGTGGGTCGAGTCGACCGCTCACTGCCAGCAGCCCATCGCGAAGACTCTCGGCATCGAGGCGCCTCAGGCGGGCACGTCCCAGCAGCCGGTTGTCGGGGTCCCGACGCTGGGCCGACGGGTTCACGGTGCCCTGGCGGTAGGCGGCGCTGGTCACGAGGAGCCGATGGAGAGGCTTGAGCCTCCAACCGCCGGCGATGAAGGCGTCGGCCAACCAGTCGAGCAGCTCGGGATTTGTGGGACGTTCGCCCAAGGCCCCGAAATCCCCGGGCGTGCCGACAAGTCCGGCGCCGAAGTGGTGGAGCCAGACGCGGTTCACCAGCACGCGTGCGGTCAGTGGGTTCGACCGGTCGGTGAGCCGGCGGGCGAGCTCGAGCCGACGCCCGGTGGTCCGGGTTGAGGCGTTGGTCGAGGGAATGTCGACCCCCAGGCCGCCGAGTCCCTGGAGGGTGAGGAGACCGGGGCTGACAGCACCACGGGGCTGCTGGTGGTCGCCCCGGTGGAACAGCACCGTCTGGAGATTGCGTCCGGGTTCCTCGACCAGGCAGGCCACCTGGGGATCGGCCGCCTTCTCAGACCGCTTGGCGGTGGCCCGCTTGCGGATCTCGTCGACCTTGTTGGCCCCGTCCCGGTCGATCTCGCCGAGGATGATGTGGTCCTGGAACGTGGGGTATCTGCGGAGCAGGGCGAGGTGTTCTGGACTGCGTTGGGCGGCCGGGGTCTTCCGGGCGGCCAGGACCGGATCCCGATCGGCCTCAGGGATCAGGGTGAGCTGTTTCTGGACGAACTTCTCGATGAGCTCGTCATGCAGCCGGGTCGCCTCCGCATCGATCTGCTTCGCCTCAGCCTCGATGCGCTCCGCGTTCGCCCGGTCCGCCGCCGGCATCAACGACAGCACCCGCTGGCCCGGTGGCTTCCACTGCTTCCAATCGAAAGCCGGCTCGAACACCGCCCGCAGCCGGTAGTAGTCGGACTGCGGGATGGGATCGTAGCGGTGGTCGTGGCACTGGGCGCACTGGACGGTCAGGCCGAGCAGGGAGGAGGAGACGATCTGGAGGGTGTCGGCGATGACCTGATTTCGGGCGAGATCGGCGTCGGCGGGGTTGTCGCCCGTCGGATCCGGGGCCATCCGGAGGAATCCCGTGGCAATGATCCGGTCGAGATCCTCCCCTTCGAGCCCGGGGCCCGGGTGGGCGACCAGTTCGTCGCCGGCCAGCTGCTCGGTGATGAACTGGTCGAGCGGCTTGTCGGCGTTCAGCGATCGGATGACGTAGTCGCGGTAGCGCCAGGCCCAGGGTCGCTCCGAGTCGGCTTCCACCCCTCCGTTGGAGTCCGCATAGCCGGCGACATCCAGCCAGTGGCGGGCCCAGCGTTCGCCATAGGCGGTCGAGGCGAGCAACCGGTCGACCACCCGCTCATAGGCCTCGTCGGAGGGATCCGCCACGAACGCGGCCACCTCCTCGGGGGTGGGCGGCAGGCCGGTGAGGTCGAAGGTCACCCGACGGATCAACGCCTCCGGGGAGGCGGGCGGGGCGAAGCGGAGGCGTTCGGACTCCAGCCGCGCGAGGAGGAACCGGTCGATCGGGGTCCGGACCTGTCGCGTCGACCGGACCCGGGGCACCTCGGGGCGGTGGATCGGTTGGAATGCCCAGTGCTGACGCTCCTCCTCGGTGATGACGACGGCCGGGACGGTCTCGGGCTCGGGTCGTGCGGTCGGGGCCCCCTGACGGATCCAGCGTTCGATCACCGCGACCTGGTCCGGACTCAGCGCCTTGCCGTCCTTGGGCATCTCCCCGGATCGGACGACCTCGAGGAGTCGGCTGGCACTTGGACGTCCGGGTACCACGACCGGTTCGGCAGCGTGGGGTGCGGTCAGGAATCGGCGGAGTCGGAGATCCACACCTCCCTTCGGCTTCTCCTCCTCGCCGTGGCACTGGAAGCACTTGGCCTTGAGGATGGGGCGGATGTCCCGCTCGAACACCGGTCGCGCCGGGAGTGCTGCCGGGGTTGCGGCCGTGAGTCCGCCCCATGCCGATCCTGAAAGGAGCATCATTGCGACCCATCCCCAGGCCAAAGCCGCACGCCAGGAAGGCATGGTGCGTGGAGGAGGGGGCCGAGGGGTCACGACGGAAGTAAACCACAGCGCCTCCTGGAATGAAGCGCTCTTTGCCGCCGATGCCCGATCCACCGTGTCGGGATACAGGACCTCAGCGTCGGCTCCCGGCCAGCAGGGCCACGAGGTCCAGGACCTCGGCTCGAGGACGGCCATCCAACATCCCTTCTGGCATGGTGGAGACGCCGTGCGGACGCCGGGAACGCAGGGCTGAACGGGCCACGGTCACCGGTTCGTCGGCCCCCGTGGGCCACAGCACGAGCCGGTCGGGGGTCTCCGAGTCGATCCGGCCGATCCAGGTCTCACCGGTTGCGGTCTGGACCTCGACCTGGGCGTATTCGGGAGCGATGACCTTCGAGGGCTCGAGGATGGATTCCAGGATCTCGCGGGGACTCCGGCGTTGTCCGATCCCGGTGAGATCAGGTCCCACGCTGCCGCCGTCGCTTCCCAGCCGATGGCACTGGGCGCAACCGCGTTCCCGGAACACGGTCCCTCCGGCTTCGGGGGAGCGTCCAGCCAGGCTGTTGGCGAGATCCGTTTCGAAGTCGGCGAGGCGCCAGGGGCGCTCCGCGGCGGGGGGCGGTGTGAGGGAGGCGATCCAATCCCGGAAGAGCGAGACGGCCCGGGTGTCGACCCGTTGGGACACCAGCGGTGGCATCTGGCCTGGACCGCGGCGGGAGAGGCGATGGAGCAGGACCGATTGGTCGGGCCGTCCCGGGGAGACGAGCATGGGATCCTTCAGGCCAAAGCTGTCGTGCTGGGGACGGGCCCCCACCAGCTCCATCTTGTCGCGGGCCGTCGTGATCTCGAGCTGCATGCGGGCGTTGCCGCCGCCAGCCTGGATGTGGCATCCGGCGCAGTTGGCGTGGAGGTAGGAGCGGGCCCGGACCTCGAGCGGCGCCGTGGTGTCATGGGGATCCACGAGCCGTGTGCCGGTGGGCGGAGGTGGGACGGCTTGACTGAGGAGGCCCAGGCGTTCCCAGGTCTTCAGCTGGTCGTCGCGGTCGAGTTGGAGCGTGGACAACCCGAGCACGAAGCCCGCCGCGCGACTGTGGCAGACGAGGCATTCGGCCCGGCTGGGGAATCGCCAGCGCTGGGGGGTGACCCCTGCGGGTGCACCGGGGTCCGCAACCCGGTAGTCGCGATCCTCGCCGGCGGCCGACACCAGCTCGGCGTCGGACTGGTCTTCCGACCACCGGTAGCTGTACCCCGACCACTGGCCGCCCTGTTGCGACAGGATGCGGGTCTCGACCCGCAGGGGAGGACCCGACGTCGCCCCGGGTCGGGGCAGGGACAGGGTCTGGACCAGCACGGTCCCGCTGGGGAACGACCAGCTCCGTTCCGCCGTGGGGTTGGCCTGCGTCGAGCCCGTCAGGCCGACAAAGCGCTCGACCGAGGCCCCGTCTGCCCAGGCGGGCGCAACGAGGTGGTAGGCGACCACGCCGGGCTGGACCTGATGGTTCCGGGTGGTGCTGAAGAGTCCGGTCTCGCTCAATTTCCTCGGGAAGGCCCCCGGGGCGTTGGTGCGGACGGCGGGGACCAGCCGGTGGAGGCCGCTGCCGAGGTCGGCGATCAGGAGGTCGCCGTCGGGCGACACGGCGAAGGCGGTGGGTTGGAGCGGGGTGGCGGCGAGTTCCCGGTGCCAGGTCACGCGGGTGCCGTCATGGCGTCCGCCCCAGAGGCGTCCGGTGGAGTGGTCTCCGTAGAGGTACACCCCATCGAGTTCGGGCAGCCGTGTGCCACGGTAGACCACCCCGCCGGTGAGCGATCGGGCCTCGCTGTGGGGATGCTCGAAGGTCGGGGCCACGACTGGGGTCGGACCCCGGCGTCGGTGGCGGTAGAACAGGTGGCTGCCCTCGTAGACACTCCAGCCGTAGTTCTCGCCGCGTC
>JBDLQQ010000430.1:0-4321 GCA_039800465.1 Verrucomicrobiota bacterium
TCTGGCGGGTCGAGCTCGGGGCCGGTTATTCGGGTCCGGCAGTCGCGGGCGGCAGGGTGTTCGTCCTCGACCGGCAGGTGCCTCCCGAGACTCCGAAGCCCAAAAGCGTGTATGAGGCCTCGCAGATCTCCGGCAACGAGCGGGTGCTGTGCTTCAACGAGGCGGATGGGAAGCTGCTCTGGCAGCACGCCTACGACTGTCCCTACACCGTGAGCTACGCCGCCGGGCCGCGCACCACGCCCCTGGTGGCAGGGCGACGCGTCTTCACCCTGGGCACCATGGGCCACCTCAAGTGCCTCGAGGCGGCCACCGGGCGCTTGGTGTGGGAGCGTGATTTCCAGAAGGACTTCGGTCTCAAGGTCCCGCATTGGGGTGTCTCGGCACATCCGCTGCTCGACGGGCGTCGGCTCATCTGTGTGGTGGGTGGCGAAGGCAGCGTGGCGGTCGCCTTCGACAGGGACACCGGCAAGGAGCTCTGGCGCTCTCTCTCGGCGAAGGAGCCCGGCTATTGCCCGCCGACGATCTGCGAGCTGGGGGGCCGTCGGCAGCTGATCATCTGGCATGCTGAGGCGGTGAACGGGCTCGATCCTGCGACGGGCCGGGTGTTGTGGACGGTGCCGTGGAAGCTGAACTATGGCATGGCCATCGCAACGCCGCGGCCGCTGGGCGACCGGCTTTTCCTGAGCTGCTTCTACAACGGGTCGCTGATGCTGCGCTTCGAGCGCGGCAAGGACGCGCCGACGGTGGCCTGGCGCACCGCCAAGATGAGCGAACGCGACACCGCCCACCTGAACTGCACGATGAACACGCCCTCCATCGACGAGGGCCATATCTATGGCGCGTGCAGCTACGGGCAGTACCGCTGCCTGCGGGCGGATACCGGTGAGAGGCTGTGGGAGACCTTTGCCCCAACCAGTGGCAAGTCGGAGCGCTGGGGCAATGCCTTCACGGTGAAGCAGGGCAACCGCTTCTTCCTCCTCAGCGAACGCGGCGAACTGATCATCGCGAGGCTGTCTCCCCGGGGATACCAGGAGGTCAGCCGCGCCCCCCTGCTCGAACCCGACAACCACGATCCGGGACGGCCCGTGGTGTGGTCGCACCCTGCCTTTGCCAACCGTCGCATCTATGCCCGCAACGACCACGAGCTGGTCTGTGTCGACCTCTCTGCGAAGTAGGATGGCCGCCCGGAGATGGCGGGTCGAGATGCCGGCCGTGCGGGGATTTCTGTTGAACTGGTCTTCGCTGCGTGGAGGTTGATGGGCGTTTCCAAGTCCCATCCTCCCGCATGAAGCCTGCCGTCGCCGACCGAGGATTCCCCATCGTTTCCGGAGCCCTGCGCTCCCTGTCCCTGGTCCTGCTTGCGGTCCCCCTGACGGGGGGTGCCCTCGAGATCACCCGTCCGCCTATTTCCCAGACGATCTTCGCCGGGGATTCCGTCACGTTCTCGGTCGAGGCCGCCGGTGCGGTGCCGCTCCAATACCAGTGGCTTCGCGGTGGCAAGCCGGTCGATGGGGCCACGGGATCGACCTGGACCTTCCGGACCTCCCCGGCGGACCAGGGAGCCTCGATCGCGGTGGAGGTGGTTGACGCCCAGACGCGCCTGACGAGTCCGGCGGCCCGGTTGGACATTGATCTGGGCCTTCCCGGGGCTTACCGGACGAATCGGCTCGTCGACGTCACCCAAGTGTGGACCTACCGGGTGGATGGAAAGGTGCCCGATCCGAAGTGGCCTGTGGGAGTCGGGGATGAGTCGTCCCTGGAGAAGGGAGGGGGGCTGCTGTATGTCGAGGACGCCTCTCTGCCCGCGCCGAAGACAACGCCGCTTCCGGCCCAGGGGGGCAAGCTTCCGTTGGCCGCGTATTTCTGGACCCGATTCCTCTTCGAGATCGACAACCCCTATTCGCTCGAATTGCAGGCACATGCCGTGGTCGATGATGGAGCCCTGGTCTGGCTGAACGGGGCGGAGGTCCTCCGGCTCGGGTTGCCGGAGGGAACGGTGCAGTCCACCACGCTGGCCAATCGCGGCGTGGGGGACGCGACCTGGGAGGGGCCGTTCACGTGGAACCCATCCGCGTTGGAGGTGGGAACCAACCTGGTCACCGTCGAGGTGCACCAGTCCGGGGCCAGCAGCTCCGACCTTGTCTGGGGCATGACTCTGGACGCGATCTGGCAGGAGCGGCTCCGGGACACCGTCCGTCCCAAGGTGGTCTCGGTCTCCCCAGCGTTGGGCAGCGTGTTGTCCTCCGCGCCCCGGATCGAATTGCTCTTCACCGAGCCCGTGAGGGGTGTCACGGCCGCGGCGCTGAGACTCAATGGGATTCCGGCGACGGCGGTGACGGAGGTGGCGCCCGACCGCTACGTTTTCGACTTCGCGGTACAGTCCGGGACGCTGTCCCTGGCGTGGACCGAGAACCCGGGCATCACCGACCGGTCCGCGAACGCGAACCCGGTCGACACGAAGAGCTTCTCGAATCCCCCGAATCCGGCGAACCCGGCAGTGCAATTGCCCCTGGTTTCAGTGGGACAGTCGAGCGACGTCGATGCGCCCCGTGGTGCGGGCCTGGCGGTCGACCGTAAGGAGGTCACAAGCAGCCGGACGGCGGACCTGGCGGGCAGCCATTGGTGGGGTGAGCTGGGACGTCCGCATCCGATCCAGCGGGTCGAGGGTGTCAACCTGGCGGCGCCGGAGGATGGGATGCTCGAGGGTCAGGTGTTGAGGCTCTACCGGATGGACGACCAGGTGGTGTTCGAGCAGGTGCTGACGAATCCGGGTCCGGGTGCGACGTGGGTCGTCGAGCTGCCGCCGGGGGTGACAGCCCGGAGGGTCTGGATCGGGTTGCCGGGGGATTGGACCAATGGGCTGGGCACCCGGCAGGTCGGCTTGGCGGAGGTCCGGGTGTTTGGGACGCCCGACATCCCGTTTGGTCCTCCGCCCCCGGTGGTGGGCACCCCGCTCAGCAAGCTGGTCGTCTCCAACAACCTCGCCTCCTTCAAGCGCAGCACGATGCTGCGTCTTGATGACTCCGTGGCCCCGGCGGCCCGGGCCAATGACGACAACGCCGCGACGGAGACCAAGACCACGCAGCGGACGGTGGATGGCTACTGGGAGGTGGACCTTGGGGAGACGTTCGCCCTCTACGGTGTTCGGGCCATTGGTGCCTCGGGCATCGGGAGCCGTCTCACCAACGCCATCGTCCGACTCTTCGACGGCCAGCACGACTCCGTGTTCTCCCGTCGGATCACCGGGCGTCCCGACACCTTCGACATGGATTTCGGCGGCCCGGTCTTCGCCCGGTATGTCCGGGTGGGGCTCGAGGACAAGCAGCGGACGGATCCGGCGGGCGGGATCGAGTTCTACATCGGCTTCCGCGAGGTGGCGGTCTTCGGACGGCCGATGAACGAGATCGGCATCCTCCGCTTCGAGACCGAGCCTCCGGACGGCAATCCGGGCCGGACCCTGACGTGGTCCGTCGAGGAGGTCCGTCGTTTGGAACTCCACCCCGGTGTCGGGTCCGTGGGGGCGGCTACGGGTCCGGATGGACGCGGCCGTATGGAGGTGCGGCCGACGGTGTCGACCGAGTACCTGCTGGTTGGGACCAACTCGGCGGGGTTGTCCACCCGTGCAGTGGCGGTGGAGGTGCCCGGTTCGGCGTTGCCGGTGCGGATCGACGAGGTTGTCGCCGACAACCGGTTCTCGCACAAGACCCCGAGTGGTGATTCATCTGACTGGATCGAACTGCGCAATCCGGGCAACCAGCCGGTGAACCTCGCAGGATGGAGCCTGAGTGACGATCCGGCGGTGCCGCGGAAGTGGACGTTCCCCGACTGGGTTCTGGGGCCGCATCAGGCGAAGGTCGTGTTCGCCTCGGGGGGCTCCGGCGGGCTGGATTCCTCGGGTGCCCTTCATGTGGGCTTCAAGCTCGGCAAGGATGGCGGGGTCGTCCTCCTGGTCCCGCCCGGACCGGACGCTGCGGTTCTCCAGCGGGTGGAATACCCGGCCCTCGGGAATGATCTGGCCTTTGGACGGGCGCTGGACGGGCGCTGGACGTATCTCGACCCCACCCCCGAGGCGCCCAATGTGGCGGCGACCTATGAGGGTTGGAACCGGTCGCCCGACTGGAGCCACCCGCGGGGATTCCAGGACAAGCCGTTCCGGCTGCTGCTCACGTCGCCCGATCCCGGAGCGACGATCTTGTACTCGACCAATGGCGCGGAGCCATCCCTCGTCTACACCGATGGGATCCCGGTAGACCGCACGGTCTCGATCCGGGCCCGCACGATCCGTCCCGGGACGCGTCCCTCACCGATCCAGACCCGGACG
>JBDLQQ010000431.1:0-4024 GCA_039800465.1 Verrucomicrobiota bacterium
ATAATATGTTACAGGAATCGTTCCGGAGAGTATTGGAGTGCGGCCCGTGATGCACGTCCGATTCTTGAATGAAGTCCGCATGATGGGTCCTTCCGGCAATTCTTGCGCCACGGTTACCATACGGGCGACTACCCCCATCGAAGTGCATCGGGGCGAGAGCAGTGCCCACCAAGTGCGCCACAAAGAACCAGCGTGGCACAACCAAGGGCCTAGACACTTGGAATCGCAATGGGTTGGTACCGGGGCTTTTACAGGGAAAAACGCAATTTAGTCCATCCCATCACGGTCGGCATCAACCTTGCGGGAGCGGAAAGCTCAAAGGGCATCCTATGGCACACATTCTGGGCATCGACCTTGGAACGACGAATTCCTGCATGGCTGTGATGGAAGGTGGAGAACCACTTGTACTCGAGAACTCCGAAGGCAAGCGGACCACCCCCTCGGTCGTCGCCTTCGCGCGGAACGGCGAGAGACTGGTGGGTGAGTCCGCCAAACGGCAGGCCATCACCAACTCCCGCAACACCATCTATTCGATCAAGCGCTTCATGGGTCGGAAGTTTGATGAGGTTCAGGAGGAGGCAAAGCGGGTTCCCTACAAGGTGGTCAAGGCTCCGAACGGCGATGCCGCCGTCGAGGTGGATGTGGAAGGCAAGCCGAAGCTCTTCAGCCCTCCCGAGATCTCCGCCATGATCCTCGCGAAACTGAAGGCCGACGCAGAGATGCGCCTCGGTGAGAAGATCACCCAGGCGGTGATCACGGTGCCAGCGTACTTCAATGATACCCAGAGGCAGGCCACGAAGGACGCCGGAAAGATTGCCGGCCTCGAGGTCCTCCGCATCATCAACGAGCCCACGGCCGCGTCGCTCGCCTACGGTCTCGACAAGAAGAAGGATGAGAAGATCGCCGTGTACGACCTTGGAGGCGGGACGTTCGACATCTCGGTCCTGGAGATCGGAGACGGTGTCTTCGAGGTCAAGGCCACCAATGGCGATACGCACCTCGGTGGCGACGACTGGGACAACACGCTCATGGATTGGATGCTGGGCGAGTTCCAGCGGGAACAGGGAATGGATCTCCGGAAGCAGCCGGACGCCCTCCAGCGGATCAAGGAGGAGGCGGAGAAGGCCAAGATCGCCCTGAGCTCCTCCCAGCAGTACGAGATCAATCTCCCGTTCATCACCGCCGACGCATCGGGTCCGAAGCACATCCAGAAGAGCCTCTCCCGATCCAAGATGGAGCAGCTCTGCGACTCCCTCTTCGAGCGGACGATCACCCCCACAAAGGCCTGCCTCAAGGATGCCGGCCTGACCTCCGACCAGATCGACGAGCTCGTGCTCGTCGGCGGCATGACCCGGATGCCCCGGGTCGTCGAGACCGCCGGGACGCTCGTGCGGAAAGCCCCCCACCAGGGTGTGAACCCCGACGAGGTCGTCGCCGTCGGTGCCGCCATCCAGGGCGGCGTCCTCAAGGGTGACGTCAAGGATGTCCTGCTGCTCGACGTCACCCCGCTGTCCCTCGGCATCGAGACGATGGGCGGCGTCCTGACCAAGCTCATCGAGCGCAACACCACCATCCCGACCCGGAAGTCCGAGATCTTCTCGACCGCCAGCGACAGCCAGCCTGGTGTGGAGATCCACGTGCTCCAGGGGGAACGATCGATGGCGCGGGACAACAAGTCGCTCGGGAAGTTCCAGCTGACAGAGATCCCCCCTGCCCCCCGTGGCGTACCCCAGATCGAAGTAACGTTCGACATCGATGCCAATGGCATCCTCAACGTCAGCGCGAAGGACCTCGGGACCGGCAAGGAGCAGAAGATCGTCATCACCGCCTCCAGCGGCCTGTCGAAGGACGAGGTCGAACGCATGCGGCGCGACGCGGACTCCCATGCCGAGGACGACAAGAAGCGCCGCGAGGAGGTCGAGGTCCGGAACGAGGCCGACAACACCGCCTACCGTGCCGAGAAGTTCGTGAAGGACAACGCCGACAAGATCGGAGCCGCCAAGGGCCCGATCGAGGATGGTGCCAAGGCGATCCGCGAGGCCTTGAAGGGCAGCGATGTCGCCTCCATCCGCGACGCCGTCGAGAAGCTCAACACCACCATGCAGGCGGCCAGCGCCGAGCTGTACAAGAACGCCCAGGCATCCGGCCAGAAGGCCGGCCCCGGGCCGGAGGACAGCCAGCCGGGTGCCGGATCGGCGGGCACAGACCCGAAGAAGGGCGACGGACCCATCATCGATGCCGAGGTCGTGGACGAGAAGAAGTCCTGAGGTCCCCGAACCCACAATTTCCATACCGCCGCGGGTGCGGCGGCGATTGATCATCAGCAACCACAACAGAAACCAAACGCGATACAGATAGTATGGCACTCAACGTGAAACCCCTCGGCGACCGCGTCCTCGTGGAACTCGTCGAAGAAAAGGAAACCAAGAAGGGCGGGATCATCATCCCCGACTCCGCCAAGGAGAAGCCCACCGAAGGCGTCGTGCGCGCCCTCGGGACCGGCAAGACCAGCGACGACGGCAAGAAGCAGAGCTTCGAGGTCAAGGTCGGCGACCGCGTGCTCGTCTCCAAGTACGGCGGGACCGAGATCAAGATCGACGGCAAGGAGTACAAGATCTTCGGCGCCGATGACCTGATCGCTGTCGTTTCCTGAAACCCAGCACTTTCAACCACAACCAGAAACACTGATCAAATAACATGGCTGCAAAACAACTCGTGTTCGACGAAAGCGCCCGGCAGCGACTGCTCCGTGGCGTTGAACTCCTCGCCAAGGCCGTGAAGGCCACCCTCGGTCCCAAGGGCCGCAACGTGGTCATCGACAAGAAATTCGGCTCCCCGACCGTCACCAAGGACGGCGTGACGGTGGCCAAGGAGATCGAGCTCCAGGACCCCTATGAGAACATGGGCGCCCAGATGGTCCGCGAGGTCGCCAGCAAGACCAGCGACACCGCGGGCGACGGCACCACGACCGCCACGGTCCTCGCCGAGTCCATCTACCGTGAGGGCCTGAAGCACGTCACCGCCGGTGCCAATCCGGTCTCCCTCCAGCGCGGGATCCAGAAGGCCGTCGACGCGGCCATCGAGCAGCTCGCGAAGATCGCCAAGAAGGTGAAGGACAAGGAGGAGATCAAGCAGGTCGCCACCGTGTCCGCCAACTGGGACAACACCATCGGCGAGATCATCGCCGACGCCATGGACAAGGTCGGCAAGGACGGGACCATCACCGTCGAGGAGGCCAAGTCCATCGAGACCACCCTCGACGTCGTCGAGGGCATGCAGTTCGACAAGGGCTACCTGTCCCCCTACTTCGTCACCAACGCCGAGTCGATGGAGGCCAAGCTGGATGACGGCTACATCCTGATCTACGAGAAGAAGATCTCGAACCTCAAGGACCTGCTCCCGGTGCTCGAGAAGGTTGCCAAGACCGGCAAGCCCCTCCTGATCATCGCCGAAGAGGTCGAGGGCGAAGCCCTGGCGACCCTCGTCGTCAACAAGCTCCGCGGCACGATCAACGTCTGTGCCGTCAAGGCCCCCGGCTTCGGCGACCGCCGCAAGGCCATGCTCGAGGACATCGCCATCCTCACCGGTGGCAAGTGCCTCACCGAGGACCTCGGCATCAAGCTCGAGAACCTCGAGCTCGGTGACCTCGGCCGCGCCAAGAGCATCGTCGTCGAGAAGGAGAACACCACCATCGTCGAGGGCAACGGCAAGAGCTCCGAGATCCAGGGCCGCGTGAACCAGATCCGCCGCCAGATCGAGGAGACCACCAGCGATTACGACCGCGAGAAGCTCCAGGAGCGTCTCGCCAAGCTCGCCGGCGGCGTCGCCGTCATCAATGTCGGTGCCGCCACCGAGACTGAGATGAAGGAAAAGAAGGCCCGCGTCGAAGACGCCCTCCACGCCACCCGCGCGGCGGTCGAGGAAGGCATCGTGCCGGGCGGCGGCGTCGCTTACCTGACCGCGCTCAGGTCGGTCGCTGCCCTCGAGCTCGAGGACGACGAAGCGACCGGCTCGGCCATCCTGC
>JBDLQQ010000432.1:0-5613 GCA_039800465.1 Verrucomicrobiota bacterium
AACACGCCGCCGATCCCGGATTGGATCTGGGGTGGGTGGGAGCATCAGGACCATCTCGATGTGATCGACTTCGCGGATCCGGAGGAGCCTGTGGTGCGGAAACCCTTGATCCTTCCAGGAACGCTTTCGGGCGTCTCCCACGGGGGTGAGGTGGTCTATGCGATCGGATCGGGCCTCGAGGGATCGGGCCAGGAGACGAACACCTGTGTCCATGCCCTGGGCTATGACGGTGTCGCGGTCCGGTCGATCACCCAGGCACCGTTGCCAGATTCCGGATCCAGTCCGGTCCAGGTGGATGCGTCAGGGCGGATTCAGGTGGCCCGCAGAGTGCCGGCCGGTGTCGAATCGTGGGTCCTGTCGGACCTTGGGAAGCTCGTTCGCGTCGCGGAGCTCCCACTGGGTCAGGAGGCCACTGCGCTGCGGGAACTGGAGGGCGGTCGGATCCTGGCGGTTGGGGTGGACGCCTTCACCCTCCTGGACCGGGGCGCCTCGGGCGAACTGGTGCGATCGGGCGTGGCGGAACGTCCATGCTCGCTCTGGACGGAAGGGTCCGGGATCGTGGTGTCCCCTGGGGCGGCCCTCTGGATCCCGCGCGGGGAACTGGGACTCTGGAATGCAGTTTTGAAACCCTGAACAATACTCCTGAACGACCATGTATCGAATCATTGGCGGCGACGGCAACGAGTACGGACCGGTGACGGCCGAGCAGATGCGGCAGTGGATCACGGAGAACCGTGTGAACGGGGACACCCGGGTGCAGGGTGCGGATGGCGTGTGGAAGACACTCCGGGAGTTCCCGGAGTTCGTGGAAATCCTGCCGCCTCCCCCCATGGCGAGCCTTCCGCCCGTGCAGGGTCTACCCGTGGATTTCGACGGGGACTACCGGCTCGACATCGGGGGATGCCTCGGTGCGGGGTGGCGATCGCTCCAGTCGCAGTTCGGCCTCGTCTTCGGAGTGGGCCTGGTCTTCATCGGCATCCAGTTCGCCTTGGCGCTCCTCAGCGCGATCCCATTCGTCGGAACGATCTTCAGCCTCGGGTCCTGGGTGATCACGGGGCCTCTGATGGGAGGCCTGCTTTTCGTCTACCTGCGGATCGTGCGTGGGGAATCCCCAGCGGTCGGTGATCTGTTCGAGGGTTTTCGACGCAGCTTCGGGCAGTTGTTCCTCGGCCAACTGGTCGTGGGACTGCTGGCCATGATTGCGCTCCTCCCGGGCCTGGTCGTCCTGCTGATCGGAGTCATTCCGGCCATCGCCAGCCAGGGGGACATCCCTCCCTTGGCCGCGTTGGCGCCGGGCTTCGTGCTGCTCCTCCTTGGTCTGCCGGTTTCCATCTATCTCCAGACCAGCTGGATGTTCACCCTGCCGCTGATCCTCGACCAGGGCCTCGACTTCTGGACCGCCATGGGACGCAGCCGGCGTCAGGTGGGTCGACACTGGTGGCTCTGCTTTGGGCTGACGGTGGTTGTTGGCCTGGTGAACCTCGTGGGACTGTTGTGCTGTCTCGTGGGCGCCCTGGTCACACTCCCGCTGGGTCTCCTGGCGTTGATGAAGGGATATGAGTCGGTGATCCATGGGCGCGATGCCGCGTAGATCGGTATCCGGCGGGAACGCCTTGATCCTGAACCTGGCAACGACCCCGGGTCTGGGTTCGTTCCTGGCCGGACGGCGCTGGGTGGGGTCGATGCAGATGCTGATGGCCGTGTCGGGCTTCGTGGTCCTGATGCTCTGGTTCTGGGACCTGGCCCGGCAGTTCTGGGACCTGCTCCAGTCCAGCGACACGGTGGTGCGCCCCGACACTCGACAGCTCATGGCCGGGGGCATCCTTTTCGGCGGGGCGTGGCTGTGGTCGCTCTGGACCTCGATCTCGATCCTCCGCCAATCCAAGGACGGCGCCCCCTCGACCTCGGTTCCCGGCCCGACATCTCCCCACCGCGGTAGGTAACACGCCGGGGACATTGCGTCTTGGAGGTCCCCAGCGAGTCCCTATCCTGAGCGCGGGGATGCGTCTGCACGACCGCTATCTGTTCCGCGAACTGCTGGTGCCGCTCGGGTTCTGCCTGGGGGGCTTCCTCATCTTCTGGATCGCCTTCGATCTGTTCGGTCGGCTGGATGATTTCGAGGAGGTCGGGTTCGGCCTCCGGGAGATCCTGCTCTACTACCTGTTCGACCTCCCCAAGCTCCTCAACACCGCACTGCCGGTCGCCCTGCTTCTGGCGATGCTGTACGCGCTCAGCGCCCATTCCCGTCACAACGAGCTGATCGCCCTGAGGTCGGCTGGATTGAGCCTGTGGCGGATCTGCGCCCCGTATTTCGGGGTGGGCCTCCTCCTGTCCCTGATGCTCCTGGGGCTCAACGAGGAGTGGTTGCCGGATGCTCCGGAACGGAAGGCCGAGCTGATGCAGCGTCGTCGTCCCAAGACCGAGGGTGCCGAGGGACGCTGGAGGTCCCGGGTGCATTTCCAGAATCCCAGGACGCGACGCGACTGGAGTCTCGGGGCGGTCCATCTGGACACCGGCGAGCTGCGGCAGCCCCGGGTGGCGATGCCGCTCGGGAAGGGGGCCCACCGTGAGATCCTCGCTGGATATGCCTCTTGGACAAACGGGTCGTGGCGGCTCACCAATGGCATCGAGCGCCTGCATCGGATCCCCGAGGACCCGCTGCCCGCGGAGTGGGTGAAGCCGATCTTCACCCGGGATGAGATGGGGGGCACCCCGGCCGAGCTGCTCCATTGGGAGGGCACCCGCATCACCTCGACCAACGGACTCGTGGCGATCACCAACCTGTCACGTGTGGCCACCAACCCTCCGGCCGAATGGACGGTGCGGCTGTACTCCGTGACCAACGGGGTGCTGGAGGGTTTCCGGTTCGGGGCACCGCTCGGTGAGGGAGCCCGGCGGGTGATCATCGCTGAGCGTGGGATCTGGACCAACGGGATGTGGCGGTTCTACCAGGCCCGGGAGTTCCTCTATCGGTCGGCGACCGATGGCAACGTGCTCGACCTCCTGCATCCGGAACTCGACCTCCCCGAGCTGGATGAGGACCCGGAGATGATCTCGAGCGAGGTCGAGGTGGGCGAGCTGCTGTCCCAGGGCGGGGCGATGCAGAGTCCCGATCTTCCCGTGGACGACATCCTCGACTACCTCCAGCTGCATCCGGACCTGGCCGGTCGCGACCGCAATCTCCTGGAGACCCAGCTGCATGCCCGCATCGCAGGTCCCTGGACCTGCCTCGTGGTGGCGGTGATCGCCATTCCGTTCGGGGCGCCCTCGGGCCGGCGGAACGTCTTCTACGGCGTGGCGGGGAGCCTGGCCCTCGGCTTCCTTTACTTCGCTGTGCAACGACTCGGCTTCGCGGTGGGCCAGAGCGGATGGCTGGAACCCTGGGTCGGGGCCTGGCTTCCCAACGTCCTCTTCGGCGCGGTGGGCCTCTGGCTCACCAGCCGGGTCCGATGACCCCGATGGATCCTGTGCGACCAGATCCGGTGGCCCGTCTGGAGGCCCTGCTGCGGGTGAGCCAGTCGGTTCACGCGTCGCTCGAGCCCCGCGAGTCGCTTGAGCGGATCCTCGGGGAGGCGGTCCGGCTGGTCGGCGGCGATGCCGGCCTCCTGGCACTCCTCAGTCCCATGGGTTTCCTGGAGATCGAGGCGTCCACGGGGCTGCCGGTCGGCGTGAGATCCATCCGGCTCCGGATCGGCGAGGGCTTTGCCGGCAGGGTGGCCCGCACGGGGATCTCGGGTCTGGTCGAGGATGTCTCCACCCAGCCGGCCTATCTGAGGTTCCATCCGGACGTCGCCTGCGAGATCGCGGTTCCGCTCCGGGTCAGCGGCGAGGTGCGTGGGGTGCTCGCCATCCAGTCCTTCCGTCCCCGGGCGTTCCATCAGGAATCCCTCTCCCTCCTCGAGGATCTGTCGATTCTCGCAGGCACGGCGATCCGGAACACCTGGCTCCATGAGAAGGCCCGACTCAAGGCCCGATCCCACGAGTCGCTGGTCCGGGTCGGACAGATCATCAACTCGGCGTTGAGCCTGGACGAGGCGCTTGAGGTGGTGACCCGCGAGGCGACGAGCCTGCTCCGGGCGAAGATGTGCTCGCTGCTGATGCTGGATGAGACCGGACAGTGGCTGGATCTCCGGGCCAGTCATGGTGCAGGGGAACGGTACCGCCAGAAGCCCCGCCTCGCGGTCGACGAGAGCTTCGCCGGCATCGTGGTCCGACGGGGTCGGCCGATGCAGCTCGAGGATGTCCAAGTCTCCGGTCGGTATCAGAACGTGTCCGTCGCCCGGGAGGAGAAGCTGGTGTCCCTCGTCTCGGTCCCACTGGCCTATGCCGGCAGGGTGATCGGCGTCCTGAACCTCTACACCGGCGAACCCCACACCTTCTCCGACGAGGAGGTCCGGGTTCTGTCGGCCTACGCCGAGCTGTCGGCCCTCGCACTCGAGCGGGCCCGGCTCTACGAGCGGACGCTGGTGGTGGAGGAGCAGCTCCGAGAGAGCGAGCGCCTGACGGCCCTGGGTCTCCTGGCGGCCGAGCTCGCGCACGAGATCCGGAACCCGCTCACGGTGATGAAGATGTTGCATCACTCCGTCAGTGCGGACTTTGAGGGCGAGGATCCCCGGTCCACGGATCTCCGGGTCATGGGTGAGAAGATCGACCACCTGAACCGCATCGTGGACCGGGTCCTCGACCTTGCCCGGCGTCATGAGCCCGTGCTGGCCCTGATGAACCTGAACCGGCTGGTGGAGGACCTCGGGATCCTCATCCACCACAAGTGCCGGGTCCAGGGGGTGGAGCAGGACACGCGCCTTGATCCGAGGATCCCCGAGTTCCAAGGGGACGCCACGCAGCTCGAGCAGGCCTTCCTCAACGTCATCCTCAATTCCCTCGAGGTCATGCCCGACGGGGGACGCCTCCGGATAAGGACCCGATGGCTGCCGTCCCGGGGCCCGTCCGAGGGACCGGGCATCGTGGTGATCCGTCTTTCCGACACAGGCAACGGAATGCCCCGCGAGCAACGGGAACGGGCCTTCACCAGTCTCCTCAGCTCCACCAAGCCCAAGGGCACCGGCATCGGACTGGCTGTCGTCGCCCGGGTCGTCGAGACCCATCAGGGAAGGGTCCGGATCTGGTCCCGCCCCGGTCGTGGGACCTCCGTGGGCATGTTCCTCCCGATTCGATTGTAGATTCCGGCCCCGGCCCCGCACGGTGGGGCCTCACGGAATCGACGACACCCGGAAGAACCGGGTCGATGCCGTCAGGGGTTCCCCATGCTCAACCACGGTTCCCGTCGCGGTGGCGGGGATGTCCTGGAGCGTCTGCCACGGGCCGGAATCCAATGGGTCGAGAACCTGGAGGAGATGTCTCTGGTTGGGGGTGGTGACAAAACGGAGGACAATCCTGGAGCTGTCGACACGGATGGTGACGCGGGGCGCTGCACCGGATGTCCCAGGCGTCCCACCCAGGGTCTGCGACGGTCTCCATGAGGCCTTGTCACCCCAGCTGTCGGGCTCCCCGTTGACGTCCACGATCTCCATCGAAAACCCGCCTCCATCCGCCTCCGGAAACCAGTCGGTGTAGCGGAAATCCAGGATCTCTTCCCCGGAGGGATCCAGCACC
>JBDLQQ010000433.1:0-5594 GCA_039800465.1 Verrucomicrobiota bacterium
ACTTGGACGTCTCCAGGCGCTCTGGACCCTCGAGGGCCTGGGTGGGCTCGACCTGCCCACGCTGGAGGGCTCGCTCTCGGACAGCGACGGGAGGGTCCGTTCGGCCAGCCTCCGCCTGCTGGAGCCCTTTCTCACCAGCACCAACCACCAGGCCAAGGCCAACAACCTCCTCTACCGTCACGCGGGGTTCGTGCCGGCCGAGGAGCAGCTCCAGCTCCTGCTCACCCTTGGACAACTGAAGACCAAGACGGCGGATGCCGTGATCCGGGCGCTGCTGATGAACTCGGCCCCCGACGCCCTTCGTCTCAGCGCGGCCCTGAGCGGTCTGGGTGGACGGGAGCTCGAGTTCCTCGACGCCCTGATCGGAGATCCAAACTGCTCGCAGACCCAGCCAGGACACGTCCAGCTCCTCCAGGGGTTGGCCCAATGCATCGCAGTGGAGGGGAGGTCGGAGCGGATCGAGGACCTGCTGGAGTTGGCGGCCTCGAAGAAACCCGGGGACTGGCAACAGGTGGCGATCCTCGACGGGCTTCTGACGATCCTCCCGGCACCGGCGAAGAAGGGTCAGGCCGCGCCCCCCGTGAAGCCGATCCTCTTTGCGCAGGAACCCCGGGTCTGGTCCGAGATGCGGAAATGGGAGGAGCCCAGCGTGAAGGACCGGGTCGCAAAGGCGGAACCGCTCATCGCCTGGCCCGGCAAGGCGGGTCTGGATCCGAAACCCGCCACCCGCGCCCTGAACACGGATGAGGAGGCGAGTTTTGCCCGAGGACGGGATCTCTATCCCACCATCTGCGGCGCCTGCCACCAACCCCATGGCCGCGGTCAGGAGGGTCTGGCTCCGCCGCTCGTCGACTCCGAGTGGACGACCGGGAACGAAGGCCGCCTCATCCGCATCGGACTCCATGGGGTCCGGGATGCCCTGACTGTGAAAGGGGTGACCTGGAACCTGGCCATGCCTGCCTTCGCCCCCGCCCTGAACGATGAGCAACTCGCGGACCTGCTCACGTTCATCCGACGCGAGTGGGGCCACGCGGCCGAACCCGTGAAGGCGTCCAGCGTTAAGGCGATCCGCGACCGACATTCGGAGCGGGAGGACGCCTGGACCGAGGCCGAGCTCCTGGCGGTTCCATGAGGGCTTCCCGCCCCCTCCGCGGGCGGGTCAGCCCAATCCCAGATTGCGGATCACCCGGGCCGTCGAATGGGCCTTGTTGAGCGTGTAGAAGTGCACCCCGGGGGCACCGCCACGGAGCAGGCCTTCGATCTGACGCGAGCAGTACTCGATGCCGAAGTCCGTCACCGCCGCATCGTCATCCCCCAGCGCCTCCAGCCGGGACAGGAACGCCTCGGGCAACCGTGCCCCGCACAATTGGGTGAACTTCTTGGTCTGGTTCCGCGACACCACCGGCAGCAGGCCCGGGATGATCGGAACCGTGATCCCGCAGCGTTGGACCAGATAGTCCCGGAACGCGAAGTAGTCGTCGTTGTCGAAGAACAGCTGGGTCACCACGAAGTCTGCTCCGGCCCGGACCTTGTCGGCCAGATGCTCCCAGTCCACCTGCTTGCCGCGGGTCTGGGCAACGTGGCCCTCGGGGAAGCCAGCGGTGCCGATGGCGAATCCGCCCAACTCCTTCAGGAACGCCACCAATTCGCGGGAATACTCGAAACCGCCCTCGGTCTTGACCCAAGGACCCGACATGCCCGGGGGATCCCCGCGCAGGGCCAGGATGTTCCGGACCCCGCGACCCCGGGCGTCCTCGATCACATCCTGCAACTCCGCCCGCGTCGCATTCACGCAGGTGAGATGCATCATCGTGGTCAGCTCGAACTCCTTCTGGATCCGCTCCACGATCGAGATCGTCTTCTCCCGGGTGCTCCCACCGGCGCCATACGTGACCGAGCAGTATGCCGGATGGACCTTCATCAGCTCAGGGAGCGTGGTGGCGAACAACGTCCGTTCCCCCTCCTCCGTCTTGGGCGGGAAGAACTCCACCGAGATCGCCGGCTTACCCGAGGCTGCCGCCTCCACATGCAGATCATGGATGTTCCGAATCATGCACCTGACCCTGCCCTCACCCCACCTCACGGGTCAACATTTAAAATCAACGCATCTTGATTGTTTGATTTGTTATTTGGAAACCCGGGATCGACGGGGTGAGGTGTGAATCCCTAGAACGGAGCGACGCTCGACGCGACATCATGACACCGAACGATGCCCTGAGACTGTTGGAACGCCTGGCCGCGGGAGAATCCTCGCCGGAGGAGGTCCTGCGACGGTTTCAATCCGCTCCAGTTGCCCAGCTGGGATTCGCCGCGGTCGATCTGCACCGGGAACTCCGCCAGGGCTGCCCTGAGGTGATTTTCGGGGCCGGCAAGACGCCGCAGCAGGTGGTGGCCATCGCCCAGCGGCTCGTGGAGTCGAGTGGTCGGGTCCTCGTCACCCGCATCACGCCGAAACATGCGGTCCCGTTCCGGAAACGTTTTCCTCGATCCATCCACCATGAGGACGCGCGCCTCCTGGTGGTAGGTCCGACCCCGCCAGAACAGCAACGGGGTCTGGTCGCGGTGGTCTGCGCCGGCACCAGCGATGTCCCCGTGGCGGAAGAGGCTGCGCTGACCGCGGAGTTCCTTGGATCCCGGGTCCGACGCATCTACGACGTCGGCGTGGCCGGACTCCACCGACTGCTGGCCCGACTGCCGGAGATCCAGGAGGCCTCGGTGATCGTCGTCGTGGCCGGCATGGAGGCGGCCCTCCCCAGCGTGCTGGGCGGTCTGGTCTCACGCCCCCTGATCGGGGTGCCCACCAGCATTGGCTATGGATCCCACATGGGGGGCGTGACGGCGCTGCTGGGCATGCTCAACTCCTGCGCCTCCGGACTGACGGTCGTGAACATCGACAACGGATTCGGGGCGGGATTCGCGGCGCATCGCATCAACCAGCCCACAGCGGCGATCGGGGCACCGCCCGCAACACCCGCGGATACGAACAGGAAAAAGCGGTCCCGGAGCTGACTCCAGGACCGCTATGGCACCGGTGAGGGACCGGTCAGGGGCATCCGGTCGGATGCCGATCACTCGGAGGGAGGGACCGGCCGGAAACCGGGCTTGCCGCCAGGTCCGATCTTGCCGGGACGACCTTCCGGACGGCCACCCTCCGGACGATCCTCGGGGGCGCCTTCCGGACGGCCAGGTCCACGCCCACCTTCCGGACGCATCTCCTCACGGGTCACGGCGCCATCGCCGTCCTTGTCGAATGCCGCCAGGACCTTGGGGGCATTGGCGATCTCGGTGGCGTCGAGCGTGCCGTCCTTGTTCGCGTCGAGCGGACCGGCCATCGGAGGCCTGCCGGGACCAGGCCGCCCCTCGGGAGCGCCCTCGGGAGCACCGTCCGGACGTCCGGGACCCCGACCGCCCTTCGGCATCAGTTCCTCCCGGGTCAGGGTGCCATCCTTGTCGGCATCCAGGACGCCCAGCGCGGCCGCAGAGTTGGCGATCTCGGTGGCGTCGAGGACGCCGTCCCGGTTGGTGTCGATGGCTGCGGCGACCGGCGGCACGCCGCGTCCACCGCCGCGGGGTCCGCGCGGCCCCCGGGATTCGGGACCCGTCCCGGCGTCGTCGGCGAGGAGGCTGAGGGTGCTGACCGCAAGGGCGGCCACGAGGAGGCTATTCTTGATGGTGTTCATGGGATGCTGCGTTTTGTTTTTTTGGTTCGTGGCGGCGACTCATGTCGTCGCGCTTCACCATCAGCAGACGCCCCCTCTGTTAAGCGGTTGTGCGGAATCCCAGGAGAATTGTTAAGGGAGGGTAAATGTGTCCTGGACCCCCAAAAAACCACCCCGACACACCGTCTGGGGAGTGACCAATCCGCAGCTACGTCCAGGGCGTGATGCGGCTGTCCAATTGGAACAGCTGTCCTGAGACATTCCGCATCCCCGCGAGGAAGGCCACAAACCGCGCGACCTCGGTGACGTCATTGAGCCGCCCCAGCGTGTTCGTCGCCGCATGGGCGGCCAGCTGGTCGTCGGTCAGATCCGCAACCAGTCCCGTCCTCAGGAACCCCGGGGAGACGGCGTTGACCCGGATGTTCCGGGAGCCGAGTTCGCGCGCGAGGGATTGCGTGAACCCGAACAACGCGGCCTTCGAGGCCGCATAGTTCGCCTGGCCGGCACGTCCCACACGCCCCCCGTAGCTCGTGATGTTGAGGATCTGGCCGTCGCGTTGACGCATCATCGGCCGCACGACCGCCCGCGCACAGCGGAATGCCCCGTCGAGGTTCACATCCAGGACGCGGTCCCACATCGGATCCTCCATCCGCGCCAGCAGGGCGTCGGACACGATCCCGGCGTTGTTCACGAGCAGGTCGATGCGACCCCAACGCTCCAGCACGCCGTCGATGGCACCCTGGACCGACCCGACATCGGTGACATCCAGTGGCACCGCGAACACGTCGCCCTCGATCCGTGCGGGCTCGCGGCGATGCCATCCCGCGGCGACCGACCACCCCTGTCGGGCGAGCTCCTCGACGATTCCCATCCCAAGGCCACCCGCGGCACCGGTGACCAGCGCCACCCGTCGGCTCTCGTCGCTCATAGGGCCACCTCCGCAGTAGCGATCGCCCACTCCCCATCGATCAGGCTCGCGGTCACGCGCCCTGGATGGTTCACCACGGCCTCGGCGGCCTCCCCGACCGCTCCCGTGTGCGGAATGGCGATCAGGTCGGCGGCGGCCCCGGCCGACAACTCCCCGAGGCGACCCGCAAGACCCAGCGCCCGGGCTCCATGGGTCGTGACCCAGCCAAGGGCCTCGAGCGGGGAAACCAGCGAGTTCTTCGACAGGAACTCCCGAACCTCGGCCAACAGGGAGAGGGTGACCGGCCGACCGGGGACAACACGGGTCGAGGCGAGGCTGTCGGTGCCCAGCGTGAGATTCACGCCCGCCGACCGGAGCGGTTCGAGGGGGAAACGCTGGTGTCCGAAATAGTCGTGGCTCCGGGGGCAATGGACCACATGCGTGCCCGAGCGGGCCAGGCGTTCGACATCCCCGTCCCAGAGGTAGTTGGCATGGACCGCAATATGGTCCGGACCCAGCAGACCATGGCGTTCGAGGTGCTGCAGCGGGGACCCGATCCCGCAGTCGTCCATCGGCCGCTGCGGCTCCAACCAGCTGAACATCGGTCCTCGCCGGTACAGGAACATCTCGGACTCGGCGTGGGATTCCGCGACATGGGTCGTCGTCCGGAACCCCTCGACCCGGGCGCGTCGAGCAGTCCCCTCGATCAGCGCCGGGAGCGTGGAATAGGGGGCATGGGGTGAGAGCCCCAGCCCTCCCCTGCCCGGCTCCAGAGCCCGCAGGGTCATCACGGCCCGGTCGAGGATCGAGGCGGGATCCACTCCACTCCGAACTCCAGTCATCTCCAGGTGGGAGAAGACCCTCAAGGGGGTGACCCGACGGCACCCGGCAACAATCCCCGGAACCGACTCGATATTGACGACGGAGGTGGTCCCGGATTCGAGGAGCTGCCGGGCTCCATCAAGCCAGGAGTCGACATAGTCGGAATCCTGCCACTCGGACTTCGCAGCGAGGATGGCCTTGATCCA
>JBDLQQ010000434.1:0-10360 GCA_039800465.1 Verrucomicrobiota bacterium
TGTGGTCGCGTAGAGGAAGGCCGTGTCGGCGGCCGTCATGGTGACCCGCAGGTTGTGGAGGGGGCCGGATTGGGCCCGACCGTCGGCCACGGGGATCAGTGCCCGGGAGGCCGGTCCCCGGGCGGGGGCCCAGGAGGTCGCCCCAAGACCGTCGGTGGCCTCGAGATGGAATTGGACCACGGCCCCCCTGGGGGCACCGGGAATCTCTGCGGAGACCACCCCAGAGGCGCCGAGCGTCAGGGGTTTCGACTGCCAGGCACCGCCGTTCACGGACCACAAGACCCGGGCCGAGGCGACCCCGTGGGGATCCTCGGCCACGGCCTGCACCGTGATGGCCGCGCCCGCGGCGGGCACCGCTGGAGAATGGGTCAGCGATCGGAAGGTCGGGCCGAGATTGGGAATGCGGGTGGAGTTTGTCCGGCCCGGGGTGCCGATGAGGCGTCGCGTCGACAGGACCGTGGTCCGGGCGATCCGGTTGAAGTAGAGCCGGGTGTGCAGGTGGGGGCTCCCCTTCAGCCATCGGGCCCGGAAGGATACCTCGTACGCGCGTCCGTTCACGAGCGACCGGTTTCCGACCAGCGTCGTCTCGAGATGGTTGTGCATGTGCTCCGTCGGACCGGTGGCGACGAGGTGGAGCACATGGTTCCCGGGTTGGTCTGGATCCTCGATCACCCGGCTGTTCCGGTGGTTGCCGAGGAACCGCCACGCGGACGCGCCGGTCTCGAAGGACCCGTTCTTGAGCAGCGTCACGGGACTGCCGGAATCGGGCGACTCCACGACGCGCAGGTCATCGACCAGGCATTCGCCGTCGTCGAGCAGTCCCACGAGGAACTCCTTCCACACGGTCGGGCCGCTGCTGGTCGTCTCCACGCCGCGATAGGACACGGTCTGCCATTCCGAGGGCCCGGATGTCCGGCTTGCGGCCCAGGCCTCGGGGGAGGTGTTGTCGGCCCACGGATCCTGCAGCTCCAGGCTCGAACCGCCGCCGTCGGCCTCCCAGGGCCATCGTCCGGAGTCGGAATAGGCGACCGAATCGACGGGGTTCTTCGAGGCGTCGCGGAGCAGGAGGGTTTCTCCGGAACGGGACAGCTTCCCGGAGAATGGCCCGAGGACTTGGATCCCGGGCACCTCAGCGCGGAGGGCCGGCGGGTCCGAGGCCACGACGAGATGGGCCCCGGGAAGGAGTCGGGTCCCGGACGGGAAGGCGAACCGGATGCCGCCGTCGAGGATCCAGCCGGTCAGGTCCACCACCCGGTCCTCCCGGTTGAACAGTTCCACCCACGTCGTTGTCGGCCCGGCGGCCGGGGGCTGGTAGAGGATCTCGTTCAGGACCACGGCCCGCTCGAGCTCGACCGCATTGGATTGGCCGGGAGTGATCCGAGTGACCCGGAACCATTCCGGCGAGCCGTCCGGGAATCGTCCTTCCGGCTTGTCCGGGACCACGACTGCATCGGCCACCCGATCGTCCGCAGGCGGGACCAGGGCCAGGTGATCCCCCGCCACCGGCGTCCATCCCAGACTCTCCCGGGTCAGGAGCCCATGGCGTCCAGGTCCAAGACGGGTCCCGTCGGGAAACCGATAGACGCTCTCGGTCGAACCCGTGCGCCGGATCTGCCACTGGTCGAGCCGGCGTTCCTCCGGGCCGGGGTTCACCAGTTCCACGAAGAAGCCGGCTCCCGGCCCCGACACCTCGTTGAGCACCAGGTCCGGCAATCCGTCCGCTGTATCCTCGACCGCAGTCAGGGCGGCGTCGAACCAGGCTCCCGACAGGCCGGCGTCGGCCTGGTGGACCTCGACGGCGAGGAGGTTGGTTCCGGGCCTCAGGGTTCCCGGGGGAATCCAGTGGTCGAGGGACTGGCCCTGGCCCTGGGTCGGCGCGAGGGCCGGTGTGGTGGGGGACAGGGTTCCGGAGGGCAGGTTCACCCGGTGGACCTCGACCCCATTCAGATGGAAGGCTGCACCATCGTTCACCGCTCCTGTCAGACTGAGTCCCGCGGACACGGTGGTGGGATCACAGACAAACGAGGTCTTGAGGTAGATCGTGCGCGGGATGCTGGCGAGGCGTCCGGACGGATCGGCCCCCGAGGTGGCGGTTCCCTGGGCCTCGACCCTCAGTCCGGCGGGGTTTGGGGCGTTCCCGTCGTTGGCCCAGACGAATTCGAGCGTGTTGGTGCCCTCACGGAATCCCGAGCCGATCGGGATCACCGGGCTCCACTGCTGGAATCCGATCCAGCTCCGTCCGGTCGACACCCCATTCAGCAGCAGGCTGTTCACCCGGTTGTCGGCAGCCATCCGGACCCGGACCTCGGCTGAGGCTGCCTCCGACGCGGTCAGCACGAAGTCAGTGGCGTAGCGGTAGCTGCCGGCCGCGACGGACTCCTCACCGGGGTTGACGGGGCCCAGCCATCGCGACGTCTCATCGTTCCCCATCCAGGCCGGGTGGCCTTCGATCACGAGGGCGGGTGCTGGCGGTGGCGGTTGGATGCTGTGTGCCGAGGCGATGACGCGGTAGTGGGGATCCGGGGTTCCGGGTGGCAGGGGGGTCCGGTCCTTGGCCAGACCGCTGCCGAAGAGGGAGGAGATTGGTCGGGATACCGCCGGAGGGGGCGGGACATCCCCTCCATGGAAGGGGGCGATGCCGCGGGTCCAGTCGGCTGGAGGCGTGAGGCGGGTGGTCCAATCCGACGGGGGTGTGGATCCCAGGGGGGCCACCCACCAGGACTGGGTCGACCTCACCAGGGGCACTGGTTCCATCTGGGTGGTGGCCGGGAAGTTGGTCCGTCCGGGCGTCCCCTCATTCTGTTGGCTGGATCGCCATGAGGTATCCGGGGCGCTGGGAAGCAGCGGGTTGCGTTTGGCCAGTGAAGGACCATGTCCATCCGGAGCGACGGGCCATGGCCGATCGACCCCGTAGTCCACGGCGTCCATCAACCGGTCGTTGTTGTTCCGCAGCTCGAGCCGTTCGCCGCCGTTGGACAGCCGACCCTGGAAGGGCCCGACAACATTCGAGACCCCGATGGACCGGAGGGCATCCGGCTGCAGGGCGATCACGAGGTGGCCGCCTCCCGGGAGGACGGTCCCCTCCGGGAAGGTGAAGCTGATCCCCCCCGCCAGACGCCAGCGGGACAGGTCCATGCGGACCGACATCAGGTTGTGCAGCTCGACCCATTCCCGGGACGCCTCCTGCGAAGCGGGATGATAGTGGATCTCATTGAGGACCACGGTGCTGTCGGCCGCGGTGACGGAGGCGACCGCGGCGACGAGTGCGGCAAGCCTGCCGAGACGGGAGGCGATCCCGAAAGCGATGCAGTGTCGGGATCGGAGGTTCCGATGGGCTGGGTTCAGGTCTTGAGGGGACGGCATCGGCGGCGGGTCAGTGTGGGAAACCCTAAACGCGGCATGGGTCGTGGGGTAGACTTCAATGGTGCCGATCCGGAGGCCTCCACCGTTTCATGCTATTCCCGTGAGAGATCTGTTCGGGATAGCGTTCCTAGAATGTCGTTTGACGGCTTTTCCCTCATTCCCGAGCCGCCCTCGCTGATCTGCCCCCCGGGTTCGATCCTCGGGTCGCGTCCGCGACCATGAAACCCCGGAAACCCCCAGGTCAGGCACGCAGCCGAACGGATCCTCCCGCCCGCCCGGGACCGCGGAGACGTCCCGGGTCCGCCAGGGTCGCCACCCCCCAGGGTGCGTCCAGTCCCGCACGGCGGTTGGTCCCCCGTGTCCTGACATGCCTCCTAGTGGTCTCGGATGTGGGTCTTGAGCTGGCCCTGAGATCCGCGGTCGAGCTCCTGGGGGTCACCTGCGAGACCCTCTCCCTCGGCCGGCTTGCCGAGCTCATGCGGTCCCGGGAGGCAGATCTCGCCCGTCTGGCGGCCACGTCGTTCCTGATCGTCGACCCCCGCACCGAGTCGCTGCCGCCGCTCCAGGGGCTCATGCGACGACTCGAAGGTCGCCTTGTCCGGGTGGCCTCCGCCGCGGGGCCATCCTCGCGACGTTCCCGGGGCTGGCTGCGGCTGGATCCCGAGGCGCCACTGCTGGAGATCGTAGACTTGCTCCGCCAGTGGCTGCATCGATCCACACCCGGGGCTTCCCTGAAGGGTGAGGCGAAGCCGGCGATGGAGACCTTGACCCTCCGGGAGATCCAGGTCCTCGAACTGCTGTCCGCCGGGAAACGCTACGTCGACATCGCCCAGAGTCTGGGGATCTCGGTCGACACCGTCCGCAGTCACCTGCGCCGGATCTATCCCAAGCTCGGGGTCCAGTCCCGGACGGCGGCGGTGTCGGCACACATCCGTCGGAAGGGTGCCTCCTGAGGCGTGCAACGCCGTTGTCCCGACCCCAGCCGTCGTCATGCCCAGCCCCTTGAATCCCCACTGATGGACACCCGCCCCAGCATCGAGCAGGAATGGCATCGGTACCGTGACGCCCTGTATCCGGACCAGGACGAGGCGACTCTGGTCGAGCTCCGTCGGACCTTCTACTCCGGGGCTCTGGTCTTCGAGACGCTCGTGCTCCGGATCGCGTCCGAGAACGGAATGCTGCCGGTGCCCGAGGGGCAGGCGCATCGGTTCCTCGGCCTGATCGCCCCGGTCCGGGAAGAGCTCCACGGCGTGATGGCGGGGTTCGCCCGGGAATCCGACGGGATTTGAGGGGTCGGCTGGGTGGCTTGGAGGTCGCTCCTCTGGGTTGCCCACCTCCAGCAGTCGACCGAGGCATCAGGGCATCCGGAATGGACGTCCTCCACGATCAGTCGAGGACCTCGAGCTCGATCGGGATCACCCCCTGGGTCAGCGGCGCAATGCGGGCGAAGGCGGACTCGCTCAGGTCGATGAGCCGACCCTTGTACGAGTGGAACCGGTCGTTGATCCGCACGACCACGCTCCGGTTGTTCTGGAGGTTCGTGATGCGGACCCGGGTGCCGAATGCCAGGACCTCATGGGCCGCCGTCATGGCCCTGCGGTCGAACCGTTCGCCGTTGGCGGTCAGACGTCCCTGGTACTTCGCACCGTAGAAGGAGGCCTCACCCCGGATCTTCCTGGGATACTTGCCGGAGGTCGTCGCGGGTCGTCCCGGTGCCTGCAGCCCCGGGGTGGGACGGAGCCGGGGTGCGGTGGAGGGACTGGAACAGCCGACGGCTGCCAGTCCCAGGACCAGAAGACAGGTCCAGACGGTGGGGTGTCCAGGGTGGGGTCGCAGGGTCATGATCTGGGCCGACGCTGCGGCCGTCCCGGCGCTGGATTCAAGCGTGGGTTCCGGTCCCGGATCCCTGGGGTGCCGGACCTCCGACCGTCCCAGGGGTGGGTTGCTTCGGCAGCGCCTCTGGTTCCATCCACGAATACAGGACCGGGAGCAGGATCAGTGTGAGGAGCGTGGAGCTCAGGATGCCGCCGATGAGCACGGTGGCGAGCGGGCGCTGCACCTCGGCACCCGCCCCGGTGGCGAGGGCCATGGGCACGAATCCCAGGGCTGCCACGAGGGCCGTCATCAGCACGGGACGCAGCCGGCTCAGGGATCCCTCCAGGACCGAATCGCCAAGGGTCCGACCCGACTCCCGGAGCTGGTTGAAGTAGGTCAGCATGACGAGCCCGTTCAGCACGGCCACGCCGCTGAGTGCGATGAAGCCGACCGCGGCGGTGATGCTGAAGGGCATCCCCCGCAGCCACAGGGCGACGATCCCCCCGGTGAGGGCCAGCGGGATCCCGGTCGCGATCAGGGCGGTCTGACGCAGGCTGCCGAATGCCACGAAGATCAGGGTGAGGATCAGGATGAGCGTGACCGGCACGACGATGGCCAGCCGGGCCCGGGCCTCACGCAGGTTCTTGAACTGCCCGCCGAACTCGTAGGTGTAGCCCTCGGGGAAGACCACCTTCTCCCGGATCCTGGCGATGCAGTCATTGACGAAGCCCTCCATGTCGCGGCCCTTCACGCTGACCAGGAGTGCCACCCGCCGCTGGACCCCCTCGTGCTTGATGGGCTCGACGGTCTGGACCGTGTCGATGTCCACCAGCTCTCCGAGGGGGATGAGACCGGAGTCCCCGACCCGGACGGGCAGGCTGCGGATGGTGGCGACGTCGGACCGCTGGGTGTCGGGAAGCCGCACGACGATGTCGCGGCGTCGGATCCCTTCGACCAGCGTGCCGACGGTGTCGCCGCCGAGTGCGGTGGCCACGGCCCGGTTCACCTCGCTGGACGCCACGTTGCGCCGGACCAGCTCCCCACGGCGGACCCGGAGGGTGAGGGTCGAGGTCCGACCATCGACCTCCAGGGTCGATTCCCCGCCGGGTACCGACTGGATCACGTCGTTGACCTCGCGGGCGAGGCGCTCCAGGACCTCGAAGTCGGTGCCGTAGACGTTCACGGAGAGCTCTGACTTGCTGCCCTCGAGCATCTCGTTGAAGCGCATCTCGATGGGCTGTCCGAATTCGAACTCCTGTCCGGGCGTGGCGGCATTCACGGCCTTGTCGATCTGCTCACAGAGCTCCTGTTTGGTCGTGGGTCGGCCCGGCGTCTTCGGCCAATCCGAGAGGGGCCTGTAGACGATGTAGAGGTCGGTCTCGTTCGGGGGCATCGGATCGGTGGCCACCTCGCTGGTGCCGATGCGGGAGAAGACACGGGTCACCTCGGGGAATTGTTCGAGGATCAACCGCTCCGCCTCGAGGTCCATTCGGAGGGATTCCTCGAGGCTCATGCCCACCTTCCGATAGACCATCGCAGTGATGGAGCCCTCATCGAGCTTGGGCACGAACTCGGCACCGAGGCGGCCAAAGAGCCACAATGACGCGACGAAGGCTCCCGTGCCGGCGAGGAGGGTGACCACCCGGTGCCGGAGGGCCTGCTGAAGGAGAATGCGGTAGAGGGACTTGATCGGGGCGAGCAGGCGGTTGTCCTTCTCCTCGATTTGTCCCCCGAGCAGCAGGGCGCATAGGACGGGCATCAGGGTGAGCGCGAGGACCAGGGCGCCGACCAGGGCGAGGATCACGGTGAATGCCATCGGGCGGAACATCTTCCCCTCGATGCCCGTGAGGGAGAGGATCGGTACGTAGACGAGGGTGATGATGAGCACCCCGAACACCATCGGCTTGGCGACCTGCCGGCTCGCGCTCAACACGGTCTCCAGGCGTTCGCGGAAGTCCAGGCGACGTCCCAGGTGGGCCTGTCGGTGGGCGAGCTGGCAGACGATGTTCTCCACCATCACGACAGCCCCGTCGATGATCAGTCCGAAGTCCACCGCGCCCAGGCTCATGAGGTTGCCCGAGATGCCGAAGCGGACCATGCCGGTGATGGCAAAGAGGAAGGACAACGGGATGGCCAGGGCCACGATGAGGGCGGCACGCCAGTTGCCCAGGAGGGCGAGCAGGACCACGACGACCAGCACGGCTCCCTCGAACAGGTTCCGCTTCACCGTGCCGATCGTGCGGTCGACGAGTTCGGACCGGTCGTAGACCACCGTCAGCTCCATCCCCGGGGGCAGCTGCTCGCGGACGGCCTCCAGGCGGGACAACACCCGTTGGCAGACGACCCGGGCGTTCTGGCCGCTCAGCATCATCACCGTGCCGAGAGCGATCTCCTCGCCATCCATCGTGGCGGCGCCGGTCCGGTACCGCGATCCGACCTCCACCCGGGCGAGGTCACGGACCCGGAGCGGCTGGACGGCGGCGCCGAACTTCACCGGGAGGTCGGCGATCTCCTGGGCCGACTCGACCCGGCCCACCGCACGGATCGTGATCTGTTCCCCCTTCTGGCTGATCACGCCACCACCGGAGTTCTCGACGTTCCGGCGGACCACGTCGGCGAGGTCGGCCACGGTCATGCCGGCCGCGGCGAGCGCCTGGAGGTCGGGCTCGATGACGAACTGGCGTTCCTGTCCGCCATTGGCGTTGAGCTCGGCGATGCCGGGCACCGTGCGCAGCAGCGGCTTCACGACGTATTCGTTGGCGTCACGGAGGTCCATCAGGGCCACCCGGGCGTCCGGAGGCCTCTGGGTGGCGTTCGTCTTCCAGTGGATGACGTAGTAGAAGATCTCGCCCAGGCCCGTGCTGATAGGTGCGAGGCGAGGCGAGACCCCGTGGGGCAGCGTGTCCATCACGCCGGTGAGGCGTTCGGTGACCAGTTGTCGGGCTCGGTAGACGTCGGTGCCGTCCTCGAAGTTGAGCGTCACCTGAGACAATCCGAACTTGGTGAGCGAACGCATCTCGCTCACCCCCGGCAGCCCCTGCATCTCCAGCTCGATCACCCGCGTCACGGCCCGCTCCGATTCCTCCGGCGCCAGGGCGGGCACCTCGGTGTTGATCTGCACCTGGACCCCGGTGAGGTCCGGCACGGCGTCGATGGGGAGTTCGAAGACGGACCAGAGTCCGATGGCCAGCAGGGCGAGGGACAGGAGGAGGACCAGGACCCGCTGGCGCAGGGCTGAATCCAGGATGCGATCGATCATGGCAGGCGCGGGGTGGCGGGTTCAGGGCTTCGCCGATTCCGTCTCGAACGAGACCAGATGGAGCGGCGTGCCGGTGGTCAGCTCCAGATCCAGCGCCGCGGCGAGGGCCTCGCGTCGGGTGTCGAGCAGGGCGTCCAACGCGTCGAGGGCCTGCTTCTGCATCTCCACATAGGTCGCGATCGCTACCGCGCCGAGCCGGTAGTGACGGTCGGCCAGCTCCGCCGTCTCGAGGAACCGCTCCACGGAGTCGGGCCGCCATCGGGACATCTCCTCCTGTCGGGTGCCGTACGCCACCGACAGTTCGGCCACCCGCCGTTCGACCGTCCTCCGGGCGAGCAGGAGCGCGGTCTGGGCCTGGGTCTCCCGGGCGTTCGCGATCGTGACATCCACCTTCCCGCTGTTCCAGAGGGGCAGGGGCAGCGCGAATCCCACCCCGATGAAGCGGTCCTGTCCGAGGGAGTTCTCCTGGGTGAAGTACGGAGTCAGGGTCAGTCCCGGGAACTGGTCCGTCTTCGCGAGGTCGACCTTGAACCCTTGTTGCTCCAGCTCGAGGACCCGTTGGCGCAGCTCGAAGTTGTTGGTCAGGGCGAGGCCCATCAGGACGCCCTCGGACATCACGGGTCGGAAGACGATCGGGCCGGCGACGACCTGGAGGTCGGAGGCGAGGGGCTTGCCACGGAGTTGGTTCAGTTCGAGCAGGACCTCGCGGGCCTGCTGGCGGGCCTGACCGGCACGGCGTCGGTAGGTGATGCTGTTGGCCTCGAGGATGCGGGATTCCAGGAGGGGGGTCGGCCCGGCCGGATCGCGCTGGACCACCACCTGCTGGAGGGCCAGGAACCGACCGGCGATCTCATCGGCAACGGCGGCCTTCTGGAGGGCCACCGAGAGGTCGTAGGCGAGCGTCCGCGCCCGGGCGGCGAGGGCATTCCGGAACTGGTCCAGCCCGTTCTCGGCCAGGGCCACCTGACGGCTGGCGATCGACTTGCGGAGGGACATCCGGCCTGGCCATTCGAACGGCTGGCTGAGCGCGACCGTCCAGGCCACACCCGCCCCGGCCATGCCGTTGAGCGGATCGGTTGTCCGCTTCTGGGCCACCGCCGGCGTGAACTCGGGATTCGGCAGCCGCCCCGCGATCTTCTGGTCGGCCCGGGCTGCCGTGAGCTCCGCCTCGTAGAACTTCAGCTCCGGGTTGTGACCGACCACGTCGGACACGACGGCATCGACCGACAGGGACGATGGGGGAGGGGTGCCCTGGACCTGTGCCCTCGCGATCGAGGGTGACAGGGCAGAGACAATCGCAAGGGCGCTGACGAGCAGGGAATGGGGACGTAGGGACATGGGGACTGCGGGAAAGGGTTGGAACGGAACATCATGGACTCCGGAGGGGAGTCACCACCAGGGGACGGGACGCGGTTCCCGAGGAGATCGGGATCCTTGGGGCCGGTCAGATCTGCAGCCGGGTGCAGCGGAGCTGCACGTTCAAGGCTGTCAGGGAAGGGGGCGCTCCGAGGGCAAAGCGGTCGTGGGGTGCCGAACGGACCGCTGTCGAAGGAACCACCATGGCATCGGGCGCGGTGGGGCAGCTGGATTTCGGAGGCGTCGAGGCCGTGCGGGTCTCGCGACCCGTCTCGAACGGCCCACTGTCGGCGCCCAGCATCACGACGTGGTCCGCATGCGGCCCGGCCTCGTGGGACAGCAGGATCAGCAGCCGGGCACCCCACCGGTGGACATGCCCCGGGAGGGTCCCCTCCGCCTCCGTGGAGAGACGGCCGAGGTGATCGTGCTCCAGCACGACCTGGAAACCCTCGGGTCCCAACCCCACGTGTGGGGCATGGGATCCATCCAGCCAGGCGACGGTGTAGACCGCAAAGGTCCGTACCCAGCTCAGCGAGCCCATCAGGAGGACGAGCGCCACGAGGGCCG
>JBDLQQ010000435.1:0-3927 GCA_039800465.1 Verrucomicrobiota bacterium
CGACTTGGTGCTCCACGACCTCGAACACCACATCTACCAGTCGGGCTACGGCCCCACCAACGAGACCCTTGGCCGGTTCGTGCGCGAACTCTTTGGTGGCACAGCCGCCACCACCTGAGATTCTCTCCGCGCCGGCGGACCGGAACGAATCGCCGCCAGCCGAACCGATCCCAACTCCCGAAACGCACGACATGAGCCGACCCCGCAAGACCCGCCGATCCGGCGTCACCCTGGGACTCCTCCAGCACGCCTGCGGTCCCGATCCCGCCGAGAACCTCGCCACCTGCCTCGCCGCGGCCGACCGCGCCGCCCGGGATGGTGCGCAGATCCTCTGCACCCAGGAGCTCTTCCGGTCCCAGTACTTCTGCCAGAACGAGGACCACGCCCACTTCGGTCTGGCCGAGACCATCCCCGGTCCCAGCACCGAGGCATTCCAGAAGCTGGCCCGCCGCCGCGGCGTGGTGGTCGTCGCCTCGCTCTTCGAACGTCGTGCCCCGGGCCTCTACCACAACACCGCGGTGGTCATCGATGCCGACGGGACGCTGCTGGGACGCTACCGGAAGATGCACATCCCGGACGACCCGCTGTTCTACGAGAAGTTCTACTTCACCCCGGGCGATCTCGGTTTCCGGGCGTGGAACACCCGATTTGGACGGATCGGGGTCCTGATCTGCTGGGACCAATGGTATCCGGAAGCCGCCCGGCTCACCGCGCTCCAGGGCGCCGAGATCCTGTTCTATCCGACCGCGATCGGATGGCACCCCTCCGAGAAGGCCGAGTATGGCGAACGCCAGCATCTGGCCTGGGAGACCATCCAGCGCTCGCACGCCGTGGCCAATGGCTGCTTCGTGGCGGCGGTCAACCGGATCGGTCTGGAACAACCCATCGGGGGCGACGGCCTCGAGTTCTGGGGACAGAGCTTCGTCTCAGGAACCAGCGGAGAACTGCTCGCCAAGGCCAGCGTCAACCGTCCTGAGAACCTCCTCGTCGAGGTCGAACTGGCGAAGTCCGAGACCACCCGGACCCACTGGCCGTTCCTACGGGACCGCAGGATCGACGCCTACGGCGACATCACGCGCCGTTTCATCGACTGAGTTCCGGGGTCCCAACCCCGACCGCCCAGCATCGGGTCCTCAGCCTCCGTGCGAGGCCAGGTACCGCTCTGCCTCGATCGCTGCGCCACAGCCCATGCCCGCCGCGGTGACCGCCTGGCGGTAGACCGAGTCGGCACAGTCGCCCGCAACGAACACGCCCGGGACCCGCGTGGCGGTCCCCTTCACCGGCACCACATACCCGGCTGGATCGAGGTCAAGCTGCCCCTGGAACAGCTGGGTGTTGGGCACATGCCCGACCGCGATGAACACGCCCGCGCACGGCAGGACAGACTCGGCCCCGGTCTTGAGGTTCTTCAGCTTCACACCGGTCACCTTCCCGGCCGACACGTCCTGGACCTCCGTCAGGACCGAGTCCCAGACCATCGAGATCTTGGGGTTGGCGAGGGTCCGCTCCGCCATGATGCGCGATGCCCGGAGGGAGTCGCGGCGATGGACCAGGGAGACCTTCGACGCAAAGCGCGTCAGGTAGTTGGCCTCCTCGCAGGCCGAGTCCCCGCCGCCGACCACGACCAGATGCTGGTTTCGGAAGACCGGCAACGCACCGTCACAGGTCGCACAGTACGTGACCCCCTTCTTCTCGAGCTCGTGCTCGCCGGGGATGTCGAGGTGCTTGTGACCGGCGCCGCTGGCGATGATGAGGGTCTTGGTCTCGACCGGCTGTCCGTCCACGACCAGGCGGATGGGCGAGGACTTGAGGTCGACGGACTCGATCACGCTGAACTGGACGCGGGCACCGAACTTCTCGGCCTGCTGCTGCATGCGCTGCATGAGCTCGAAGCCATCGACACCCTCCGGGAAGCCCGGGAAGTTCTCGACGATGCTGGTGGTCGTCAGGAGTCCCCCGGGCATGACCCCGGTCAGGACGAGGGGCTTGAGGTTGGCCCGGGCGGTGTAGATCGCTGCGGTCAATCCGGCACAGCCGGTTCCCATGATGACGACGTTTTCCATAAGAGCGCGCCACGTTAGGCCGGAGGTGTTCCGGCGGCAAGGAGCCGGGCGCTCTTAGAATAGGAGTGTCAGCGCACCCACCGCCACTGCGGCGGCCCACAACAACGCCACCGCCTGAGGTCGCCCCAGTCCCGCACGCGTCAAACGGTGGGAGAAATGGTTCGTGTCCCCGATCCAGAAAGGCCGACCCAGTCGCGTCCGGATCCAGACCACCGAGACAAGATCGGCCAGCGGGACTGCGAGGATCAGTAGCGGGCAAACCACCGCCCAGCGACTGGGCTCGACCTGCCTCGGGGAATAGAAGTGAGGGAGGATCGCCAGCACCGACATCAGGTAGCCCACCAGGTGGCTTCCTGAATCCCCAAGAAACACCGAGGCCCGAGGGTAGTTGTACGGAAGGAATCCGAGCAGCGAGCCGAGGACCAGGAACGCCATCGAGGCGACCAGATACTGCCCCTCGTGGGCGGCATGAAATGCGATCCATCCCGAGGCGATGGCGCCAAGGCCGGCACAAAGGCCGTTCATGTTGTCGTTGATGTTGAAGGCGTTCGTGACCGTGAGGATCCAGAGGACGGTCACGCCGTGGCTGAAGACGAGGCTCGGGACGAACAATGTGATTCGGACCCCCGACAGCGTCACCGCCAACGCGATGAGGAACTGTCCCGCGAACTTGACCCCTGGCCTCAGCTCGCGGCGATCGTCCCAGCCACCCAATACGAGCATCCCCACCGCACCGAGGAGCAGGGTCGTGAGCTCGACGGCGCGTCGTCCCAGTCCGTACGACAGCTTTGAGAGAGGCTCTGCGGGCATCCAGTGCAACACCACGGCGAGGACGCCGGCGACAACGACGGTCGCCATGCCCGTGAAGACGGCGAAGCCACCCGCCAGTGGCACGGGAACATGGTGGATCTTGCGATGACCGGGGTCGTCGACCCAACCACGACGAAGACACCAACGCCTCCAGAGCGGGAGGGATCCCGCCGAAATCAGACAGGCCGCCAGCGCAACGGTTCCGTAGAGGTTTGCGGGGAACTTCATGGGGGAAGATCCGTCACCGGGCTCCTGGGCGGCCACCGCGCGGCCCGAGTCGCTCATAGAGGGCCGCGAGGGCATCCACCATGGTCTCGACCCGGAACCGCTCCGAAACCCACTCCCGGCCGGCGCCACCCAGACGTTCCCTGAGCCCTGGATCCCGGATCAGTTTCTCAAGGCATTCCGCCAGCAGGTCGAGGTTCCCCAGGGGCACCAGAAACCCAGTGCGTCCCTCGAGGCAGACCTCCCCGGACCCGTCGCAGTCGTAGGCCACGACTGGCCGGCCCGCTGCAAGGGCCTGTGGCAACGCACGTGGCAGGCCCTCGCGACGGGACAGGTGGATGAGGAGATCCATCTGTCCCACCATCGATGGAACCACCGACGGGGGCACCAGCCCCGAGAAGACCACCCGCCCCCGGAGATCGGGCTCCTGGGCACGGGCCTCGAACCGGCCCCGCCACGGACCATCGCCCACCAACAGGAACTTCAGGCGGGGATGGCGTTTCACCAGCGCAGGCGCCAACGCGAAGAGATCGTCGTGTCCCTTCAACTCGAACAGCCGCGCGATCATCCCCACGACAATGTCGCCGGGCCCGAGTCCAAGCCGACGCCCCAACTCGGGGTCGCGGGTCGTGGAGAGATAGGGGTCGAGGTCGAACCCACTGAAGATCCGGGTGTACTGGTCCGGACGACCAATACCAGCCTCGAGGTACTGTCGGGTCATGGCATCGGCCACCACGACGAAGTGGTCGGTCACCCTTCCTGCGAGGCGCTCGGCGAGGGTGAAGGCGGTGTTGGCGCCGGCGCCCTGGAACGGACCGAAGCTGGGACC
>JBDLQQ010000436.1:0-5284 GCA_039800465.1 Verrucomicrobiota bacterium
AGCCAGCAGGTGCTGTTTGCCCGGACCTATCCGGGTGGATCCGCCCGCGCCCAGGCCCATGCACTGGCGAATGATGTGGTGAAATCCCTGCTCCAGCTCCCCGGGATTGCCAACACCAAGATCGCCTTCCGGAATCTCCCTGGCGGCCGCAACGCCCGGGGGGAGCTCATCTCCGAGATCTGGGCGTCTGATTGTGATGGAGCCAATGGTGTTGCGCTCACCGGGGATGGATCCATCGCGTTTGGTCCTTCCTGGGTGCCGGGACAGCTCAAGCTGTTCTACACCTCCTTCAGGGGTTCCCGGCC
Organism: Verrucomicrobiota bacterium; assembly: GCA_039800465.1. Lineage (GTDB taxonomy): Bacteria > Verrucomicrobiota > Verrucomicrobiia > Limisphaerales > UBA9464 > UBA9464. Next base: position 306 of record JBDLQQ010000436.1, read on the forward strand.
GGAGATCTACCTCCAGGACCTGCGGAGCGGCAATCGCACCCGGGTGTTCTCGTTCCCCGGGACCAGTTCCAGCCCAGCGGTCTCTCCTGACGGCAGCAAGGTCGTGATGGTGTTGAGCCGTAGCGGAAGCCCGGATCTCTGGCTGGCGAACGTGGATGGAAGCGGACTCCGGCAGTTGACCACCACGAAGGAGTTGGAGGCGTCCCCCTGCTGGTCCCCGGATGGCCGCACGATCTGCTTCACCTCGGCCGAGGGCGGTCGCCCATCCCTCTACACCATCCCCGCCTCGGGAGGAGCCATGAAGCGGCTCAACACCGGGGGCGTGACGCAATGCACGGAGCCCGATTGGTCCCCGGATGGCCAATGGATCGCATTCACCCGGGCCGCGGGTGAGTTCACGATCTATGTGATGCCAGCTGCCGGGGGCAGCGCCAATGCGATCGCAGCGGGCGAGGATCCGTCCTGGTCCCCGAATTCCCGCACGCTGGTCTTCACCCGTCGTGTCGGCGGTGAACGGCGACTGTCGCTGCTTGACGTGCCCTCCAAGCACGTCAAGGATTTGACCCGTATTTCGGGGGGGTGCTCGCAAGCCAGTTGGTCCAGGTGAGGTCCTCCCTTTTTCTGTTCGCGCATCCCAAGGCTGATCCATGAAGTTCTCCCTGTCCCGAGTCCTCCTCCTCGTCACAGCCGCCTGCCTGCTCGGTGGCGCCGCTGGTTGCTCCCGGAAACCCAAGGGTCTGACCCCGCTTCCTGCCGGCCAGTCTGGCTCGACGGGTCCGGTGGGTGAGATTCCGCTGAACCCCGGGAATGGCATCGGCGGAGGACGGTTGGATGGCAACGGAACCGGTTCAACGGGAACGGACACGACCGGTAGCACGGACCTGAATCCCAACCTCGACCCATCCAAGATGGTCCAAGACCGCGAGAAGTTCGCGTCGGACACCGTCTATTTCGATTTCGACAAGTCCAATTTGAAGCCGCAGTACAACGCCAACATCGCCCGCGTTGCGGACTACCTGAAGGCGAATACCTCCAATAGCCTCCTCATTGAGGGCCACTGTGACGACCGCGGCACCGAGGAGTACAATCTCGCACTTGGAGAGCGCCGGGCTCTGGCGGTCCGCGACAAACTGATGTCGGCTGGCGTCAGTGGCGACCGAATCACCACCATCAGCTACGGCAAGGAGAAGCCGGCCATGATCGGCACCACCGAGGAGGCGTACGCCAAGAATCGGCGTGGCGTGTTCGTCCTGCTCACGCCGCCCGCGTCGATCCGCTGACCGGGGCATTGCCCTGAGTCCCTGACAAAAGCCCCGCCTCCGGCGGGGCTTTTTGCTGTCGGTAAACCCGGTGTGCCGAGCTCCCCCAGGGGCTTTGCATACGGGTGGGGATGGAGTCGTTCTCCTGCTCGAACCCAGTGGTCAGCCGTGGGGGAGTTCTGCGATAACCGCCTTGTGCCGCCCGAGCTCACCCTCCAGCCCATCGGATACATCCGGTCCGAGAAACAGGTGAAGTTCCAGGCCCGACACCAGCCGACGGAGACGGACCCCGGGGAGAGCATCCTCGAGCTGGTGGAGGGTGCTGACCATCAGCTGGCCCTGCGGGATCTGGAGGGGTTCGAGCGGATCTGGCTGGTCTGGTGGTTCCACCGGAACGAAGGGTGGCGTCCCCTCGTGCTCCCACCACGAGGCCCTGCACAACGCCGCGGCGTCTTCGCCACCCGATCCCCCTATCGTCCAAATCCGCTCGGCCTGACACCGGTCACCCTGCTCGGCATCCGCGGTCGTCATCTCCGGATTGGACCCTGTGATCTTGTCGATGGCACCCCGGTCTTCGATATCAAGCCCTACATCCCGGCCTATGATGCCTTCCCGTCCTCACGCGCCGGATGGCATGATGTGGTCGAGGCTTCCCTCGCCGAGCCGCCGCGTTTCACCGTCGTGTTCGAGTCCCTGGCCCAGACCCAGGCCGCCTGGCTCCTGGAGCATTGGGGCATCGACTTCAGGCCCCGCATGATCGAGCTGCTGTCGCGTGATCCCCATCCGCACCGGTCGCGTCGGATCCGTCGCCGGGGCGGGATCCGATGGGAGATCGGGTGTGGGGCCTGGCGGGCGTTCTTCGAGGTCGAGGCCCAGACCGTCCGGGTCTTCAGCCTCGATGCCGCCTACGCCCCCCGATTCCTCTCGGATCCGACCCTGGAGGACATTCCCGACCATGCCGCCCAGGTGGCGTTCCGTGAGCTGTGGCCACTCGAGTAGGTCAGAGGATAGGTGGGTGGTCCGCTGGCCGGTGACGTCCGTTCTGGCGTGCCTGCGGGTTTGGAACTATCCCCAGCCGGGATCCTGAGTGAGCCTGTGTCGCCTCCGGCTTCCTTGAGTCCGTTGACTACTATGACCGCCTCCCGCCGACTTCGATTCCTGGGTGCTCTGCTTGGAATCCTTCCTCTCGCCGCCGAGAACGAAATCGGATTCATCGAGCGCTTTGCCCTGGCGCCCGATCGGGCCGCCGTCCTCGACCAGCTCGTGCCCGGGACCGAGGACTACTACCACTTCCATGCCCTGCACTATGAGCAGACCGGGCAGGCGGATCGCCTGAAGACCCTCCTCGAGAGCTGGGCTGCCCGGTTCCCGGAATCCGCGCGACGCCAGGTGATCGAGAACCGGCAGGCCCTGCTGGCCTATGGCACCGATCCGGACCGGACCCTCCGCTGGCTGCGGGAGCGGCTCCATCCATCGCTGGATCACGTCCGGGTCGTTCCCGACCAGAAGCCCGGGCTTCCGGCCACTCTGGATCCCACCCGGATCGCGAGGGCCGAATTCCTCAGGAAGGTTCTCGAGAGGGATGCCCTCGAGGGATTGGACCCCTCCGAGTATCCCTCACTTCTCCGTGACGCGGTCCCCCTCAACCCGGCCCAGAGGCGGCATGTCCTCTCGTTGCTCCAACGTCCCGACCTGCCGGGGCTCGTCGAGGTGGTCGTCGCGGATCTCAAGACCCCAGGAAGCCGGGGTTTTGGCCAGCATGGCATCCATCGACAACTGCTACCCGAACAGCTGGAGGCGTTGCAGAAGGCGATGCCCGATCTGATCCGGCAGCCGGAGTTCGTCTTCACCCAGCTCCGGAAGCTCGCGCCGTCCGCGGACTCGAGTTCAGTCCAGGATCCAGGAGTCCGTGAGGCCTGGTTGGAGCGGCTCTGGATTGCGGTGAAGCCGTTGTCCTCGTCCTTCAATTCCCTCAAGGCCCACATTCTCCACGCACGACTCGTCCTCGACCGCACCCGGGGAATTCGGGATCGAGAACGGTTCATCGAGTACCTGAAGCTGCCCCGACCGGCGGTCTACATGAGCCCCCGGTTTCTGGAGCAGTCCGAGGTGCAACGCCGGGGAGCTGATCTCAATGCGGCGTTCGATCTCATCGGTTCCGGACCGATCGGTTCCGACGACGAGTTGGTCCGGGACTACCTGCTGCATTTCGCCAAGGAGGAGTCGTCCTGGGAACCTTGGGCGGAGTGGTTGAACGAGGACTGGCTCAAGCCCGTGTTTGCCGAGGCCAAGATCACCACCGGGGCGCCGGATCCGGAACGTTGGGCCTCGCTCCTCTCCCCGGCCGCCTATCAGGCGCTCCGCGATCGGGTCGATGTGGAGTTCCCCCCGAACAGCCCCGTGGTGCTTCCGCCCGCCGAGGAGGTCTCCCTCGACGTGATCCTGAAGAACGCCCCCCAGGTCATCGTGCGGCTGTTTGAGATCAACACGCTGGGCTTCTTCACCACGCAGAATCGGCAGCTCAACACGGACCTCAACCTCGACGGGCTCGTCGCCAATTCCGAGCAGACACTGAACGGGGATGCCTCGCCGTTCCGCAGGGTGGCGAAGACCCTGAAGTTCCCCGAGCTCAAGGGGCGTCGGGGTGCCTGGATCGTCGAGGTCATCGCAGGCGGGAAATCCTCGAGGGCCCTCATCCGTAAGGGACAGTACTCGCTGGTCCAGCAAACCGGTGCGGCTGGTGAATGGATCACGCCGCTCGACGAGTCCCAGCAGCCTCTCCGTGGGGTGTCGGCCTGGTTGGATGGTCGCCGTATCGATCCGGAGAAGGATGGCCGGATCCTGATTCCATTCACCCGTGAACCCGGACGTCGTCAACTGGTCCTCGCCGATGCCGACAGTGGCTTCGCCAGCCTCGTGTCCTTCGATCATCCCGGTGAGAACTACCGTCTCGACGCCCAGTTCCACGTCGACCGTGAACAATTGCTGCCGGGGCAGGAGGCCATGCTGGCGGTGCGCGCCATGCTCTTCGCCGGGAAGACCCCGGTGGCTCTCGGCCTGCTCAAGAATCCCAAGCTGACGCTCCGGACCGAGACCCTCGACGGCGTGGTGTCCACCGCGGAGATCCGCTCGCTCAAGCTGGAGCCGGACAACGTCCTGCTGCATCCGGTCCGGACACCCGACCGATTGGCCGGCCTCCAGATCGAACTCCAGGGCGAGGTCGACTCGCTGACCCAGGCGGGACAGAAGATCACCCTCGAGGCCCGGAGGGGCTGGACCTTCAATGGCATCCAGAGGACGGCACTCATCGCCGATGCGTTTCTGACCCGGTCGGAGGGATCCTTACGTTTGGACGTCCTGGGCCGCAATGGCGAGGCGATCCCGGACCAGGTCGTCGAGGTTCAGGTGTTCCGCAACGGTTTCCAGCAGCCGGAAGTCCTCTCGCTCAGGTCCGACGATTCCGGCCGCATCCAGCTCGGTTCACTCGAGGGGGTTCGACAGGTCATTGGGAAGCTCCTGGGCGGTCCCTCCCGGACGTGGCCAGTCATGGAGTCGAAACAGACATGGCCCGATGCGGTTCAGGTTGCTTCCGGGGAACGGATCCAGATTCCGCTGCAGGATGCAGTGGATCCCCGTTCTGTCTCGCTGCTCGAGATTCGTGGTGGGGTTTTTGTGGCGGACCATTCCGCCCGGATCACCGCGAAGGAGGGCGTGATGGAT
>JBDLQQ010000437.1:0-3985 GCA_039800465.1 Verrucomicrobiota bacterium
CGCGCCAGAAACCGTTCGGATGCGAGATCCGGGTCAGCCACTGGTCGGTGGAGGGTTTGGCGCCGAGGGCGGGGTTGCGGTCGATGGGACGATCCGTCCGCACGATCCGCCAGATGCGGCCCTGGTCGACGGGCTGGAAGAGGTTCCGGGAGGCCAGCTGCTTCCGGAGGTAGCTGGTGAGGTAGATCCGGTGCTGGATCAGGCCGCGGTAGAAGTCGACCACGTAGAGGGCTCCATCGGGGCCGTTCGCGAGGTTCACCGGCCGGAACCGTTCATCGGTCGATGTCAGGAACTCCGTTTCCGGATGGGCATTGGTCGCGGTGAGGAGGCCGCCCCGGCCTTCGATCCGTTCCCGGCGGACGAAATTCCCGGTGGGTTCACAGAGGAAGGCGTCCCCCACGAAGTCCGAACCGAACTGGTCGCCCCGGTAGACCACCGGTCCGCAGGCCCCAGTGAACGAGGCGAGCTTCCCCTCGGGCGAGAGCTGTCCCGGCTGGTAGCCGCGGTTGACCCCCGGGTTCACGCGGGCCGGATAGGTCTTCATGCTCCGCTCGATCTGCTGGTTGGCACCCACCGAGGCGCGGAGGTTGGGGTTCCGGGCGAGGTAGGCGCTGGGGACGAGATCCGCCCGCAGCGGATCGGAGTTCGAATTGTAGTACAGGCGGCCGACGTCGTCCTGCGTTAGCCCCCATTGTCCCCGGAAGATCGTGTCCTCGGCGACCCAGTTGGTCGGGTGTCCCTTCCAGCGGTAGCGCCGGGTGTGGTTGGCCGAGTAGACCCAGTTGTCGAGGGCCCACATCAACCCGTTGCTGGCGTGCTCCGGGTTCGACTTCGCCCCGAGGGTCGGGTCGTTCTGGGTCGCGTAGTCCGAGAGGACCAGGATCTTCTCGTCCGCCTTGCCATCGCCGTTGGTGTCCCGGGCGAACCAGACCTTCGGGGGTTCCGCCACCAGGGCCCCGTCGCCGAACAGCATCACCGTGCGGGGCATCACCAGATGGTCGAGAAACACCGTCCGCCGATCCATCCGGCCGTCGTGGTTGGTGTCAGTCAGGATGACAATGCTGCCATTGGGCTCGGTCTCTCCGGTCCCGTCGGGGTTCCGCATGTAGCCGGTCATCTCGACGACCCAGAGTCGACCCTGGGGATCGAACTGCATGGCGACGGGGGACTGGACGAGGGGTTCGGAGGCGACGAGTTCGGCCCGGAAACCCTCTGGCAGGCGGAAGGTCTTGGCCTCCTGCTCCGGGGTCAGGACTGGGGCAGGGGGGATGCGGTCCTCCGGGACGACGTCCTTCTGGACCTCACCGGCGCGGTCGCCGCTCTGGGCCAGCAGGTTTCCCGCGCCAAGAATCAATCCCGCCAGACAGAGGGCGGTGGCATGTCGTTGGGATCTCACGATGGGATCTGGGACGGAGGGTACGGTCGTTGGCTTCGAAAAGGCGTTCGGCAGGGCCGACAGAATTACGGCCGGGGTCCCAGGATTGCAACCGGTCGGATCGGAATCCGCTGATTTGTGGGCGCCATGAAATCCTCCTTGGACTGAGGTGTGGGAAGATCTGCCGGTTGATTCAGGCGCTGGATTCAACAACGGTTTCGGAACGCCCTGCCTGGGTACTGTTGTGACGCCGGGTCCGAGATGAATCCGCCCCCCCCATCCTCCGTGATCTGCCGCCTCGGGTGGGGTGGCGCTGGGGTTACCTTCCTGCTAGGCCTTCTCATCGAGTGCCTCGCATTGGGTTCGGCATGGGGTGCCGGTGGCCCTGTGGCAGCCGCTCCGGCGGTGCCTCGTCTGCTGAGAGGCGAGGAGGCGATCCGTGCCCTCGGGGTCCGGTTGCCGTCGATCGCCCGGGCCCATCGGCGCAGTCCCGACCAGTTGGCCCTCCAGTTTCGGGTCGATCCGACCCTCTCCGTCGAGCCGGGGGGGCGCTTGTTGCATGCGGATCCCGCCCCCGAGGCCCTGCTCCCTCCGTCCGCCGTTTCCGGCACGACCTCTCCGGTGCCCCTTGAGGAGACGTTCCGACTCCACAGCAGGCCGGGGTCCTCCCGGATCCTATACCTCGATTTCGACGGCCACTTCATCTCTGGAACCATTTGGAACGCCTATTACTTCAGCGGTCGGGATCTGTTGGCTCCGCCGTTCGATATCGACGGTCACCCGGAGTCCTTCAGCGAGGAGGAGCGGCGGCGTATCCAGGAGATCTGGTCTCGGGTGGCCGAGGATTATGCGCCCTTCGAGGTCGATGTGACCACGGAGCTCTCGAGTGAGGAGCAGATCCATCGGACCGACGCGGCGGATGCCGAGTTCGGCACCCGGGTGCTGATCAGTCCCATCGCCAGCTACTTCGGGGACTACGGGGGGATGGCCTGGGTCGGGGTCTACAGTTCCTCCGGGACGAGTCATGCCTATTTCCAGCCGGCCCTGGTCTTTCCTGAACGGTTGAACGGGGCCTCGCCGAAGTACGTTGCGGAGTCCGTCAGTCACGAGGCGGGACACACGCTCGGGCTGAGCCATGATGGTACTTCCTGGGAGACCTACTACGAGGGGTATGGTTCGGGTGAGACGGCCTGGACTCCCATCATGGGAACCGCCTACTACCGGAACCTTTCCCAGTGGAGCCGGGGGGAATACCCGGGTGCCAACAACAAGGAGGACGACTTTGCCGTGATGCAGAACCACGGGTTGTCGCTGCGTCCCGACGATCATGGCAACGACCCAGCGACCGCGACGCGGCTTTCCTCAGGCGCCCGATTGGATGTGGATGGCCTCCTGGAGACAGGGTCTGATGTGGATGTCTTCCTCTTCGATGCGGATTCGGGTTTCGTGAGGATTTCGGTCCTTCCGGTGAGGCTTGGTCCGAACGTTGACCTCGTCGCCGAGCTCCGGGACGCCGCGGGCACGCTGGTGATGGCAGACAACCCGTCCGAATCCCTTGGTGCCTCCCTTGCGGTGGCCGTTCCCGCGGGGACCTACTCCCTGACCATCCGAGGCGCCGGGAAGCCAGCCGATGGCACGCACCTGGGGTATTCCAACTATGGCTCCGCCGGGCACTACTTCGTGAGGGGGGCGACTGGAGGGGCGCCTCCGACTCCGCCGGTTGCGTTCGCCCAGAGTGTCCGGACGAACGAGGACGCCCTAGCCACGATCACGCTCTCCGGGACGGATTCGGAGGGCGCCGGGCTGAGCTATACGGTGGTCACCCCGCCGAGACGCTGATCCTTGTCCGGAACGGCACCCAACCTCGTCTATTCCCCGGCTGCGGATGCCGCTGGCACCGATTCCTTCTCGTTCAAGGTGACCAATGGGCAGCAGGAATCCGAGGAGGCGTGGGTCACGATCGAAATCGTCCCGGTGAATGACGTTCCGATCGCGACACCTCAGACGGTGGTCACGGAGGAGGATGCGGCGATTTCGATCCGTCTCTCCGGTATGGACCCCGAGGGTTCGGAACTGGCCTATGCCGTGGTTCGCCTCCCTGGTCGGGGTATCCTGAGTGGCACGGCTCCCGACCTTGTTTACACGCCAAACGCCCATGAGACGGGCATCGACACCTTCACCTTCCGAGTGGGGGATGGGTCGGTGGAATCGACGGAGGCGGAGGTGACGATCGAAATCCGGCCCGTCAATGACATCCCAGAGGCCACCAGCCGTACGGTCCGGACCGAGGAGGATCAACCGGTTGGGATCCAATTGGTGGGACATGATGTGGAGGGTGCGGCGCTGACCTACTCGGTCGTGACGAAGCCGATGCGTGGGGTGCTGACCGGGGTGCCTCCGGACCTGACCTACATGCCGGACGCCAATGCCTTCGGATCCGATTCCTTCACCTACAAGGTCCACGACGACAATGCGGACTCGGCCGAGTCCATAGTGACGATTGAGATCAGCCCGGTGAATGACGTTCCGATCGCGACACCTCAGACGGTGGTCACGGAGGAGGATGCGGCGATTTCGATCCGTCTCTCCGGTATGGACCCCGAGGGTTCG
>JBDLQQ010000438.1:0-5312 GCA_039800465.1 Verrucomicrobiota bacterium
TTCTGGAGTCTCTGGAATCTGCTGCGTCTCGAGACGGATCCGGACCTCCACGCGGTCTACCGCCGGGCCTACGAGCGGGGCTATGAGGTGGTGCGCGTGGAGCAGAATCCCTGGTTCAACTACCTCTATGCGGCCCTCACGGGCAACGAGGTCGATTCCGGGGCCTCGGTGGAGCATCTCCGCGGATGGCCGCTGGACCTCCGGGTGTGGTCGTACCAGAACTCCCACCGGACAGACCTCCGGACACCGCAGGGCTATGTCGCGTTGAAGGGCGGGACCCGGACCTTCCCGCCACGGGAGACGGAACCGCTGCGCTGGGACCACTGGGTCATGCAGGCGGACGGTGGGGCGGGAGGGAAGGATGTGGTCGAACCCGGTGCCTGGCTGCTGGCCTATTGGATGGGTCGGTACCATGGGTTCATCGGGGCGCCAACGACACAGGATCCGACCCTGCTGCACGTGGACCACACCCAGCACCGGGAACTCGGGGCCAAGCCCTATGCGGGCCCGACGCGACCTTCGGTGCCCTGACGATGAAGGTGAGTCAGGTGGAGACCTTCATTCGGTGTGCCTCGGTGACCATGCGGGATGGTTCTGCGGGGCTGGCTTGCCTCCGGAAACAGTCGTTACTGGCTGGGTCAGTGATTCGCCTGTGACCGAAAATGACACGGGTGAGCCTGATGATTCAGCCCGGGTTTTGGCGCAGCAATGGCCGGTTCCGAACAATCATAGAGATCAATTCATGTACTACACTTACCTGCTGAAGAGCAGCATCCCCGGTCCGAATGGGTCAGATGTCATCTATGTCGGCAAAGGCAAAGGAATACGGATGGAATTCCATGTGCCCTTTGCGCTGAACGGGTATCGCAATCGCAAGGATAGCAAGCTGTACAACAAGATCAGGAGCATTGTCGCCGCGGGAGGGAGCGTTCAGCCCGAAAAGGTCTTCGAGAGCAAAGACGAGGCAAAAGCCTTCGAAAAAGAGGTCGAGCTCATCCGGCTCTATGGCATCAAGAATCTCTGCAACCTTACCCTCGGTGGAGAGGGCGCGACGAAACACGACTACCGTCCGATCGCGGAACTGGTTTCCCTGGGGTTGATCCGGCTGTCGCCAGAGCATCTTACATTGCTGGGCGGTGCATTCGCATGTTCCCCGGCCACTTGCCGCAACGCCGGAGGTGTGGTGTTGCCTTCCGCGGCTTCCGTGGTGTTCGAGACCCTTCCCGAGGGGGTAAAGGACATCATCTCAGCGCCCCATCCACCTCCCAGAACAACCCCGTTCGTGTTTGATACGTTGCCGCTGTGCGAGGTCATCACCTGCATCAAATATCGCCTGCCCAATTACCACTACCATTGTGCGCAGGTATTCTATCGGGATGAAGATTGGAGGAACTGCTCATCGGAGAACCTCGTCTTCTTTCATCCGAATCGGATTCGGGGAGCGTTTCCCAAGTACGTGGAGGTCTTGGCGGATGAGCTTCAAAGGAATTGTCCCAGTGATGGGCCTTTGGGCAGGGCTGTCGGCATTTTCCTGAAACGCCACGGAACCCACGCCCTCCTGTTCAATCCCGCTGGCTTGTTGTCCACTCGGGGAGAGGTGCAGTCGGGGGCTCTGTGACGGCATTTGTCACAGGGCATCCGTAGGATCGACAGGGTGAGCGGAGAAAGGACATCGATGGATCGTAGGGTTTTCCTGGGCTGTGACCGTCCCTTCCTGGGGGCGGTGGTGGACTGGCTCTGGGCGCGTCGTGACGAGCTTCCGGGGATGGTCGTGGTGGTGCCGACGGCGCAGGGCGGACGACGCCTCCGGCAGGCGCTCGCAGAGAAGGGGGCCTGCCTGGCCCCCCGGGTGGTCACGCCGGGATGGTTCCTTGAGACCGACTCCGCCCCGGGCGGAGCCGAGGTGCTCGCGTGGGTCGAGACCCTCGAGTCCATCGAGGACTGGAAACCCTTTGCGTCGGTGTTTCCCGTCGCGCCCGATCACGAAGATGGAGCTGGATGGAGCCTCGGACTGGCTACGGCCTTGGTGGGGCTCGAACGCTCGCTGCAGGAGGCCGCCCTCACCCCTGAGACCGCCGCCCGACGGCTCAAGGAAACGGTGGAGTCCGATCGATGGGCCGAGCTCGCCCGACTGTGGCGTCTCAAGGAACAGCAGCTTTCCAACTGGGGCCTCCAGGGCCGCTCCCAGCAGTTGGAGCGCCTGGTGCGGGATCCTGTCCGCGAACGGATCGTCCTCGCCGGGGTTCCCGACCTTCCCGAGGCCGCCGTGCAGCGCCTCGCGGGTGCGCCATTCACCTGCCTGATCGCCGCACCCGAAGGCCCAGGGTTCGATCCCTTTGGACGCCCGGTCCCGGAGGTCTGGGTCGGGAGGCCGCTCCCCCTGCCGCCGTCGGTCACGCTCGTGGCAGATGCCCGCCAGCAGGCCCAAGGCGCTGTCGAGAAGGTGGCAGCCGCTGGAACCGCCGCGGACGACCTGGCCCTCGGGTCGGCAGACGACGCGGTCGCAGCCGAACTCGTGCGGTCGTTCGGACGCTCCGGCTGGATCCTCCACCATCCCGGTGCCCGTGCCGTCTCACCGGCCCGCATCTGGCTCGGGCTCTGGCGCGCCTGGCTCCACCGGCCCCAAGTCGCGGAGGCCATCGACCTCCTCGGTGCCCGGGAGACCTCCGTCCTGTGCCACGGACTCCGCGCACAGCGGGCGCAGGAGCTCTCCCGGCTCCGGGATGACGACCTGGTCCGCACCGCGGAGGACGTCGAACGGTCCGAGGCCCGGAGTCAGCAACGGGATCAAGCGCAGGGACGTCCACTCATCAAGCGCCTCGGATCCGAGACCATGGCCCGTCTGGTCGCCGAGCGGCAGGGCTTCCTCGCGAGGCCGTTCCCGGAAGCCATGGCCCAGCTGGTTCAACGGATCGATCCCGAGGGGGCATGGTCTGACGTTCGCGAATGGCTGCGCTCCATGGCCGTGGTCCTGGGAGTGGTCCAACGCGATGCGGCATTCTGGCTGGAGCTGATGGTCCGCGATCTGGGGGAGACCGCTCCCGAACCTCCCGAGGGGCGCGTCGGTGATGTGATGGGATGGCTGGAGCTGCTCCACGCCCCGGGTAGCCACCTCGTGGTGTGCGGCATGAACGAGGGAAAGGTCCCCGCGTCGCCTGGTGCGGATCCATGGCTTTCGGATCGCGTCCGGGAACTCCTCGGGATGACTGGGGACCGCCGGCGCGCGGCGCGCGATGCCCATCTCTTCGAAGCCCTGGTCTCGTCCCGTCGTCGGGTGGACCTCCTGCTGGGGCGGACCGGCGGGGATGGCGAGGCCCTGATGCCGTCGCGACTGCTGCTCGCGGCCGAGGGCCAGGAATTGGCGCGTCGGGTCGAGCGTCTCTTCCGCGAGGTGGAACCCACCGGTGCCGACGAGGGGTGGCATCCCCAGTGGCGTTGGACGCCTCCCAGGGTCGACCTGAAACCCAGGCTCTCGGTGACCGCACTGGGGGACTACCTGACGTGCCCGTACCGGTTCCATCTCCGGCATGGTGCCGGACTCCAGGCACGGGAGCCCGAGAGGGTCGAGTGGAACGCCCGCAACTTCGGCACGGTGGTCCATCTTGTCCTCGAGCGGTGGGGCGGAGATCCCACCATCCGGGATTCGGAGAGCGTGGCCGACCTCGAGTCGTGGCTCCTGGGAGAGCTTGATCGGGTGGTCCAGGAATATCATGGCACCCGGCCTCCGTTGGCGCTCCGGATCCAGATCGAGGGAGCCCGTCAGCGACTGCGATGGTTCGCCCGTCACCAGGCCCGGATCCGGACCGAGGGATGGCGCGTGCAGGCGGTCGAGACCAAGTTCGAGAGCGACATCGACGGCGTCGTCCTGGTGGGCAAGGTCGACCGCATCGACCGCCACGCGGACGGCCGTGTCCGGGTCCTGGACTACAAGACCTACGCGTCCATGAAGGAGGTCGAGAGGGAACACCGGACCGAGATGAAGTCGAACACCGTGTTGCCGGCACACCTCGTGGGCGTCGACGAGGTCCTGGGTCAGAATCCCAGGGGCAAGCAGACCCGCTGGACCAATCTCCAGGTCCCCCTCTATGCGGCGTTCATCCCCGACGTGCGGGAACTGGGATACTTCATCCTCGGGGAGTCCGAGGGCGAGGTGGGGCTGTCGTTGTGGGAGGGATTCCGGCCCGACGATCGGGATTCGGCCCTGCGTTGTGCGAAATGGGTGGTGGGCTGCGTGAAGGCGCGACGGTTTGGTCCCCCGGCGGATCGGATGGCCTACGACGCGTTCGAGGTCCTGGGAATGGGACGCCGGCTGGCGGACCTGGTGGAGGTGGCATCATGAGCATCGAGATCCTGAGCAAGAACCTGCTGATCCGGGCCTCGGCCGGTTCGGGCAAGACCTATCAGCTGGGCAACCGCGTCATTGGGCTGGTCGGGGTCCGTGGGGCCGAACCGACCTCGCTGATGGCGCTGACGTTCACCCGCAAGGCGGCCGGGGAGTTCGCGGATGCCGTGCTGGCCAAACTGGCGCGCGCGGCTCTGGACCCCCAACGGGCCGACCAGCTCGTGCGGGAGCTGGGCCAGCCGATCGATGTCGACACGACCCTCGCGCGGATGGTGCGGTCGCTGCCTCGGCTCCAGTTCGGGACCATCGACAGCTTCTTCTCAAGGATCGTGCGGGGGTTCCCGTACGAGCTCGGCCTGACCTCCGGGCAGTTCGAGCTCCTGACCGGGCCGCGTCAGGAGGCCGCGCTGGACGAGATCCGCACCGGGCTCCTCGATGCGGCGCTGGACGATGGCGAGGCCGCGGAGTTCCTCCACGCCTTCCGGCGGGCCGTTCTCGGCAGGGAGAAGAAGAGCGTCGGCGAGTCGCTCGCCTCGTTCTTCAGCTCGTGGCATGCGCTGTGGAAGTCCGGAGCGGTGGGCTCCGAGAACCGGTCCAAGATGCCGTTCCAGGATCTTCCCGGCGTCGATGCCTGGGAACGCAGCAAGGCCGGTCTCGCTGCCGAACTCCGTGCGGCGATGTCCTCGATCTCCTGGACCGACGCCCGGCAGAGGAAGGCGTTCGGCGAGATGGTCGACGCCCTGGAGAGCCATACCATCGGGAGTGGTTCCCTCAGCGATGCCAGCAGCCTGACGACGTCGGTCCTGGAGTGGGGCGGTCGGGATGAGGCTCCTGTGCTCCAGCACTACAAGCCATTCCAGCCTGGACCCTCGGTCGGGAAACCCCTCTCCCGGATGGTAACACTCCTGATCGACTGCGAGCTGGGTGCGGCCGTCGAGCGGACCACCGCGGTGCTGGAGCTCGTGGAACG
>JBDLQQ010000439.1:0-4180 GCA_039800465.1 Verrucomicrobiota bacterium
CACTATCGGCGCTTGGTTTCTGCCAAGCTCCGGCAACAGCCTCGTAGCCACTTCGTTGGCACTCCAACAGTCAAGGGCAAGGTCCTTCGTGAGAAGTGGCGTAACGAAAATGACGTGGTACACATCGTCTTCGAGCGCATCGCCCCAGTCTTCAAGGCTCGCCCCGGTGGCTATACTCGAATCGTGAAGCTCGGTCAGCGTCCTGGTGATTCCGCCCAAGAGGCCGTCCTTGAGTGGGTGGATTCGATCAACCAGACTTCGGGCGATGCAACGCCCGCTGCTCCGGCCAAGTAGTCGATATCGACTTCAAACCGCAGGACTCGGCCCGGCAAGGAATCCGCCGGTGCACGATTCCTGCGGTTTCTTTTTTTGCCTCGCAGTCCTGAATATTCCGCTCACCGCGGTGATTCTTCTCATTCTCTCCACGGCCGTGTTTACGGGGTGTGGCAGAAGAGACGCTGCCGCCTCCCCCCACCTAGGAACCACGACTCCGGGGCTGACTTCGTCTAATCCCGTTCCGGAAACAAGCGACATTGCTGGGTCGAGTCCGCTCCCAGACGTGGGGGACGCTGCTGATCCGCGGATGGCCGAGCTGATTGCAGCCGACGATCTCGCAACGAAGGGGCGATTTACGGATGCCGAGACGGCCTATCTGGCGTTGGTAAAGAAGGCGCCGGACTACGAGGAGGCCCACTTTAATCTCGGTTTCCTGTATGCCCGGCAGGGCCGAACGAATGACGCCATCAGCCATTACGAAACCGCGATCAAGCTGGTCCCGACCTACGCTGAGGCACATAGCAATCTCGGCAATCTCCTCGTCCGAGCGAGACGCTTCAACGAGGCCATCCAGCACCTCCAGACTGCACTCGCTGCTGATCCGAAAAACAGCCGAACCCACAACAATCTGGGCACTGCATTCGCCAGCGCTGGTCAACTGACCAACGCCATCCCGCAGTTCGCCCGGGCCGTGCAGCTGAACCCTGATTTCGCCGAAGCGTGGTTCAACCTCGGACGATCGCAGCTCGTTCTCGACCGGGTGGATGAGGCGATTGCTGCGCTACAGACTGCCGTCCGGTTGGAGCCTGCCATGGGGCCTGCCCATGGGCAGCTTCGGAAGGCGATGGAGCGAAAACAGGTCCTTGGCTACTGAGCCTTTGTTTCCCAATCCGCAGTCAATTCGTCCAATCCGTTGGGTACTGGGTGACGCGTGGTCTTTCCGTCACTCCACCTGACCTCGAGGGTTTCAGGGCGGTCTCCGGTCAGTACCTGAACCTGGCCGGGTTGCGACCAGTATCCGCCACCGGCGGTGACTGTCTGCGACGGTCCCGTGTTGCCGCTCCGAATGGCCCGAACCACGGCCCCGATTCCCAGAGGATTTCCTGTCGGCCCCCTCAGACGGATGCGGATGCCTCGCCGTGATGCCTCATTGTGGAACAGGGCGCTGCCCGCTCCATTTTGTGTGATGAGTAGGTCCATGCGGCCGTCCTCATCGTAATCCGCTACGGCTGCGGCTCGTTGTTCACCGTTGAGACGTATTCCGCTCCGTGTCGCTGGGAGGACCTCAAAACCGCCCTTTCCATCGCCCCTGAGGATCATTCCCAGACCTGCATCAAGCCGGGTGTCATCTGGATGGATGGCAAAGAGGTTTTGCGCGAGGGCGAGATCCATGGCGCCGTCGCCATCGAAATCTGCAACTCCGATCCCAAAGACCGGGGCCCATTGGGCTTCCCGGGGGAGTGGATGGGCATCAAACCGGCCTTCACGATTCAGCAGAATCATGGATTCCAGACGGTTCGCGGCGCTGCGACGCAAGGGAGATGCCGTCAGTCCGATCACGTCTAGGACATCGGTCGATGCGAATGTGGCATGGCTTGGGATCCTGGCAGTGACCTCTGGAATCTGGACCGCGAGTTGTCGACGATCCCGAAGCGGGTGGGTACGCTTTCCCTGGGTTGCGACTTCGAAGACCCCAATGGTTCCGCTCGCATCGAGTTCGCCCCAACGGATATCGACTTTTCCGTCACCCCAGATCTCGGCCTTGGAGTTTCGCCCACGGTTTCCTACGACCAGATCCAGACGACCGTCACCATTGAAATCACCCACGGCAACGCTGTTCCACCATCCGGTGAGGGTTTCGAGTCCCAAGGACTTGGTCAGACGGTTCCAACCGCGTTCGGTTCTGGAGTACACCTCGATGGGTCCCAGTTCTGAGGCGATGATCAATTCTGGACGGGCATCCCCATGAACGTCCGCCATCAGGGCATCGGCGACCGGGCCGACCATCGACCAAGCCTCGGCGTCCTCGGCGATCCAGGTTCCACCGTCGTTCCTGTAGAAACGGGATCCTCCGGGTTCCGGCCAACGTCGGACCTTGAGTCGGGCGCCGACGAACAGGTCGAGGTCTCCATCCCCATCCGCGTCACCCAGTGCCATCGCTCCTGCGCTGGCTGCGAGGGCTGGAAGAGGGGATTCTGGTGTCAGACCAGCGGGCGTCCAACCCCACCGGAGGACTGATTGGTTTCCGTTGGATCCCATCGACTCAAGAGTCGCACAACTCGCGATCAGGAACGCCGCGCCGTTTTCCCGGATCGACCCTACCACGGCCCCTAGGTCGTCTGGAGGCGGGGTCCCAAGAGCGGTGGACTTCGTGAACCCTCCGCGTCCGTTTCCAAGATGCACAGCAAGAGCGGTTCCTCGCGATGAGCCGATGATGAGGTCCTCGTGCCGATCTCCGTTCACATCTAGCCAAGCCGCCGCTGGACCCAGTTGGCTGAGGCGTTGCGGAAGGAGCGGTTGTGTCGCGTAGTCGTCAAACGGTGTCTCCGCATGGCGATGGCCAAGGCTGATGCTGACGTCACTGAACCATGCCTTAGGAGTCGTTGATGCGGCGCGGGTCCCGAAGCCGGGTTCGGCGCCCGATTCGTCGATCTCGTAGAGGTGATTGGCTTGGACGTCCCGGACCAGGGAGTGCCTGCCTGAGGGCCAATGGACCTCCAGTTCCATCGTACTGTCCCCGGCGGCGAAGGTGCGCTGGGGTTGGCAGTGCGAAAGGTAGGTGCCGCCAGCGAGGATCATCTGGCGTTGTACCGTTGGACCTCCCCGGAGGATGATCTCGGCCCCGACTCCACTGGTATTCGGTGACTGCCCCTTCAGTCGTACCGCGGTCCGGGGACGATCTACGTCGTTTCGGTAGATCAGCGGTGGGCCCTCGAATGCGTTCATCACCACATCAAGATCCCCATCTCCGTCGATGTCTGCCGTGATCATGCCGTGGGCGATCCTGGAGGAGTCGAAGCCCCACGATTGGCTGACATCCTCGAATGTGAGGTCGTGCCGATTGCGAAAGGCGAACTTGGGGATCTCCAGTCTCGGAAACTCGAACAAGGCGGATTTTGTCGCCTGCACATTCTGGTTGGGGCGCGACTTGAGTCGCTCGTTGATGTCCCGGTCGTTCACGTCGTAGGCATGGCCATTGGAGACCAGAAGGTCTTCCCAGCCGTCGAGATCCACGTCCAGGAACACAGGGGCCCACGACCATCCCGTCGCGGTCACACCGGCATAGGCGGCGATCTCCGCGTAGGTTCCATCCCCGCGGCTCCAGTACAGGCAGTTCCTGGCAAATTCCTCCCGCTCCTGACCCAACCCGGGGGTTCTCTGCAGTGGCATCCTTCCACTTCCGGTGCGGAGGTGTCGTGTCAGATCCCGGTTGAGCATCTCGACCGTGCAGAAGTCGTATCGGCCATCGCGGTCGAGATCCGCGAAATCAACACCCATCGAGGCAAGACTCATGTTCCGGAACGTGAACTCACCGGCCTCGCGGAAGTGGCCCCGTCCATCCCCGAGCCACAGCCGGTCTGGTGTCTGGAAGTCGTTGCAGACGAAGATGTCCATGTGGCCATCCCCGTTGGTGTCGCGCATCTGGACCGCAAGCCCAAGGTCCCAGGGTGCCGATACGGGCTGACCTTTTCGATCGGTGAATGCGGTCTCCCATGGGACTGGCGTGAAGCGACCTCCCCCCTCGTTCCGGAGCAGCATGTCCGGATCACCGAACTCGTACAGGATCCCGTCGATGATCCGTACGCGGTTGGCAAACTTCCCGGTGACCTCGGTCTGGCCGTTGACCACCCGGGTCGAGATGACACCTCCGTCCCGGAGAATTGCCTGGATCGCGAAATTGCAG
>JBDLQQ010000440.1:0-7318 GCA_039800465.1 Verrucomicrobiota bacterium
ATCCTCTTCGTCGGCAGCAGCATCTTCCGGGCGCGGGGCCCTGGCGATGGCGACGTCGGTCCATTCCCGGAAGATGCTGCTGCCGACGAAGAGGATGCCTCCGGGCTGCCGGGGTGTCTTCCGATCCGCCTCCATGAAGGCCCGGATCTCGGACTCGAAACGCGGAGCCGTGTCGGCGGCGTCGACTCGGGAAAGCAGCGTGAGGCTCAACAGCACGATGACGACGGCGAAGGCAAGGCGCATGGGAGTCGGGGGAGAGTGTTGAGTGGTAAGGGTTCAAACACACGACTGGATTCACTCACGCTCGGGGGGACCCCATCCCGAGAGGTGTAACCCCTAACCCCTGAAGTGTTACCTATGTTCTGACCCAAGTGTGTTACCTATGTTTTGACTGCGCCACGTGGTTTGAACCCTCAACACTCCACTCTCAGCTCTCAACTGATCTGAAGGAGGGACCTCAGCCCTTTGGATCATGTGGGGACGTGATCTCGTCTTCCCCCAACGGAAATTTGCCCTCGGCCACTCCCTCATGGACAGTCGAGCAGTGACCCCGACCGACATGCTGCCGGCCTCGATCCCTGCCCGTACCGAGCGTCAGGCCATGGATTGGTCGTTGGTCCTGGCGAGTCAGGGCATCGAGGTGTTCCTGGATCGCGATCCCGCCACGGAGCGGTGGCAATTGCGTCTGGCGGATTCAGATGCGGGCCGCGCGCGGGATGTCCTCCGGGAATACCTGAGGGAGAACCGGGGGTTCGAGTGGCGTCATGAGGTGCCGGGCTCCGACTACTGGTTCGACGGCCGCGTCGTGTTCTGGGCGTTGTCGGTGGCCTTCGTCTTCGCCTGGACCGGCGGGCCTGTGGAGTCGGCCGCGTTCGATACGGAACGGTTCCGGGCGGGCGAGTGGTGGCGGGCCTTCACCGCGGAATGGCTCCACCGGGATGTCGCCCATCTGGTCTCGAACCTGGTGATGGGAATGGTCTTCCTCGGGCTGGCGACGGCCCGGTTTGGTCTGGGGGTGGCCCTCTCTGGCTGCTTCCTCGCTGGCGCCGCGGCGAATGTGTTTGCGATGACGATCCGGTCGGATCCCTACCGGGGGCTGGGTGCCTCGGGATTCGTCCTGGCGGCTCTCGGGATGTTGGCGGCCCAGGCCATCCCGCTGTGGCGTCGGGGGCGACGGGGGAATCGTCGGGTCGTCTCAACCCTCGGAACCGGCGCGCTCCTGTTCATCCTGCTGGGGACTGATCCGGATTCGGATCGATTGGCGCATCTGGGGGGATTCCTCGGGGGCGTGTTGGTCGGTGCCCTGGCGGTTTGCCTCCCCAGCCGTTTCGAGCCGCAGTTCCGGAGGCTCGCGTGGGGTATGTTCGGGGCACTGACGGTGGGTACGACCCTGTTGGCGCTTCGAGGTTGACGGGACATCCGGTGCCGGTCGTCTCCGCGCTCTTGTTTCTGGAGTTGGACGGCTACCGCTGAGGGGCCCCGGCGAGGCTATCGCGGGGGTGAGTGGAGGCTTGCTTTGGGATTTCCCCCCCAAACAGTCTCCACCGGTTGGACCCAGCCCACACCGTGCATCGTTCGCCCCGACACCCGTCTGAAGGCCTCTTCCCAGGGAATCGACCGCTTCGGGTGTTCCACCTCTGCGCGGGCAACCTCTACGGCGGCATCGAGACGATGCTCATGACCCTGGTTCGGAATCAGGAACGATGCCCCGGCATGGCATCCGAGTTTCTCCTATGTTTTCCGGGCCGATTTGAAGACGAGCTCCGGGCGGCCGGAGGCCGGGTGCATCGGGTTTCGGAGGTGCAGATCCGTCATCCGTGGTCCCTCTTCAGGGCACGCTGGGAGTTGAAGCGCATCCTGGAGGTCGAGCGATTCGACGTGGCATTGGCGCATGGGAATTGGCAGCAGGCCGTGTTCGGCCCGGTGGTCCGACGACGGATCCCCAAGCTGGTCCACTTCCTCCACAATCCCCTGGAGCCCAGGTCGTGGCTGGCGCATTGGGCGAGGAGGACGCCGATCGATATGCTGGTCGCCAACAGCCGGTTTGTCGCTGCGAGCGCTGGGCTCGGCTATCCCGAAATCCCCGTCGGGATCTGTCACTGTCCCGTAGAACCGGTGTCGGCCTCGGGCTCGGAGAACGAGCGGATCGAGACCCGAGCCGAGCATCGCACCTCCAAGGACGAGGTGGTGATCCTCCAGGCCAGTCGGATGGAGGAATGGAAGGGGTTGCGGGTCCATGTGGAGGCGCTGGGTCGCCTCCGGGACCTCCCCGGCTGGGTGTCCTGGATCGCCGGGGGGGCCCAGTTGGAGCGGGAGCGTCAGTTCTTCCAGGAAGTCCAGGATCGGGCTGTAGCGCTCGGCATCGCGGACCGCATCCGGTTCCTGGGCCAGCGGAAGGATGTGCATCGGCTGTTTGCTGCGGCCGACATCCACTGCCAGCCCAACACCGGGCCCGAACCCTTTGGCATCGCGTTTGTCGAGGCTCTCTACGCGGGGTTGCCGGTCGTTACGTCCGGCTTCGGCGGGGGTGCGGAGATCATCGACGCCTCCTGCGGCATCCTGACCCCGCCGGGGGATGTGGATGCGGTGGCGTCAGCCCTTCGACTCTTGATCACCGATCCGGCCCGGCGTCGAAAACTGGGCTCCCAAGGACCGTCCCAGGCCGCCAGGATCAGCGATCCGGGGCGACAGCTCGAGGTGCTCCGCCAGCTTCTCTCCCGCGGTGGCGGCGGTTGAGTCGCACCGGGTCCCCTCCCAATCGCTTGGATCCACCGGATGCGGACACCCCTGGAAGTTCAGGGTCAGGTCCTCAGACTCTCAATATTGAGACGCGAGGCCCCTCGGATGGCCCGAGAACCTTCCGTTGATCTCAATTCTGGGAACCGTCTTGGTGTTCCGCACGCTCAGGGATTCCCTCGGGGCGGCGATTCCAACGCCGTCGGAGCTGGTAGACTCCAAAGCCGGCAAGCCCCAGGCCCGACAGAGCTCCGGCGGGAGTCTCGGGGACGGCGTACAACCGGAAGGCGTTATTGTTCGCTTGAGTCACAATCCACACGTTTGTCGAGGAGGAGTAAGCATACCCGTGCGTGTCGAAATTCGAGAAGCCTTGGTAGCCTGTGATCGAGCCGTTCGTGGGCTGATGGACCTGCGTGTTCACCCACTTGATGTAAGTGGCTGGATCGAGAAGAGTGACTGAGGAGGGGGGGGACTCGGGAGAGTCGAATCCGAAGGCATAGGAGGTCAACGGATTCAAGGCGTAGGAAATCGGTAGGCTATACCAGGCGGCGTTCGTGGTGAGACTCGGGGTGAAGGATGTCGTGTACAGCAGCGCCTGCGGTTCCCCGGATCCAGCTGTCGAATAGAGTCGGAAGTCGACCTGGAAGCTTCCCGCGACGCTGGCAACCAGCGCCAAATCCACCGAGGTGAGTTGCAGGTAACTGGTCCCAGAGGTGAACGACAGGGTCTTTGGATTGCCGTTGGCAATGCCAGAGCCGCCTGTTCTCAAGGCACCTTGATCGCTTTCCAGAACAACGCTGGGAACCGCTGAGGAGGCGAGCCAGGGCGTCAGCGCCCACAGGAACAGGAAGATGGGACGGTAATGGGGGGTGAGGTTCATGAGGGGATGCAATGGAGGGAGGTTGAGGTCTTGGATCTGCGAAACAGCCCCGGCTCGGGGTTTTCTCGAATCTGACAAGGAAACGACATTAGGACCGGCCAGCATCTCCCGTGCCTCGCACGGATGAATCTCCCGTGCCTCGCACGGATGAGAATCCTGACTTCAGGTCGGGTTGGCGCGCGGGTGTCACAGCCACCCAGGGAATCCCCTGGATTCAGGAAATCGCGTTGCCCGGGACCCGTCAGTTGGTGGACAGTTGCGGTCCGGAACGGGCCGAAAACCCGATGCCACAAGTAGAGTTTTACATCCGAACATGTCCGAGACCGCATCCAGTCCCTCGGCGGCAAAGCCGCTGACCAAGAACGAGCAGCTCAAGATCGCGATCCCCACCCTGGCGGGGAACATCGCGGCAACGCTGTCCAATCCGGAACTCGACGCCTTCTCGGCGGACGACGAGCAGTTCCTGAAGTTCCACGGCATCTATCAGCAGGATGACCGGGACAAGCGCAAGCAGGGCAAGGTCCACATCATGATGATCCGCGGCCGCATCCCGGGCGGGGTGCTCAGCGCGGCCCAGTGGATCACCTTCGATGACCTCTCCACCCGCTACGGGAACGACACGCTGCGCATCACCACCCGACAGAGCGTGCAGTTCCATGGCGTGGCGAAATCCGGCCTCGGTGCGCTGATGAAGGGGTTGAACCAGGCGCTGGTCGACACCCTCGCGGCCTGCGGCGACGTGAACCGCAATGTCATGGCCTCGCCAACGCCTGCCACGACCCAGGCCCGGGAGCAGCTCTACGAGGATTCCAAGCGCGTCTCCGAGGCGCTCCTGCCCAAGACCCCCGCGTACCACGCGATCTGGCTCGACGGCGTCCAGCTCAACCTCGAGTCCGCGGAGAACAAGGACTTCGTCGACCCGCTCTACGGACGCCAGTACCTCCCACGGAAGTTCAAGGCGGCCTTCGTCCTCCCTCCGGTGAACGACATGGATGTCCTCACCAACTGCCTGGGGTTCATCGCCGTCGTCGAGAACGGCAACATCGTCGGCTACAACCTCGCTGTCGGCGGTGGCATGGGCCGCAGCCATGGCAACGCCGCCACCTATCCGCGGCTGGCCAACGTCATCGGCTACTTCCCGCGCACCCATCTCATCGAGGTCGCCAAGGCCGTCCTGCTGGTGCATCGGGACTTCGGCGACCGAACCGACCGGAAACATGCCCGTCTCAAGTACGTGGTGCAGGAACTGGGTGTCGACACCGTCCGGGCCGAGATCGAGAAGCGGGCCGGCATCACGTTCGGCCCCGTCCGTTCCTACTCGCTCACGACCACCCGCGACACCTACGGGTGGGCGCAGTCGGTCGATGGCACCCATCACATCTGCCTGCACGTCTCCATGGGTCGCGTGAAGGACAGCGAGGGACATCGGCTCAAGACGGCATTGCGCCACATTGCCGAACGGTTCCCGAACGTGGAGTTCCGTCTCAGCGCGAACCAGAACCTCATCCTCGCCCGGATCACCGCCGCGGAGCAGGCCCAGATCAATGCGGTCCTTCGCGAACATGGGATCCCGACCGAGAACCAGGCCGGGGTGCTCCACCTGGGCGCCATCGCCTGTCCGGCGCTCCCGACCTGCGGTCTGTCGCTGGCCGAGTCCGAGCGCTACCTGCCCAACCTGCTCACCCAGATCGAGGGCCTGTGCAACGAGGTGGGTGTCCCGGGCAAGGAGATCGTGATCCGCATGACCGGCTGTCCCAACGGCTGTGCCCGTCCCTACATGGCCGAGATCGGCTTCGTCGGGAAGGCTCCTGGACGCTATCAGCTCTGGCTGGGCGGCAACCCCACCGGGACCCGCATCGCAAAGGCGTGGAAGGAGATGGTCAAGGACTCCGAGATCCTCGACACCCTCCGTCCAGTGCTCAGCCGATATGCAGCGGAGCGGAAGGCCGACGAATCGTTCGGCGACTGGATCGACCGCGCGTTCTGGACCTCCGAGCTGGCTGCCTGATCCGTGTTGCGACTCCGGGCGCCGGCGCCTGCCGGGCGTCCCGGAATCCCTGCATTCGCTGACCTCCTCTCCCGACATGACCGCCCAAGACATCGCCCAGGCCAACGTCGAACTCCGCACCAAGTCCGCCCTCGACGTCGTGAAGTGGGGTCTCGCGCAGGCCGGCGGCCGCGCCATCGTCTCCACGAACTTCCGTCCCTACGAGGCGGTCATCCTCCACCTGGTCACACAGGTGCAGCCGGACATTCCGGTCCTGTGGGTGGACCACGGCTACAATCGTCCGGCCACCTACCAGCATGCCGAGAACCTGAAGGCCCGGCTGAAGCTGAACATCAAGGCCTACCTGCCGAGGCTCACGGCCGCGCACTACGATGCCGTCTTCGGGGGGATGCCGGAGCCGACGCCGGAGAACGAGGAGCGGATCAAGGCCTTCAGCACCGCGATGAAGCTGGAGCCGTTCCAGCGCGGCATGAAGGAACTGGCGCCCACGGTCTGGATCACGGCGCTCCGCAAGGTGCAGAACCCGAACCGGGCGGGCCTCGACATCGTGTCGCCCGACGGCAACTTCGGTTCCCTCAAGCTCAGCCCGGTCTTCCACTGGAGCGACGCCGAGATGGAGGCCTACCTGAAGCAGCACGACCTGCCGAACGAGTGGGACTACTTCGATCCGGCCAAGGCGGACGAGAAGCGGGAGTGCGGGTTGCACGCCGCCTGGGGAGGCAAGGCGGTTGCCCAAGCCTGAGGGGGGACACGAATTGCACGAATTAACACTAATGAAGACTGGGGAAGGGGTTATGCTCCTAAGCCTCTTCTTAATTCGTGCGCATTCGTGAAATTAGTGTCACCCCATAAACGATAACTCAGATGTCAGAGCTCCTTTTCAAGGAAGAGTCTTACCAGCTCGTTGGACTTTGCATGGAGGTTCATCGCGGGTTGGGGCGAGGTCATGATGAGGTCGTCTATAAGGATGCGCTCGTCGTGGAATTGAGCCGTGCAGGGATTCCGTTCGCCCGAGAAAAGAAATATGAGATCACCTACAAGGGGGTCTTGCTCGCCCATCCCTACTACGCCGACTTCGTGATCTGGGACAAAATCATCTTCGAGGCCAAGGCCGTCGAGAAGCTGATCGATTCCCATCTCAAACAGGTGCTGAATTACCTCGCTGCCGCAAAGCTCCGGCTTGGCCTGCTGGTCAACTTCGGTGGGGATTCCTTGGAATGGAAACGCGTGGTTCTCTGAGTTTTGACGACACACACCAGATCCGAAACTGAGGTTTGACACGAATTGCACGAATTAACACGAATGAAGATTGAAAGAAGGGTTTGGTTTGTTGATGTGCTTTTCTGAATTCGTGTCCATTCGTGAAATTCGTGTCTTAAAGACTGCTGCATGAGCTCCTATCACCTTGACCACCTCCAGTATCTCGAGACCGAGGCCATCCAACGTCATGCGCGAGGTATCACACACACCAGATCCGAAACTGAGGTTTGACACGAATTGCACGAATTAACACGAATGAAGATTGAAAGAAGGGTTTGGTTTGTTGATGTGCTTTTCTGAATTTGTGTCCATCCGTGAAATTCGTGTCTTAAAGACTGCCGCATGAGCTCCTATCACCTTGACCACCTCCAGTATCTCGAGACCGAGGCCATCCACGTCATGCGCGAGGTGGCGGCCGAGTTCGAACGGCCGGC
>JBDLQQ010000441.1:0-12463 GCA_039800465.1 Verrucomicrobiota bacterium
CTCTGTGCCGGCTGCGGCGAGGCTCCGAGCTCGACGAAAGCCTCATCCTCCGGGGGGCCGAAGCGGGTCCTCACCACATTCACGATCCTCCGGGACATGGCCCAGAACGTCGCTGGGGACCACGCGATCGTGGAATCCATCACGAAGCCGGGCGCCGAGATCCACGAGTACGAACCGACCCCCGGGGACATCGTGAAGGCCCAGCAGGCGGACCTGATCCTCTGGAACGGACTGGGACTGGAACGCTGGTTCGAGCGGTTCTTCGCGAATCTCAAGGGGGTGCCGGAAGCGGTCCTGACGGACGGGATCGAGCCGATCGGCATCACCGAGGGGAGCTATCAGGGAAAACCGAACCCACATGCCTGGATGTCCCCCACCAACGCCCTGCGGTACGTCGAGAACATCCGTCGGGCACTCGTCCAGATCGATCCCGACCATGCGACGGCATACAACGCAAATGCGGCCGCCTACGCCGCCCGGATCCGGGCCATCGACCAACCCCTCCGCGATCGGCTGGGAATCATCCCGCCCCCTCAACGGTGGCTCGTGACCAGCGAAGGAGCCTTCCCCTATCTCGCCCGTGACTATGGTCTGCGCGAACTCTATCTCTGGCCGATCAATGCGGATGCCGAGGCAACCCCCCAGCAGGTCCAACGTGTGATCGACCGGGTACGGTCCGATCACATCCCCGCTGTCTTCAGCGAGAGCACCGTGAGCGACAAACCCATGCGACAGGTCGCCCGGGAGACCGGAGCCCGCTTCGGTGGGGTCCTCTACGTCGACTCCCTGACCGCGGCTGATGGGCCGGTCCCCACCTACCTCCGGCTCCTCGAGACCAATGCCGAAACCCTCGTGAGCGGCCTCGGAGGGATCCAGAGGCCATGAGCCAAGCCATGGGTACTGATCCCGGATTCGATCTCGCTGTGGAACACGTCACGGTGACCTACCGGAACGGCCTGGTCGCCGTCCGGGACGCCAGCTTCCGACTGCACTCCGGGACGATCTGTGCGCTGGTCGGGATCAACGGCAGCGGCAAGTCGACGCTGTTCAAGACCATCATGGGCTTCCTGGCGCCAGACACGGGCTCGGTGACGATCGCATCCCAGCCGATCCGCGTGGCGCAGTCCCGGAACTGGGTGGCCTACGTGCCCCAGGCCGAGGAGGTCGACTGGTCCTTCCCGGTCACGGTGTGGGATGTGGTCATGATGGGCCGGTACGGCCACATGAACCTCCTCCGCATCCCCGGGAGGATCGACCGGCAGAAGGTCGAGGAGAGCCTCGCGCGGGTCGGACTCTCGGATCTGAGGGATCGGCAGATCGGCGAACTCTCGGGCGGACAGAAGAAAAGGGCCTTCCTGGCGAGGGCACTCGCCCAGGAGGGACGGATCATCCTACTCGACGAGCCGTTCACCGGCGTGGACGTCAAGACCGAGGCCGCGATCATCCAGCTCCTGAGGGAACTCCGGGACTCCGGGCACATCATCCTCGTCTCCACCCACAACCTCGGTGCCGTGCCGGAGTTCTGCGACCACGCGGTGATCATCAACCGGACGGTCGTCGCCGCGGGACCGCTGGCGGAGACCTTCACCGAGGACAACCTCGCCAAGGCCTTCGGCGGGGTGCTCCGCCATTTCCGTTTCGATCAATCCACCGTGCAACCCCACGACGCCCAACGCATCACGGTGCTCAGCGATGACGAGCGGCCGCTGATCTTCGGGAAGGATGGGCATCTGGAGTTCACCGAGCGCCGGGACCGGGAAGACATCATCAAGGCCCGGACCCAGCCGGAGGACGAGGCCTCGTGATGGACCGTCTCCTGACCCCGTTCGAGTACGAGTACCTGGTCCGCGCGATCTGGGTCAGCGCCCTCGTGGGTGGGGTCGGAGGACTGCTGTCGTGTTTCGTGACCCTGAAGGGCTGGTCCCTCATGGGAGATGCCCTGTCCCATGCGGTGGTCCCCGGGGTTGCCGCCGCCGCACTGCTGGGGCTCCCCTTCTCCCTGGGCGCCGCATTCGCAGCCCTGCTGGCCACGGCCGGAATGGGGTTCCTGAAGACACGGACACCACTCAGGGAAGACGCCGTGATCGGCGTCGTGTTCACCACCTTCTTCGCCCTCGGGTTGCTGCTGCTGTCCCTCCGTCCATCCGGTGTGAACCTCCGCACCATCGTCTTCGGCAACATCCTCGGGATCGACCCGGCCGACAGCCGTCAACTGGTCGGCATCTCGCTGGCAACCCTCGTCGTCCTCTTCCTGAGGTGGCGCGATCTCGTCCTGTACTGCTTCGACAGCGCCCAGGCGCGCGCGCTGGGACTCAATGTGGTGGTCCTGCATGGGCTCCTGCTCGCGCTGCTCGCTGCGACAGCCGTGGCCGCCCTGCAGACCGTCGGCGCCGTGCTCGTCGTCGCCACACTCGTCACCCCAGGAGCGACAGCCTACCTGCTGACCGACCGCTTCGGAAGGATGCTCGCCATCTCCGGCACCCTGGGTTGCGTGGCTGCGGGACTCGGGGCCTACGCGAGCTACTTCCTGAACGGCTCCACGGGCGGGTGCATCGTGGTGCTCCAGACGCTGGGCTTCCTGGCCGCCTGGCTGCTGGGACCCAAGCATGGGGTCCTCGCCGTGAGGCGGATCCGTCTCCAACTCCCCACGGAGTCCACCCCATGAACTGGTCCACCCCGTTCGAGCACGAGTTCATGCGCACGGCGCTGCTCATGGCGGTGGTCGTGGGGACCGTCTGCGCGGTGTTCTCGTGCTTCCTCGTCCTCAAGGGGTGGTCGCTCATGGGGGACGCCGTGGCCCACGCGGTCCTGCCCGGGATCGTGCTGGCCTACTGGGCAGGACTGCCGCTTCCGGTCGGCGCGTTCGCCTCTGGACTGCTCTGCGCGGTGGGATCGGGATTCATCCAGAGCCGATGCCGGGTCAAGGAGGACACGGTGCTTGGCGTCGTGTTCACCGGCCTGTTCGCCCTCGGACTGATCCTGTTCACCCGCATCGAGTCGGACCAGCACCTCAACCACATCCTGTTCGGCAATCTCCTCGGGATCCCCCGGACGGAGTTCCTCCAGACGTGTGCCACCGGGGCGATCGCCCTCGGGTTGATCGCACTCCGTCATCGTGACCTGCTGCTCTACTGCTTCGACCCGGGACAGGCCCGGGCCCTCGGATTGAGCACGAACCGCCTCCAGTTCCTGTTCCTCGCCCTGTTGTCCCTGACGATCGTGACCTCCCTCAGGGCCGTCGGCGTCATCCTGGTAGTGGCCATGCTGGTCACCCCGGGATGCCTCGGGCTCCTGATGGCAGACCGGTTCCGTCCAATGGTCCTGTACTCAAGCTGCTCCTCGGTGATCGCGAGCGTGGCAGGCACCTATGCAAGCTTCCTGCTGGATGCCTCCACGGGGGCCTGCATCGTGCTCGCCCAAGCCTCCCTGTTCATCCTGGCACTCTTCCTGGCCCCCAAGAAAGGCCTGTTGGCCTCCCGGCGCCGGAGACCCCGGAGATCCGGAGCCGAGCCGTCGACAAACCCAGTGGAGATCTGATCCCGGGAGAGCAGCCGTTCACCGGGACGTTGCCCGGCGCCGGATTCCCAGGACATTGCCGACCGGGTGGGGTAGTCCCGGGTACAACCAGTTCCGGGGTCGATTCAACACACGACCCCCGATCCAACCTCCGGCGACCGCGATCGTGGTGGAGGCCCCGCCATCCATCCGGATGGCATCCGTCACTCCCAGTTCGCCGATGAGGTTCGACGCCTCATGAGCCGAGAGTCCCTCGCTGTACCCAGGTTGTTTGCCATCGACGACTATCCAATAGAGCCATCGCCGGTCTGCTGAGGCGCCGACAACGGTCACCGCGTCGATCTCCGTCCTCTCGAGGGTGTTTTCCCCGTTCCTCCGGATGATCAGGAATCCACCCGCACCACAGCGGATCTCGGATGGGTTCTGTCCTGCGGAGGTGAACTCGATGCGACCCGATGAGGTGAGGACAACACTGTCAAGGTTGGGCACGGGTGGAGACCATTGGTGTCCCTCGGAGACTGCAAGACCCTGCAGCCGGACTGACCCACCCGGGAGGATGGGTTCTGGAAGGAAGGGGGTCGCATTCACCACCGCGATGAGCCCATCCCGTCGCAACCACGTCAGGGGCCATTCGGCGCGGGTCCCTCCCTGACTGGAGGGTTGGCCAAACGGCATCACCATCTCGAGATCATGGCTGCCCAGGTCAAACCGGAGAACATGTCCCCGGATTTCACGGGGTGCCGTCCGCCGGATCCGGCAATACTCCACACCGGGCTCAAGGGTCCTCCATGGCTCGAACCCCGGGCCGGAAGGAGGCCACTGTTCGAGCAGGGCGGGGGCCCTCAGGCCACCCCAGACCATCCAGACCGAGAAAGCCGCACCGGCAGACGCCAACAGCAGGAGAGCGAATCGCCCCAGACGCCATTGGGGCCGGGAACGACGTCCGGCGCGTCCGGTGAGTGATCGACGGGTTTGCATGGATCCGGTTGGGGCAGGCCTTGGGCGGGACACAGGATCACCAGACCTCAACCGGCCCCCGCGGCACCGGGATGCTTGTCCGGGTCGTGCTGGGAGGATCGTCGGTTTCGAGGTTGAAGTTCAATGTCATCGGCGCTGGACGATAGCGGGGCAGCAACGAGCCGTCCTCATCACAGAACTGGCGCCTCCATCGCAGGTAGCCGTCCAGGATTTCATTGAACTCGGCCCGTGATCCCAGGCGCACCACCCGCTTGTTGAACTCGGCGACAGGACCGAAGCGCCTCGAATACCAGGGCGCCACCTTCCGGAACATCACGCAGCCATGTTCCTCCCCGAACACCTCGATCATGAGATCCAAGTGGCGGTTCATGATGCGGATGCGTTCCTCGAGGCTGGGCTCTGGGGACACCTCGCCAGTCTGGAGATGCTGCAGGGTCCTCCGGAAGATCCATGGATCGTAGAAGGCGCCCCGTCCAATGCTGACGCCCGCGCAACCGGTCTCGCGCAGCATGAGGGCGGCCGCCTCGGGCGTGGTGACATCCCCGTTGCCGATGACCGGGATGGATCGGACCGCCTGGACCACGGCCCGTATCCCACGAAGGTTGACGGAGCCGGTGAATCCCTGTTCCCGGGTGCGTCCGTGCACGAACACGGCCGCCACCCCAGCATCCTCCAGGGCCCGTGCGAGGTCCGGGGCCGTGATGTTCTCGTCGTCCCATCCGAGACGCATCTTCGCGGTCACCGGGATCCGGAGCGCCGCAACCATGCCTCGGACCAGCCCGGCCGTGCGGTCGAGTTCCGTCATCATCGCCGAGCCCCCACCCACCCGACAGACCTTCCGCACCGGACAACCCATGTTGATGTCGATGGAGTCGACACCCTGTTCCTGCAGGAACACCGCCGCGTCGCGCATCTCCTCCGGGACCGATCCGAAGAGCTGCACCGCCAGGGGACGGTCGGTCTCATGGGTCTCGACGAGCTTCAACGCCTTCCTGTTCCGCTCGAGCAGGGAGCGGGCATTCACGAGGTCGGTCGTGCAGAGATCCACCCCGCCGAGCTCCCGGACGACGCGTCGGAAGGGGAGATTGGTGTAGCCCGCCAGCGGGGAGAGGAAGAGGTTCGACCGGAGTTCCAGTCGGCCGATGCGGAGGAACGGCGAGGCGCCCGGGTCGGGGATCTTCGGGGACATCGTGGAGATCACTCGCCCTGGGCGGCGTTCTTCCGGGTCTTCGGGGACTTCGCCACCTTGGACTTCGACGTGGCCTTCGATGGTGTCTTGGCCTTCGGCTGCACCTTGGGCTTCAACGTCTCCGGGGCGACGACCTGCAGGGTGAACTCCGGGGACCAGACCGGCCGGCCTGCGACCAGCGCCCCAGCCCGGAGGGTGTGGTTGCCAGCGGGGATGTTGGCGATCTGGAACCTCCAGCGTCCATCCGGGGGGACCACCAGGGGGTCCCCCAGGGGGTCCGCATACCAGTAGAGGCGGACCACGGAGCCTGGATGGGCCAAGCCCTCGACGACCATCGTCTGCCCCGGGACGAATGTCGTACCAGGCAGCGGGGACAGCCATGTGGTGGGCTGGATGACCGGAGGTGGGGGCGGGACCGGACGCGCCCTGGGGACGGGAACCGATGGCAGGACAAAGAGCAGGCCTCCGAGGAGCAGGATCAGGAACGGAACGGCCAGATGGGCCGTATCGAAACCGGGTTCCCAGAGGACGGGACGCCGTGATGGAACGTTATTGTCCATCCG
Source organism: Verrucomicrobiota bacterium (assembly GCA_039800465.1). Lineage (GTDB taxonomy): Bacteria > Verrucomicrobiota > Verrucomicrobiia > Limisphaerales > UBA9464 > UBA9464. The sequence continues at coordinate 6,247 of JBDLQQ010000441.1, forward strand.
TCAGCTCCCCTTCTCGGCCTTGAGCACGGCCAGTTCAGCCGCCAGTTCATTCCGCTCGCGGGTCATGAGCTCCAACTCGATGGCCAGCGCCTCATCGCCATCCCCCGAAGCGGCTGCCTCCCGGAGACGCTCGAGCTCCCGCTGGGCCTCCTCGTGGGATCGGGTGGTTGCGAGGAGTTCGGCCTCCATCTCCTGAACCTTCTCTTCCCACGATGCAGCCCGACGCTCCTGATCCCGGAGCGATTCCTTCAAGGTGGCCGACTCCTCATTCGAGGAACCCTCCTCAGGGGATTGGGCCGTCTGTGCGGCAGAAAGGACATCGCAACGCTCCTGCAGCTCGGCCACGCGCGCCTCGAGTTCGGCGATGGTGGTCCTGGACTGCGTGACCTGCTGCTCCTGCTCGGTCAGGAGCTCCTGAAGGGCAGCATCATCGGGATTGCCGGATGGCGGGGCCACACGTCCCTCGAGTTCCTTCTCGAGGCTCTTCCGGGTTGCATGGGCCGCCTCGAGGTTGGCCTCGGACTGGGCCAGCTTTCCCTTCAAGGCAGCAGACTCCTCGGCAGCCTCCCCAAGCTGGGAGGCCAATTGCTTCACCTCCTCGATCCGTGACTTGAGCTTGATCTCCATCACAGCCATCGACTGGCGGACATCCTCCAGCTCGGCCTCGAGTCCGGTCCGTCTCTGGGTCTCGGCTGCGAGCTCACTGGTGATCCGGTCCGCGCGATCTCGGGACTCCGTCAATGCCATGGTGGCCTCCCGGAGGGAGGCTTCCGCCGTCGACTGCTGTGTCGAAGCCGCCTGCAGATCGGATTCCAAGGCGGCTCGGCGCGCCGTCTCGGCTGCGAGCTCCATGCTGATGCGGGTTGCCACGACCCGGGATTCTGAAAGTGTCTTCTCAACCCGCCCGAGTGCTCCTCGGGCCTCCAGCAGGGAGATGCCGGACTGGGCCTGCATGTCCAGGGCGCTCTGGAGGTCCGTCTCCATGGCCTGATGACGCTTGGCCGCCGAAGCCAGCTCCACCTCAAGCTCAGCCACCCGGGCGAGGCAGGCCTCATGACTGACACCCAACCGATCCAGATTGGCCTCGGCCTGGGCCAGTTTGTTCTTCAAGACCGTGGACTCCTCAGTCCCCTCCCCGAGCTGGGACACGAGCTGCTTCACCTCCTCGATTCGTGCATGGAGCAGGTTCTCCGTGGCCGCCATCGAGTGGCGGACATCCCCAAGGTCGGCCTCGAGTCCGGTCCGCCTCTGGATCTCGGCTGCAAGCTCGATGGAGATCCCAGCCTCGCGACGCCGGGATTCCGCCAACGCCGTGGTAGACTCGCCGAGGGACGCTTCCGACTTTGCCTGCTGTGCCAAGGCACCGTCGAGTTCCGCCTCCGCGGACTGGCGACGCTTCGTCTCCGAGACCAGCTCGAGTTCGAGCTCGGCAATCCGTCCGAGACAGGCCTCATGGCTGGCAGCGACCCGATCGAGGTTGGCCCTGAGCTCGGAAGCAGCGCCGGATTCGGCAGCCAAGCGGGCCTCCTGCTCGGTCAGACGCAATCGCAGGTCCAGGACCTCTCCCGACAGCGAGGTCTTCTCCCGATGCAGCGAGGCGACTTCGGCCTCGCTGGTGGAGAGCGTCCCCTCGAGGACCAGCCGCCTCGACTCGAGCTCCGCATGCTGGGTCTCGAGGGTGGACAGCTTGCTGCGGGCCGCAGTCAGGAGGGACTCCGAGACAGCCCGGCCCTTCTCGCTCGCGTCGAGCTCCGCCAGCTTTCCCTTCAACTCGGCCTGACATCGACCGTGGGCGAAGCGTTCCGAATCGAGCTCCTCACCCCGACGCCGTGCGGCATCGCGTGCATCCGCCAACGGACGGCGGAAATACCAGACCTCCAGGACCCATTCGAGGAAGACCCCGACGAGCAAGGCGATGAGGAGCCATACCACAGGGTGTTGGGCCACGGACTGGATCATAGGCATCAGGGAAACCTGACCGATGCTAGGGATCAGGTCGGAGAAAGGAAGTTGAGAGATTCGGTAAACAGCGTGCCAGGGCAACGCCCCAGGCCTTCCCGAAACCGCACCTTGAACCGGATTGTCGGGGACATGCCCCGGAGAGGCATCCCTCGAACAGAGGCCAGCCGACCCACCATCACCTGGCCCGGTTCGTCAATGCAGCCTTGCCGATGTCCGTGATGACATCCCAGGCGGGCCCCGGGAACTTGTGCATGCCGACCATCACCTCCTCGAACGACTCGAGGAACCAGCGGACATCGGGCTCCCCGATCACGAACGGCGGCAGCAGCTTCACGACGTCGATGGCGTGGCCAGCGACCTGCGTGATGATGTGATGGCGGCTCATCAGGGGCATGACGCAGGCCTGCGGGAACAGGCTCTTGTCCAGGCCGTGACAGATGCTCCAGGCCGTCTTCAGCGTCAGGGATCTCGGGGAGCCGAACTCGATGCCCATCATCAACCCCCGCCAGCGGACCTCCTTCATGAACTCGAACCGCGGGATCATCGCCCTGAGCCCCTCGCCCAGAAGATTGCCCATGCGCTCGGCGTTCTGCATGAGCCCCTGCCTTTCGATCACGTCCAGGGCCGCAAGACCGGCCGCCATCGCGAAGTTGCCCTGGCTGAAGGTGGAGCTGTGGACGACCGACCGCTGCATGCTCGAGAACACCTTGTCGTGGATCCACCGCTTGCAGAGGACGGCTGCGACCGGGACGAAACCCGCCGACAGCGTCTTGGAGAGCACCACGATGTCGGGATCCACCTCCGGGCCATCATGCTCGATCGCGAGGAACTTCCCGGTCCGCCCCATGCCCGACTGGACCTCGTCGTCGATGAAGAGGGCACCGTATTTCCGGCACAGGCGCTGGGCTGCCAGCAGGTACCCCGGGGATCCGATGTAGACTCCCTTGCCCTGGATGGGCTCGACCACGAACGCGGCGACATCGCCCTTGCGGAGCTCGGCCTCGAGCGCATCGAGGTTGTTGAAGTCGATCATCCGGCACCCGGGCAGGTACGGCTCGAACCCGGACCGGAAGCTGTCATCCCCGTTCACCGACAGCGCCCCGTAGGTGAGGCCGTGGTACGCCTTCTTGCAGTGGATGATGCCGGGACGGCCGGTGGCACACTTCGCGTACTTGATGGCCGCCTCGACGCCCTCCGCCCCGGAATTGGCGAAGAAGACCATGTCCAGCTCGTTGGGCATCCGCTTCTTGAGCTCCTCCGCGAGCAGGCCCGAGAGCAGCGGAGCCTCCATCTTCACAAGGCTCGGGTAGTCGGCATCCAGGAACTCCTTCAGCACCCGTCGCACATCCGGATGGTTCCGTCCGAGGCCGAACACCCCGTAGCCGGAGAGCATGTCGAGATACCGGGTGCCCTCGACGTCCCACAGGTAGGGTCCCTCGGCCCGGACGTAGCAGTGGTCGAACCCGATGGTCTTGAGCGTCTTGACGTTCGCGGGGTTCACATGGGCCGCATGGAGGTCGTAGTTGCGCCCCTGGTGCTCCTTGAGGAGCGCCACGATATCCAACCCCCCGGGGGTCGACTTCTTTCCGTCCGGATCCATCACCATGACCGATGTATCATCGCGACCCGCTCCGCCGGCAAGTCAAGCGTGGCCCGGATCGGCCTCGCCGACCTGCTGGCGCCGGGTCACTGCACCCGGTCCGAAGGGGATCCGCTCCCAATGCGATGTCGCCCCGCTGTCGGGATGTCCCGAATGCACCAGCCCATCCTGTCGGTTTTTGCCCAGAAACCCGACCTGCCGCCCTCTGGAGCGGCTTTTGCCGGCTTGGCATCCGACATGCGGTGCGAGCTCCGTGGAACGAGCACGAGCCCATGCCCTGCAGAAGCCCGTGCTACCTGCCGCCCCGGTATTCACGCCAGGGGCATCCTTCCTACCTTCCACCCCGAACGCGGTCGGCGAACAGGCCGACCGTGACTTCTACTGACACCACTGGCCCGGCGGCCCTGCTTCCACAGGCCGCCGGGTTTTCTCTTCCGACCCACGACCCACGACGGGCCGCAACCGGGACTTTGACGGGGCCCGACCCGCTGTTCAGGGTCACTCGATGATTCCCCGACCGTCTCTGCGCTTCCTCCTGTTCTGCTGGTGCGTCACCAGTGCCCTACAGGCCGCCGACCCGATCCCCATCAACCAGGACGAGTCCAAGGTCCCCGCCTACACGCTCCCCGACCCACTTCTCACCGCCTCGGGTCGGAAGATCCGCACCGCCACCGAGTGGTCCCGGATCCGGCGACCGGAGGTCCTGGAGCTCTTCCGGACCCAGGTCTACGGCAGGACCCCGGAATCCCTGCCACGTGACGGCTCGACCCTGCTGTCGGAGCACCGACAGGCCCGGGGAGGACGGGCGATCCGTCAGCGGATCCGGGTCCCATTGACCCGCGGATCGGAGGGTCCGGCGATCGATCTTCTGCTGTACCTCCCCAACGCACACACCGGACGGGTCCCCGTGTTCCTTGGGCTGAATTTCGACGGCAACCACACGGTGACCTCGGAGCCGGACATCCCCCTGGCCGCCGGTTGGGTCCCGAACCGACCCCAATGGGGCATCACCAACCACATCGCCACGGAGGCCTCCCGCGGGACGAGCGCGGCACGCTGGCCGATCGACAGGCTCCTGGAGCGTGGATATGGAGTCGCGACCCTGTACTGCGGTGATGTCGAACCCGACCACCCAGAGGGTTGGCGCAAGGGGCTTCGGGGGGCGGTGCTACCGGAGGGTGCCACGGTCCCGGCAGACGACGCCTGGGGTGCCATCGGAGCCTGGGCCTGGGGGTTGACCCGGGCCATGGACGCCCTCGAGTCCCACACGGGGGTCGATGGGCGTCGTGTGGCGCTCCTCGGACACTCCCGTCTGGGCAAGACAGCCCTCTGGGCCGGGGCCCAGGACACCCGCTTCGCCCTGGTCATCTCCAACGAGTCCGGGGAAGGCGGTGCCGCCCTGGCCCGACGGGACTTCGGGGAGACGCTGCTGCGCATCAACACCAGCTTTCCCCACTGGTTCTGCAACCGGTTCAAGGCCTACAACCAGAACGTCGCCAGCCTGCCCGTGGACCAGCATGAATTGATCGCGCTCATCGCCCCCCGTCCGGTCCATGTCGCCAGCGCCACCGAGGACCTCTGGGCCGACCCGAGGGGCGAGTTCCTCGGAGCCCTCGGGGCCGAACCGGTCTACAGCCTGTTCGGGAAGAAGGGTCTCGGCACGTCGACCCCTCCACCCCCAGACCACCCGATCGGTGACTCGATCCGCTACCACAACCGGTCTGGGAAGCATGACATCACGGACTACGACTGGGAGCGGTACATGGACTCCGCCGATCGACACCTCCGACCCAGCCCCCGGGCCACCCGCTGAGGCCATCGACGCGGGCCCGGATGGGCCCAACAGGCAACCCGACCTTCGGAGACCCAAACAAAGTGCTCGTCGGGACGTGCTGCCCTGCTCTACAACCTCCGCGGGAAGCGGCCGGGACATCGGGTCCCGCAATCGCTGAAGATGGTTTCATCCCGTGATGTCACACCCGGTTCCCGGGAGGAAGGCAGGCGGTGGTGGAGAATCCCCGACACAGACGCGAGCGAGGTGCCCTCCTGTGTTCCCCCGGAGTCCGGGGGCAGGTCGTGCCCGTCCCCGTCAACCAGGAGACATCACATGAGCATGCCCACATTCGCAGAGCTGGACCTCTCAGCCGAGCTGCAGAAGAACCTGGACCGTCTCGGTCTTGAGGAACCGGCACCTGTCCAGACAGCAGTCCTCCTCGCCCTCACTTCCAGTCGCAGTGCCGTGATCGCGGCACCCGCCCGTTCCGGGAGGGCGACCGCCCTCGCGATCGCGGCGGCCCGCCACGCGTCCGCATCCTCCACAGACGGCGTCCGTGCCGTCATCCTCGCGGGAACCCGGACCCGGGCCCTGCACCTGACGGCTCTGACGGCGTCCCTCGGGAGCGGCAAGAAGAGCCCGACCGTTGCCTGCCTGGTCGCCGGACAGAACCCGGCGCGCCGGGAGGAATCGCTCCAGAAGACCCCGGCAATCGTGGTCGCCACCCCCGGCGCCCTGCGCGAGGAACTGGTGTCGGGCCGGATCACGCTCGCCCCGGATGGGGTCCTCCTGATCGACCGGGCCGACGAACAGCTCGACATGGGCCTCGAGGAGGACGTGGAAGCCATCATCGCCTCGCCTGCGACCGGAAGGACCGTCGT
>JBDLQQ010000442.1:0-3124 GCA_039800465.1 Verrucomicrobiota bacterium
GTCCTGTCGTGGCTCTTTGGCCGCCCCTCAAGGGTCCGAGGCTTCTGTCAGTTCGGCCAATGGCACCAAATCGAGGTCGAGGACCAGGTCACGGCCTGGTTCGAGTATCCGGACGGCTCGACCGGCACCTTCCTCAGCAGCACGGGCGAGGCCCCGGGCACCAACCGGCTCGAGATCGCTGGATCCCGGGGGCGGCTCGTGCTGGAGAACAACCGCCTGATGTTCACGCGGAACTCCTCGGATGCCCTCGAGTGGAGCCGGACCGCCACGGTGGGCTTCAGCAAGCCGGACGTCGTGGACATCGAGCACCCCTTCACCGACGCCCCTCATCCGCACGCCAACCTGCTCCAGAATTTCGTGGCGGCCATTCTGGATGGCGCCCCACTCATCGCGCCGGGACGGGACGGACTCGGCTCGGTGGAGCTGGCGAACGCGATCGTCTTCTCCTCGCTCCGCGGCGAGACACTCGACCTCCCGCTCTCCGGTGCCGCCTGGGAGCAGGAACTGCAGCGCCTGATCTCCGAGTCCCGATTCACGAAGCAGACCCGTGCCGTCGCCACCGAGGATTTTGCGGCCTCCTTCCGCCGCTGAGACGTCTACACTCCCGATCATGAACCGTCGATCGTTCCTCCAGGCCGCCTCCGTCGTTGCCGCGTCGATCCCAACCGCCTCGTTCGCGGCGGACGCCGCCAAGCCGGTGCCCAAGCCGATCCCGCCCCTCGTCGGCTCCCAGCTCTACGGCTGGGGACAGTACTACCACCGCGACGGGAAGGACCTGAACGCCCACCTGGGCGAGGTCTTCAAGGCGTTGAAGGACTGCGGCTACGACTACGCCGAAGGCAACCTCGACGTCACGACCCCCGCCAACAACGGCAAGTTCGCCGACCGCCTCCGGAAGCACGGCCTGAAGGCGGTGAGCCTGTACACCGGCGGCCCCATGCACGTGCTGGGGAAGGCCACGGAGACGGCGGAACGCATCGCCCGCGGAGCAAAGGAGGCGGCCAAGGCGGGGTTCGGCATCATCAACGTCAATGTCGACCCGATCGGCCGTCCCAAGACCGAGAAGGAACTCACCATCCAGGCGGATGCCCTCACGGAACTCGGTGAGGAACTGGCGCAGCTCGGCATGAAGCTGGGCATCCACCACCACACCCCGGAACTCGCGGACGGGGCGAAGGAGTTCCACTGGAATTTCCAACACTGCCCACGCGAGACCGTCGGCTTCTGCTACGACGTCCACTGGGTCTACCGCGGTGGGATCACTCCCGTGTCGTGCCTCGCCCAGTATGGCGACCGGATCGTATCGTGGCACCTGAGGCAGAGCCGCGACCAGGTCTGGTGGGAGGATCTGGATTCGGGCGACCTCGACTACCCGGCGATCGCCCGGTTTGCCCAGTCGCACCAGATCCCCGCCTTCTACACGGTGGAACTCGCCCTCGAGTCCGGCACCCGGGTCACCCGCGGGGTCGTGGAGAACCACCGTCTCAGCCGGGACTACGTCCGTCGGGTGATGGGCGTCTGAGCCGGATCAGTTGATCGGGATCTTGTAGAAGCACTGCCACTCTCCGGCGCTGGATCCGAGCGAGACCCGCTTCCCATTGATCCATTCGACGTGGCCATCCTCGAAGAGGAAGTTCCCTCCCGAGGGTGCGCCCTTGCCCGCCGGATGGTTCGCCGTCTTCCAGCTCTTCCCCTCGTCCACCGTGCTCCAGCGCAGGCGGCTGTCGTAGACGTTGGTCGTCCGCGGGCCCAGGCCCTGGAGCCGGTCGATCAGGATCGGCGCCCCCCGGAACTCCCCGCCCAGTTTGATGCGCCAATTCCACTCGCCGACCTTCTCCGAATCATAGGGCCAGTCCCCGGATCCCTTCGGATGCCCCGGCAGGTAGAAGTAGCCCGTCAGGATCGGCTTCCTCTCGGAACTGGAATCCCCGAAGCGCCAGGTGTCGGCCTGCCGGTGCCACTCGTCGGTCGGACAGAAGATCACATGGTTGGCCGCCTTCTTCTCGCCCTTCCGCGTCGGCTTGCCGGAGGGGATCAGGTACTTCTCCCAGAACACCGCCATGTTGGTCCCCATCCAGCTCAGGTGGACGCCATCCCGATTGTCCGGGAAGTAGTCCCGGAAATCCGCGGCATACATGCTGATGGAGATGCCCCACTGCTTCTCGTTGCTGGTGCACAACGCCCGCTGCGCGTTGGCCTTCGCCTTGGCAAGGGCTGGGAGGAGCATGCCGGCCAGGATGGCGATGATGGCGATGACCACCAGCAGCTCGATCAGGGTGAAGGCGAGGCGATGGGCACAACGGTGGTGCGGGGTCGAGGTCATGGGGGCGCAGGATCTGGAACTGTAATGGCGACCGGACACGGAGGCGTCAATCCATGAGCGGCGGGTGTTGAGGGCCATCGCGGTTTCCCGGAGGCTCGGCCTCCGTGGATCCCTGCAACACAGTGTCTGCCCGCACGGGGCCAGAAGGTGGCCCTGGGGTCCCTGTGCAGCATCCGATCCCAGAAGGCTGCTCCGATGGCTCCCGCAGCTGTCCCGGGGACTGGATCAACGTCCTCGCGCGAATCCTGCCATGGTTTCGTTCACTCTGCCCTCTCCAAGGGTCCAGCCTCACCTTCTCCGCCGCGCTGCTGACCCTGCTCGTCACGGGCTGTTCCCCGGGCCAGCTGGTGGCCCACCAGTTCCTGAAGGCCCCCCGCAGGTTTCCCACCCTCATCCACCCGGAACCCCGGGTGTACTTCAGCTTCCCCGACGCCGTCACCGACACCATCCCGGTCCAGCATGCCACCGTGGGAGATCCCCCCGTGGACCTCGCCTACCGCCTCATCCCACCTGGCGATTACGGGGCCGGCATGGTCGTGAGTAACCTGGTCGTCCGGGGACAGTCGCGTCCGATCTACCGATACCCGGGACATCCCAGCACCCGCACCGTTCCCTGCCGGGGAACCGTCGTCCTCCTGCATGGATACGGACTCGACCACGAGACCCTGATCCCGTGGGCCCTGCATCTCGCGGAGCGGGGATGGTTGTGCGTGCCGATCGACCTGCGGGGACACGGGTTCTCGGGTGGGGATCGCCTCACGTTCGGCATCCGCGAGGCCCGGGATCTCATGGGATTCCTGG
>JBDLQQ010000443.1:0-2560 GCA_039800465.1 Verrucomicrobiota bacterium
GATGGCTGCAGGAATACTGGAGCGCCAGCTTGGCGATGTCGGTCCCCCGCCGGGCGCAGAGTTCCGCCGCCGTCCGGGCCGCCGCCTTCACTTCCTCTGGCTCCTTCAGCCACGCCGGCAGCGCCGCCTGGGTCAACAGCCGGGCGCTGAAGGGCCCCGCATTCAGGGCGCCGACCCCCTCCGATTCCAGAAATGGGACCGTCTCCTCCAGGAACCGCGTGTTCTGGAGCGTCGCCTGGTTGTAGCTCAGGACGCAGTCGACACCGGTCTGGTCGAGGATGAACCGGAAGATCTTCTGGGGGTAGCCACTGAACCCGATGAAGCGGACCTTCCCCGCCGCCACCTGTCGCCGCAGCGCCGGAAGGGTCTCGTCGACGATCTGCTGCATCGGGACGAACTCGATGTCGTGGCACAGGACGATGTCCAGATGGTCGGTCCCGAGGCGATGGAGGGAGACATCGATCGACTCGGCCACACGGCGTGCCGAGAAGTCGAAGTGCCCGAGGTCGTAGCGACCCAGCTTCGTGCAGAGGGTGTAGGAGTCCCTCGGGATGCCGCGCAGGGCGATCCCCAGGAGCACCTCGCTCATGCCGCGTCCGTAGAACGGGGAGGTGTCGATGAAGTCCATCCCGCAGTCGAGGGCCACCTGGACCGACCGGAGCGCCTCGTCGATCCGGACGCTCCGGAACTCCTGTCCCAGCGAGGAGGCTCCAAATCCAAGGATGGGCAGCGACAGACCGGTCCGCCCCAAGACGCGTCGAGGTATCATGCGGCGAGCATGGTCGGGATCGGCCCGGGACTTTAGGAAAAAATGGGCGTCGGTGACGGCTGGGAGGTTCGGAGTTTTCGCCCCGGATGGCCTATTGGGACGCCTAAGCCGAGGACGCGGAGTCCGAGATCCCCAGCAGGGTGGAGACTTCCCGGCCGGTGAAGGGGGCTCCATGGGCGGTCAGGACGAGGTCCGCCATGGGAAGGTGCCGCAGGGACCGGCGCAGCTGCGTCGGGTTGGTGCAGTACTTGTCGGGCAGGATCTCCAGCCCCCGTCCCGGCAGGTTCACGAGCGCATCACCGACCACCAGCAGGGATCGCTCCGGTCGGAAGAAGGCGGTCTCCCCGGGAGCCCCGCCCGGAAGGGGGATCAGGACCCAGCCGGGAAACGGGTCCGATCGGGTCCATCGCTCGATCCCCTCCGGCAGACCATCGGCGTCGGGCGCCGCCCAGCGTCGACACGCGAACCGGTCACACCACCGGACGGAATCCCGATCGTGATTGGCATTGGTCAGCACGATGCCCGCCACGCGGTCGAAGAGCGTTTCCACCGGGGCCGAGGTGATCGGGATCGGATCGAACACCCACCATCCCTCGGGCGTGAGGATGGCCGAGGATCCCAGCTCGACCCGGTGTTCCGGCGAGAAGGCGGACCAGATCCGGATCCCCTCGAGGGGTTCATCGATGCGGTCGGCGGGTGTCATGGCGACAGAGGCTCCGTGGCTGTCCTCGGAAAGGGAAGGGGGAGTTGGACGCACCGGACTTCCAGGAGGCCGCTCGCCCCGAGGCCGAGGAGGCGCAGGGGGCGGTGGACCAGGTTCTCCCGACCCAGCAGCCAGCAACCCAGCCGGTACAGGTCGCGCGCATCGGTGACCGGGTCCTCGACGCTGATCTGACGGGTGAGCGTGGTGAAGTCGCCGTAGCGGACCTTCACCTGGACGGTGCGTGCGGCCAGTCTCCGGCGCTGGAGCTTGCCGGCGATCTCGTCGGCCTGTTCCCGCAGGCAGCGTCGGAGCGTGGGCCGGTCCGCCGTGTCGCTGGGGAAGGTGTTCTCGCTGCTGATGCTCTTGATGTCGTCGCCGAGTTCCAGGGGGCGGTCATCGATGCCGAACGCGTACTGCTTGAGGGTCGGACCGAAGGAACCGGTCAGGGCGCGCAGGTCGCCGGGATGATCCTGCAGGTCCCCGACGGTGTGGAGACCGGCCTTGGCGAGGAGGTCGTTGGTGACCTGTCCCACCCCATGCAGGGCCCGACAGGGCAGGGGTCGGAGGAACGCAACCCGGTCGGCATCCCGGATGACGGTCAGCCCGTCGGGCTTCTTAAAATCGCTTCCGAGCTTGGCGAGTAGCTTGTTGGAGGCGACCCCGATGCTGGCGGTGAGCCCGCGTTCCGAGCGGATGCGCTCCTTGAGCTCCCGGGCGAAAGGAAGGGCGGCCTCGAGGGCCGTGTCGGGGTCAGCGGCGGCCGATCCGAACAGGCGGGTCGCCTCCAGGTAGGCCTCGTCGACCGAGACCTGCTCGACCTCGACCCCGGTCTCCCGGATCCGCTGGAAGATCCGAAGGGACTCCTCGCGGTACGCGTCCATGCGGGGGCGGACGAAGACGCCATCGGGGCAGAGTCGCCACGCGGTCCGGCTGGGCATGGCGGAGCGCACCCCGAACCGCCGGGCCTCGTAGCTCGCGGCGCAGACGACCCCACGCTGGTCGGGCGAGGAGCCCACGATGACGGGGCGGCCGCGGTACTCCGGATGATCCCGCTGTTCCACGGAGGCGTAGAACGCATCCATGTCCAG
>JBDLQQ010000444.1:0-5255 GCA_039800465.1 Verrucomicrobiota bacterium
GGCCGGCCGATCCCTCCATCCTGCAGAAGGCCGACGCCATCCTGCTGTTCGCCAACGGCGGCGAAGGACACCCGGCCATCAAGCCCGACCGCATGAAGCTCCTCGACAGCCTCGCCGCCAAGGGCGTGGGCATCGGTGCCGCCCACTACGGGGTCGAGGTGCCCAAGGGCGATCCCGGCGCCGCGATGCTCCGGTGGACCGGTGGCTACTTCGAGACGTTCTGGAGTGTGAACCCGACCTGGACCGCCTCCTTCAAGCAGTTCCCCGAACATCCCGTCGCACGCGGCCTGGTGCCGTTCTCGATCGAGGACGAGTGGTACTTCCACATGCGGTTTGTCCCCGACATGAAGGGGGTCACCCCCATCCTGAGTGCCGTGGCCCCGACCGAGACCATGCAGCGGGGGGACGGTCCGCACTCGGGGAACCCGGCGGTTCGCGAGGCGGTCAAACGGGGGGAACCCCAGGTGCTGATGTGGACCTACAACCGGCCCGGTGGAGGGCGCGGCTTCGGCTTCACCGGCGCCCACTTCCACAAGAACTGGGGCAACGAGAGCTTCCGCAAGGCCATGCTCAACGCCCTGGTCTGGATCTCCGGCGACGCGATTCCGAAGAACGGCATCTCGTCGACCGTCACCGCGGAGCAGCTGTCCCGGAACCAGGATCCGAAGTAGTCCACCCGCAACCCGGAGCCCGGCGGATTCCATGCAGATCCACTTCATCGCTGCCCTCGCCGGAGTTCTGCTCCTCGCCTCGACCCAGGCGGCAGAGGCACCGGTACCCATCATCCCCAGCACCGGATTCCCCGGTCTCGACGGCTACCGGCGAGCGAGGATTGCGGTGTTCACCGACGACTATGGCGAACTCGGCCGCTACCGCGCCGACAACGCCCGGGTGAAGGCGCAACCCGAGGCGCATCGCGTCGTCTTCTTTGGCGACTCCATCACCGACGGCTGGAACCTCGGGAAATACTTCCCCGGCAAGCCCTATGTAAACCGCGGGATCGGCGGCCAGACCACCTCCCAGATGCTGGTCCGGTTCCGCCAGGACGTCATCGATCTGAAACCCGAGGCAGTCATGATCCTCGCCGGTAGCAACGACATCGCAGGGAACTCAGGCCCCATCCGCGATGAGGACATCGAGGCCAACCTGGCGAGCTTCATCGATCTGGCCCGCGCACACGGCATCCGGGTCGTGGTCGGCTCCGTGATCCCGGTCCACGATCACAACCCCCGCGCCCAGGAACTCTTCGCCCAACGGCCGCCGGCGCGGATCCGCGCCGTGAACGAACGGATCCGAACCCTCTGCACGCGGGAGAAAGTACCCTACCTCGACTACGCCGCGGCCATGGTCGACGGATCCGGACTCCTACGGAAGGAACTGGCCGACGATGGGCTCCACCCAAACGACGCCGGCTACAAAGTCATGGCCCCCCTCGCCGAGGCGGCGCTGGCCCAGGTGCTGGGACGCTGAACACTCCGATTCACACAACCCCAACCCCCACCACTACCAAGGCTGTGACACCCGAGGAAATCATCCACCGGATCCGTCCCAGAACAGGGGTGTACCCCACCGAGGCCGTCAAGGCAGCCATTGAACAGCGGGAGAGCGTCAGCCCCCTCCTGCTGCAGGCCTTGGAGGAGGCGGCGGCGGCTCCCGAAGCAGCCTTCGATGCGGAGGAGGACCAGCTCCTGATATTCGCGATGTTCCTGCTGGCCCAGTTCCGGGAGACGCGAGCCCTGGAGCCACTCTGCCGGCTGCTGAGCTATGAGGCCGAGATTGTCGATTCCTACATGGGCGACGCCTCGACCGGAGGGTTGAACCGGGTCTTTGCCAGCCTCTATTCGGGAAACCTCGGTCCCATCCAGGCCCTCATCGAGACCCCCAACGCCTGCGAATGGGTCCGCTCCGCGGCCCTCGAGGGCATGGCAATCCTCGTCGAGTTGGACCGGCTGGACCGCGGGGTGGTCGAGGACTACTTCCACTCTCTCCTGACAAAATTCCTCGAAAGGGAACCCAGCTACGTCTGGGAAACTCTGGCCGTGCTCAGCTCGCGGCTGCGGTTCCCGTCACTGGTGCCGGCACTCCGACAGGCCGCCGAGGAAGAGCTGATCCCCGATTGCGACATCTACGAGGACCTGGACGACCTCCTCAAGGGGAAACCCTCGGCCTACTCCGGAACCAACATCCTCGTGTCAAACCTGATCGAGGACACCATCGACGAGATGACGTACTGGTATTCCCTTCCCCCAGTACCGGATTGGGAGGAGATCCTTGATGGAATCGACCCCGAGAGGCTCTCGGACTCGCCCAAAATGGACCTCGACCTTCCCGGGAAGATATGGAGTTCCCTCGCCTCCACCGGCGTTCCGCCGTCCAAGGAACCGCTGGCATTCGAGCCCAGCGACGCCCCCTCGTTCGGAGGCCAAGAAAAAATCGGCCGCAACGAGTACTGCCCATGCGGCAGCAGACGGAAGTACAAGAAATGCTGCGGTGCCTGACCCCTAGAGCGGGCACGCCCGATTAGATCGTCACCACAGCCTTGCCGAGAAGACCCAGCACCTCCGCTGCGGCCGACACCGTAGCCCGGATATCCGCCTCCGTGTGGGCCGCGGAGAGGAAACCGGCCTCGAACTGGCTGGGCGCCAGGTAGACGCCGCGTTCGAGCATCCCATGGAAGAACCGGGCGAACCGGGACCGGTCACTCGTCAGGGCATCCGACAGATTCCAGACCGGACGGTCCGTGAAATAGGCGCAGAACATGGAGCCGATCCGGCGGAACTGGACCGGGACCCCTGCCCTCTGGGAGGCCTCGACCATCCCCTGCTCCAGTAGACGCCCCAGATCCTCCAGCCGGCCGTAGGCTTCCGTGCGCGCCAACTCATCGAGCGCTGCAATGCCCGCCGCCATCGCCAGCGGGTTTCCACTCAACGTCCCCGCCTGATACACCGGACCCAGAGGAGCGAGGCGGTCCATGATGTCCTCCCGCCCTCCGAACGCCCCCACCGGGAGCCCTCCCCCGATGATCTTGCCGAAGCAGCTCAGGTCCGGCGTCAGCCCGAACACCTCCTGCGCCCCACCCTTGGCCAGACGGAACCCGGTCATGACCTCGTCGGCGATCAACACCACGCCGTGGTGCGAACACAATTCCCGGAGCCGTTCGAGGAATCCCGGTCGCGGGAGGTAGAGCCCGGCGTTCGCGGGAACCAGTTCGAGGATCACGCCGGCGATGTCCCCTCCCCTCGCGGCGAAGACCTGTTCCAGGGCCTCCACATCGTTGAACGGCAACACCAGGGTGAGCCGGGCCAGATCCGCGGGCACCCCGGCGCTATCGGGTTGACCCAACGTGAGCGCCCCCGAGCCCGCCTTCACCAGCAACGAGTCCCCGTGGCCGTGGTAGCATCCGTCGAACTTCACGAGCAGGTCCCTTCCAGTGAACCCACGCGCCAACCGGATCGCCGACATGCACGCCTCGGTACCGGAATTGCAGAACCTCAGCTTGTGGACCGACGGCACCCACGCCTTCACCCGACGGGCCAGTTCGATCTCAAGTGGGTTGGGCACCCCGAAACTGGTCCCCTTCATCGCGGTGTCCCGGATGGCTGAGATGATGGCCGGATGCGCATGACCCAGGATCGCCGGGCCCCAGGTTCCGACGTAGTCGATCAACTCCACGCCCTCCACGGTCCGGAGCCGTGCTCCGGCAGCGGAGTCCACGAAGAACGGATTGCCACCGACGGCACGGAAGGCCCGCACCGGCGAGTTCACCCCGCCGGGGAAATGCTGGAGGGCCTCCCGGAAAAACCCGTCTGACGTCGTCGGGACCGGGAATGGAGAGGCGGATGGCAAACCTGTGTGCTGGGAGGGATCCATGCGGATTCGACCTCCGGATGCTGCCGACTCCCTGTGGGATCCACAAATCCTCCTGAATGGAATCCCACCGCCAGAACTCCCCGCCGATCCAAACCCCCGCTTGTCTCACGGGATCAGGATTCCCTAGTCTGAAGGCTCTCAACCACACATCACCCATCGTCCTCATCCCATGGCAAAGAAATCCCTGCGCATCGGTCTGATCGGCTACGGCTTCATGGGCCGGGCCCACTCCAACGCCTACGCCAAGGTCGGCAACTTCTTCGACTCCGAGTACCAGCTCGTCCGGCAGGCCGTCTGCGCCCGCGACGAGGAGAAGGCCCGCCAGTTTGCCTCCCGCTGGGGCTACGCCTCGGTCGAGACCGACTGGCGCAAGCTCATCGCCCGTGACGACATCGACCTCATCGACATCGCGGTCCCGAACAATCTCCACGCTGAGATCGCCATCGCCGCCGCCAAGGCCGGGAAGATGATCCTGTGCGAGAAACCCCTCGCCATGAACTCGAAGGAGGCCGAGAAGATGGTCGCCGCAATCGAGAAGGCCAAGGTGCCCAACATGGTCTGGTACAACTACCGCCGCTGCCCCGCCGTGGTGCTCGCCAAGCAGCTGATCGACGAGGGTCGTCTCGGACGGATCTTCCACTACCGCGCCAACTTCCTCCAGGACTGGACCATCAACGCCGACCTCCCGCAGGGCGGTGCCGCACTCTGGCGTCTCGACGTCAAGGCCGCCGGCTCCGGCGTCACGGGTGACCTCCTCGCCCACTGCATCGACACCGCCCTCTGGCTCAACGGCGGGATCAAGGACGTCAACGCCATGACCGAGACGTTCATCAAGCAGCGCAAGCACCAGCTGACCGGCAAGGTGGAGAAGGTCGGCATCGACGACGCCTGCGCCTTCCTCTGCCACTTCAACAACGGCTCGCTCGGCCTCTTCGAGTCCACCCGCTACGCCCGCGGCCACAAGGCGCTCTACACCTTCGAGATCAACGGTGAGCACGCCTCGATCAAGTGGGACCTCCACGACCTGCACCGGCTCCAGTGGTTCGACCACAAGGACGAGAGCAAGCTCCGGGCGTGGCGCTCCATCCATGTCAGCGATGGCGACCATCCGTACTGCGGCAAGTGGTGGGTGCCGGGCCTCCAGTTGGGCTACGAGCACAGCTTCGTCCATCAGGTCGTGGAATTCCTCCAGGGCCTCGAGAGCGGCAAGCCCGCCCGGCCGAACTTCCGGGACGGCCTCGCGACCGACTATGTCGTCGATGCCGTGCTCAAGTCGGCCAAGGGCCACCGCTGGGAGAAGGTCAAGCAGGTGAAGGGGTGAGGGAGGAACAGTTGAGGGTTGAGAGCTGAGAGCTGAGGGTCCATGCGCGGTCCTGAAATAGGTT
>JBDLQQ010000445.1:0-2697 GCA_039800465.1 Verrucomicrobiota bacterium
GGTGTACCAGACGCGCTACCCGTATCCGCGCACCGACCTGTCGGTCTATGTCGGTGGCACACTGACCAGTGGCTTGAAGCGGCGCGCCACGCTCCGTCTCGGACTGGATGGTTGGGCGGTGGTGTACCTCAACGGTCGGCAAGTGGCCGTGCTGGATCATGCCGAGGAGTTCGACACCGCTCGTATTCCAGTGACGCTTCAATCGGGTGCCAACTCCCTGCTGATCAAGACGAACAACCGTCAGAATCGGGAGAGACACCTCTGGGCGATCCAGTGTGCGGTGGAGTAGCTCGAGCGTCTCTCAACCGGCCTCCCCGGACTTGGCGGCACTCTGCCCATTGTTGGTCGAACGGGTCACTGGACATCGAGCCATCCTCTGGTAGATCCAACTCCATGCGCTGTTTTGTTGCCGCCCTCCTCCTGTGTCTTGGAACGACCTTGGCCGACGGCCAGAAGTTCAACACCCCATGGGGCCTGCCTGCGTCAGTTCCAGGGAAACGACCTCGGGCATTCGGTTCGCCGGATATGCCTTTCCGGAAGTCCGCCACACCATCTGCTCCCAAGGTGGACTCCGACTTCTCCGGGTCGATTCTCGGGACGAACTCGGTGTTCAAGTGGATCCCGGCGGGCCAATTCGAGATGGGGAGCACCGGAAGGACGGACCCGGACCGGGGCGATAACGAGACCCAGCACACGGTCATCCTGTCCCGTGGGTTCTGGCTTCTGGACCATGAGGTGACCCAGGGGGAGTATGAGGCGGTGATGGGCGGTAATCCGTCCAATTTCAGGGGGGCGGACCGCCCCGTGGAGATGGTGAGCTGGTACGATGCGGTCGCTTTTTGCCAGGCGCTGACCCGGAAGGATCGCGATCTGAGAAACATCAGTGAGCGTCACGAGTACCGATTGCCGACGGAGTCGGAGTGGGAGTATGCGTGCCGTGCCGGGACCACGACGGCCCTCTACTACAACGATGGCGATCGCAACCGGGAATTGGATGTCATTGCCTGGTGGGATTGGAATTCGGGCAAGGAGACCCACCCCGTGAAGCAGAAGCTGCCCAATGCCTTCGGGTTGTATGACACGATTGGGAACGTGTGGGAGTGGTGTAGCGATGGGTACGGAATATACCCGACCGGCTCTGTGATGGATCCAAAGGGCAGAAATGTACAGACATCCCGGGTGTACCGCGGCGGAAGCTGGAAGGATTCGGCCGAACTTTCACGTGCCGCCCGGCGGCAACGGAACCCGCCGGGCAACCGGTACTTTCACGTCGGCTTCCGCCCAGCCCTCAGCGAGGTGAAGTGAGCTCGGGGCCCGAACCTGCGAAGCGGGGCAGTCGGGAGGTTTTGAATGCCCCTCGGCAGGCTGAGTCCCCATGTCGGGTAGTCGGGTTCCCTGGACGCGTCTGCGGCGTGCCGATCGTCACCGGATCCAAGTGGGGACCAGCGAGACCCCAATCCCTGCGCTCGACTCTCGAACCGTCCGGCGGTCCACGGCCACGGCACCAGGGGGCCGTTTTTCTCTCATGGCTCGAAGTATTGTTGGACATACGTCGGTCCTTTGGTAGATCCGCTCCCTGAGATATCTCCTCGCGGTCCTCTTTGTGGGTTTCGCCACGACTCTGACCTACGGACAAAACACCTCGAAGAATGGCGGCGGATCTCGTCAGCCGCCCACCCCAGGAGGCGCCCCAAGCGGCAAGACACAAACGGCCCCAGCTCCCTTAGCCCCGACTGTCAAATCGACGCAGAAATCCTCCACCACCAAGGCGATCGAAGGCGTCGACTTCGTTGATTCGTCGATCGGAGACACGGGTCCGTTCGTTTGGATACCGCCGGGTACATTTCAGATGGGGAGCCCTTCCTCTGAATCTGGGAGGTCGGAAGACGAAACCGAACACACGGTCGCTCTGAGCAGGGGATTCTGGATTCTGGACCACGAGGTGACCCAGGGTGAGTATCTGAAAGTGATGAGGCTCGACCCCTCCTCGACACAAGCGACGGGATGGCAAAAAGGACCGAACTATCCGGTGAATCGCGTCAGTTGGAAGGATGCCGTCGCTTTCTGCGAAAAGCTGACCGCCCTCGATCGCGGGGCAAGAACGATCAGGGAGAACCAGGCGTATCGGTTGCCCACGGAGGCCGAGTGGGAATACGCCTGCAGGGCTGGAACCCAAGGCGCCATCTACTACAGACTCGCCGATCAGGACAGTGCGCTGGATTACATCGCTTGGTGGGCTGAGAATTCCAAGGACCCAGGTGACACTCGCGATTCCTTCTGGTCCGCAAAGCTCCGCGAGGTGAAGAAGAAGAAAGCCAACCCTTGGGGATTGTATGACATGCTTGGGAACGTCAGCGAATGGTGCTCCGACTTCTATGACGACTACGGAAAAGGGACCAAGGCTCTGCCGCTCAACGATCCGAAGGGACCTTCCGATGGGTTTCTTTACGTATACCGCGGCGGTAGTTTTGCCGGCGATCGCCCGCGATTGCGTGCGGCCTCACGTCGGCAGGCCATAGATTCCCTCAAGGAAGTCACACTCGGTTTCCGTCCCGTCCTCTGGCAGAAACCCTGATAAAGAGGTTCAAGGCCGGATCAGGGAAGGCGATGTCGGGCTGTTGGGATGCCTCCAACGCTTCGGCGGTAGGACGGAGGCCAGCGATGGACGTCATACCGCCACTCGGAACGGCATCAACG
>JBDLQQ010000446.1:0-3526 GCA_039800465.1 Verrucomicrobiota bacterium
AAGTGGAACTGGTCCCGGTTGTCCTGGGCGTACATCGTCGTCCCGATCCCGATCTGGCGGAGGTTGTTCAGGCATGCCGCATGCCTGCCCTTCTCCTTCGCCTTGGACAGCGCCGGCAGGAGCATCCCGGCGAGGATCGCGATGATCGCGATCACCACCAGCAGCTCGATGAGCGTGAAACCCCGTCGGACAGGGCTGCTCCGGTGGAACGAGAAAGATCGGAGCCGAATCGCGATCAGCATCCCCTTCCCTTCTCCGAGTCATGTGGCGATCCCTTGTCGGCCCCATGACATCACAGTGGGTTTCCTGAAACGGATCACCTTCAACGATGTCACAATCCCGGCGCGATGCCTGATTCGCGGCATGGGATGACACCGGAGCCCCCAGGGTTCCCGCCGCGTTTTCCAAGGCGTCACACGGATCTCACCAAAGCGTCAATCGCTGTCCGTGTCCGTCGGGGATAATGAAGGCGTGGATGGATTCGTCCCTGAAACAGCGCGCGGGTGAACCGGTCAGAGAGGCGTTCACCCTCATCGAGCTGCTGGTGGTGATTTCGATCATCGCCGTGCTGGCCTCGATGCTCCTCCCCAGCCTCGGTCGCGCCAAGTCAAAGGCCTTGTCGGTGGCCTGCCTCAACAACGTCAAGCAGCTCGGTGTCGCGCTGAACCTCTACACGGGAGACAACGCGGAGCGGTTCCCCCCGATTCAGGACCGCATTCCCGGCGGTGAAACCAGTTGGAGACCCTTCCTCTACGCCGCCGTCGGGAGGAATCCCAGGGTCTTTGATTGTCCTGCCGAGCGCATCGACCAGTACTCGAGCGCCAAACCCCGTCCGAACGCGAAGCCCAGCCCCTGGGTCCTCGGGCAATTCCTCCCCGGCGAGATCGAGATCCCCAGCGGGATCGGAGCCGTCAATGTCCATTGGCAGTTTGGAGGTGCACAGCCGCCCTTCGGCCGACCTGCCGGCTACGAGAACAACCTGTGCCGCTGGGGGATGGTCGAGAGACCCACCCAGCTGATCCTGTTCGGTGACGGTCACTCCGACGTCAACGGCACCTGGCCCTCGGACCGATGGTGGATCTGGAAAGAGATCGGGAATGCCAACCAGCCTGGGTTCAACCGCCTCGCCCAGGGAGACAAGGGGTCGGTCCGCCACCAACGCCGCTCCAACCATGTCTTCGCGGACGGAAGCGCCCGATTGCTGGATCCGGGACGGATTCCCTGCAACACGAACGAATGCTGGTGGTCGGCCAAATCGGACCCCCACTGATTTCAGACGCCCGACTCGGTCTGATTCATCAACGGACCCGACGTCACCTCCTCTTCCCCCAAACAAAAACTGCGTGAAACCCATCATGAACAAGTCACCCAAGACGCCCCTCTGGCGGCGCCATCTCATCGTGCCCCTCGGACTGGCCCTGCTCATCGCCAGCCCGGCAACCGTCTCGGCCCAGAGCGTGTCCACAAGCCGGGAGAACTACTTCCCGCTCGAGGCGATCGACGTTTCCTTCACCGGTGGCCCCGGAAACCCCAAGGATTGGATCGGCGTCTACCCCGACGGCGTCGAGCCCGGCTCCGTCGGGTCGACCCTCTGGAATTATGTCGGCGGCAGCCGCACCCCTGGAGCGGGCCTGACGGAAGGCACCGTCTCCTTTCCCGGGGGACTGGGTCTCGCCGGGACCTGGCGCGCCTTCCTTCGCGTCAATGACGGGTACACCCAGGTGACGAACGTCGCGTTCAACATCCTGGAACCGACCGCCCCGGCGGTGCGTCTGGACGTCAACCGCTTCACGACAGGCCAACCGATCACGGTGGGCTTCACGAATGGCCCCGCCAATCCCAAGGACTGGGTCGGCATCTACAAGGCCGATGAGGTCCCCGGCGCCGTCTCCTCCACCCGTTGGCTCTACGTCGATGGCACGACCTCTGGAAACAAGGGATTGGGAGGCGGCTCGGTGACCTTCCCGTCGGGTCTCGCCACGGCTGGCCTATACCGCGTCTTCCTCCTCGAGAACGATGGCTACACGGTCCTCGCCAGCGAACCGATCATGGTCACGACCCCAACCACCGATGGCCCCCGGATCCTCTCGTCCTCGCCCGGCAATGGCGCCGTGGGTGTCGCCCCCAACGCCCCGTTCCAGGCCGTCCTGACCAACGGAGTCAACATCGCCTCGATCCAGCTCAGCCTGGATGGGAATCCCGTGGTCGCGTCCGTGACGGGAACGGCGGACTCCGCTGAGGTCACCTACACCAATTCGACCCTCCTGGCACCGGGCTCCACCCACACCTACCTGCTCGCCTTCTCCGGCACCGGCTCACCCGCCCCAGGTCGGACACTGACGAACACATTCACCATCGCAGAGTACCGAAACGTCGTCCTTGGGACGGCCGTGGTGTTCGAGAATTTCGACTCCATCCCGGAGGGAGAGATCCCCTCCGGCTGGACTCGGAAATCGTACACCGAGGTCCTGAACCCCGAGGTCGACTTCGGAAACCTGGACTCGGCGGCCTATGCCGAGTGGACCGCCGTCGATGCCTCACGGTTCAATGGGAGCTTCATCACCTACAGCAATCCTGAGACCCCGGAATCGGAGGCCAACGACTACCGCCGGGTGAACCGCGCGAACCCCTCGGTGGTGTTCAACGGTCGGATTCTCGATGAGCCCCTCGCAAAGGGACGCCTCCTCTTCGCCGACTCCGGATATCGTCGCGGAGTGAGCCAGGTCTTGTACCTCTTCACCAAGGACTTCGACCTGACGGGCCGCACCGGCGTCGAGGTGGCCTTCAAGAGCCTCTGGGAGCAGAACCAGGACAGCATCGCCTCCGTGGAATACTCGATCGACGGCGGTGCCCAGTGGCTGCCGGTGGCCTATCTCGTCGACACTGCCGACATCGAGAGGAATGCCGAAGGTGGCATCGATGCCGAGGCGACCCTGAACACGGAGCGTGGGGATATCGCCCGCTATCTGGATGAGAACGGCGTCGAGCGGGGAGGCACCTATGGGGCATTCATCGGTGCACCGGTGACAGCCGCTCTGGTGCCCTTCATCCAAGGCCGGGTCAATGATGACCCTGTCGAGTCCAAGCGCTACGAGCTATTCCGCCTTCCCGCCGCCGACAACCAGCCCCGGGTCCGGTTGCGCTTCGCCCACGCGGGCACCGACAGCTGGTACTGGGGTCTCGATGACTTCGGGATCTATGCGTCGCCTGGACCGGAGACGAGTCCAACCCTGTCGATTGTCTCCTCCGGCGGTCGCTGCGTGATCTCGTGGCCCTCGACGGTCAACGGCTACACCCTCGAGTCGAGTCCCGCTCTGTCCCCGGCCAATTGGAGCCCCGTCAGCGGGGTCTCGGGCAGCTCCGTCACGGTCGACTTCGATGCCGCGACGCGTTTCTACCGTCTCCGGAAGCCCTGATTTCGAGGGGAATAAAGGAGACACCATCAGGCGTGAGGCCGGGGCAATGCCCCGGCCTTTTCCGTATCGAGGGGGCATGATCGCGATCGGATTTCATAGCGTTCCTCCGA
>JBDLQQ010000447.1:0-13991 GCA_039800465.1 Verrucomicrobiota bacterium
CCTGGCGGCCTGGCCGCTCGCCGGGTTCACGGTTTCCCGTCCCGGGGTGTTGGCCGCCGCCTACGCCACCCCTTCGGCCCTCGGGCTCATCGCCCTGCTTATCGGGGTCTGCACCCTGATCACATTCCCGGTGTCCAACCACTGGCAGCCCAAGGTCAGCGCCACCCAGGCCGGCCTGCTCTACTGCAGTGAGCCAGTCTTCACCGCACTGGTGACCCTGTTCGTGCCCGGATTCCTGTCCCGGCTGACTGGCATCCGTTATCTGAACGAAACCTTGACCCCCCATCTGATGGGCGGAGGGCTGCTGATCCTCGTGGCGAACATCTGGCTGATCCTCCGGCCTCCCCCCAACCCGCAGGAGTAAGGCCTGTGGGCGATGCGGGCTCTCGGGAGCCGGGATTCCCATCTCCCATCTTCTATCTCCTATTGCCGGGTCCCGGTCCGGGTCGCCCAGGAGAGGGACTGGTTCAACAGGATGGCCAGGACCGTGGCGAGCACGAGGGACGACGAGAAGATCGGCTGCAGGACCTTGGGGAAGTTGGCGTAGAGCGTGGGCAGGAAATCCACGCTGAGGCCGAAGATCAGCGCGATCCCGATTGAGAAGGTCTTCCTGGGGTCGAGCTTCGAGGCCATGATGATGGATAGGCCTGAGAAGATCATGAAGCAGGTGACGTAGATGAGGATCGCCCCCATCACGGGTCGGGGCATGATCGAGAGGATGCCGCTGAGCTTGGGGGAGAATCCGAGCAGGATGAAGAGGAAGCCTGCCCCGAATCCGATCCGTCGGCTGGTGGCTCCGGTGGCGGAGGAGAGGGCGACATTCGACGCGGCGGTGTCCGAGGCCATGCCGCCAAGGAGTCCCGAGGCGACCACGCACAGCCCATCCGCCATCAGGCCTCCCTGGATCCGGGCTGGGTCGCTCTGCTTCCAGTCGTCGTCATTGATCTTCTCGCAGAGGATCAGGTTCCCGTAGGTCTTCAGGGCCCCGCAGAGCGAGACGATGATGAACAGGGGAGCCATGGACCACTGGAACGAGAACTGGAACATCCCCTCGAAATGCGGGAGGGCGAGCGCCGGCGCCTCGACGATGTGCCTCCATTGGTCGTGCCCGAGGATTCCAGTGACGATCGAGAGGAGGTATCCGGAAACCAGTCCGATGAGGGCTCCGTAGAGCCGGAGGCGTCCCGTGGGTCGGACACCCACGGCCACCATCACGGCCAGCGTCAGGCAGGCGACCAGCAGGTCCAGGGGTTGGACGGGTTCGGAGGCGTAGTTGACCCCGAAGAACTTGGAGACCCCGAGGGTGATCAGTCCCTCGGCGACCATCAGTACCACGAGTCCGGTGACCTCGGGGGGGAACAGGAATGCAATCCGGTGGGCGATCCGGGCGAAGACGACCTCGACCACGCCGGCGAACACAGTCATCCCCTGCATCAGTGGGAGGCCACCCGCCCAGGCCGCCTGGGCGCAGGCGCCGAAGAAGTTGGGGCCGCACAGGTTGGGACACAGGAACCCAGATCCGATCCCCCGCCATCGCATCGCCTGCAGGATGGTGCCGATGCCGCACGCGATCATGGTCAGGGCCACGACACTCCGGATCTGGTCGAACCCACCACCGATTTCCCGGACCAGGACGACCGGCAGGACGAGCGTCGAGGACATCAGAAAGATGTGCTGGATCGACAGGAGCAGGAGGGTCCCCCGTGGAAGGGTGTCCTCGACGCCATAGAGGATGTTTTCGGGTCGTCGTGCCATCACATCTTCATCCAGATGGGGGTGGGTGCGGGGTAGTCCGAACCCACGATGACCGTCGAGCCACCCAGCTGCACCTTGCGGGCGTAGACGATCCGTTTCGAAGGATGCACGTCGCCCGGCATGGGCCACATGAACATCACCCAGGCGTCCGTCTGCCGCTGCAGACGCTGCAGGATCTCCTGGACCACCAGGCGTCCATCGACGTCCCGGATGTTCGTGAGGTTGCGGAGGCGGGAGTTGGGGAAGGCCGGGTCGACCAGGGCGGTGCCCTCTGGAGTCATGACGAAGATGTAGTTGTCCCGGAATGTCAGGCCGTTCGAGGAGTCACGGAGCTGGTCGTAGGCCTTGTCTCCATCCCTTTGGATCAGGGCAACGGCGTGGTCGACCGCATCCCGGACGAAGACCCTCTCCGGCTTCATGTTGTAGAGGCCTGCCCCTACGAGGTAGGTGCGTCCATCCGGTCCTCGTGTCCGCTCCACGTAGCAACTCTTCCAGAGGGGGAAGATGCCGCCCGGGGGCATCCATCGGAAGTGGACCCAGCCGCTTGATTTGACGCCCACGATGCCGCGGATCTCGTGACGACCATCGATGTCCTGGAGGTCGAGGATGTTCCGGCCCTGGAGTCCGGGCTCGACGGGATGGAACACGCACAGCCCGTTCGTGTCGTAGACGAACAGGTACAGGGCGGCGTCCGGCTTGAACCAGTCCCCTCCCGTTTTCCGGAAATCGGCGAAGGCATTGGTGCCTTCCCGATGGACCTTGGCTGAGGCCTTGTCGACGAATGTGACCAGTTGCCGAGTGGACTCGTACTCGTAGTCCCCGATGTCGGAGGAGGTCTCCTTCGGCCGGAGTTGTCCGAGGAGCAACAGCAACCCCGAGGCGAGGAGGAGGCCGACGGTCCATTTGGAGAACAGGATCTTCACGCGTGCCTCAGGGTCTCATGATCAGCTTCGGCAATGGACTTCAGACCTGTCCAACACGGAGCGGCTTGGGAGTTCCTGGCTCAGCCATTCGGACGGCTGGCGAATCCCACACCATCAAGAAATTCCACCCGGCCGGTGGAGACGTCGTACATGGCACCCACGATGGCGATCTCGCCATTGAGGGCCATAGAGGTGAGGGCAGGGCTGTGGTTTTGGATCCAGCGGATCGTGTTGCGGACGTGGATGGCCGTGACCCGGTCCACGAACTCGAGGTTTGCGGCCGACCGGTTTTCCCGTGTGGTGATCTCCGCTTGGACCGCCTCCGAGATGGGCTCCGTTATGGAGGGGAGATTGGTGAGTCCCGTGGCGACTACTGGATCGATGCCCTTGTCGATGAAGTCGCAGGTGGCCTTTACGGCCCCGCATCGGGTGTGTCCCAGGACTACGATCAGCTTCGAGCCGGCAACCTTGCAGGCGAATTCCAGGCTGCCGAGTGCTTTACCGCGCGCCACGTTGCCGGCGACCCGAATGCTGAAGATGTCGCCGATGCCCAGGTCGAACAGAAGCTCCGCCGGGGCGCGTGAGTCGATGCAGCTGAGTACGGCCGCCATCGGGTGCTGGCCGGTGGCGGTCGCGTCCACCTGTCGGATCAGGTCCCGGTGCAGTCGCCTTCCAGAAACAAACCGTTCGTTGCCCTCCTTGAGCAGCGTCAACACGCGCGCCGGTGTCAGCGAGGACTGGACTTCACGCGTACTGACATCGACGTACTGGATCAGATCTTCCAGAGGGTAGCGTTCCTTGAAACCGAGAAGACTGACCTTGATCCCGCGGGCAGGAGCCGTTTCCTGCGTGAATTCCCGGATCATGGAGATGATGTCGCCATCGACGTAGTCGGAGAGCCGAGCGTCGATCAGCACATGGTCGCCCTTCTTGAAGCGCGCGAAGGTGTCCGCGAGCTGGGCCCGGTTGAGGAAGGTGGCCTGGTTGGAGAACTCGATCCGATGGATCATGCCGCCGACGTGGGTCTCCTCGATCATGCGGAAGCCGCGCAGGAGATTGCTCTTCAGGATGAAGGCGATGCTGACCGCGAGTCCGATCAGGACACCGGATAGCAGGTCGGTCAGCACGATGGCCACGACCGTCGCGAAGAAGGGCAGGAACTGCTGGATCCCCTCCTGCCACATGGACCGGAAGAGCCGGGGGTTCGCGAGCTTCCAGCCGGTCACGACCAGCACCGCGGCGAGGCACGACAGCGGGATCCGGTTCAACACGCCGGGCAGAAGCAGCACGCTCCCCAGCAGCAGGAAGCCGTGGAAGATCGCGGACACCCGGGTCCGACCTCCCGCATTCACGTTCACCGAACTGCGGACGATCACAGAGGTCATGGGAAGACCGCCCATGAGCCCGGCCAGCACGTTGCCGACGCCTTGGGCGAGCAGTTCCCTGTTCGGAGGGGATGGGCGGCGCTCTGGATCCAGTTTCTCCGTCGCCTCCAGGTTCAGAAGAGTCTCGAGCGAGGCGACGATCGCCAGCGTCACCCCGGCCATCCAGATGGAGGGCTTTGCCAGCAGGCTGAAGTCCGGCAGTTTCACCAGGTCGCCCCAGCCCATCCCGCCCTGTCCAATCACCGGCACGGAGACCAGATGGGATGCCTCGATCGCCCACGCTGCCCCCGTCCGCTGGAGGGCCTCACTCAGGAGAGTGCCGACCAGGACGGCGGCCAAGGGACCCGGGAACAGGGTCTTCTTGAGGCCAGTGGAATCCCACACGATCAGGATCAGGAGTGATACGAAACCCACGAGCACCGCCCCGGGTAGGAAGGCCTTGAGGGCCGTGGAGATGGCCGTGAAGGTGTTCTTCCCATCCTCCTGCTCGAAGCTCATGTCGCCCTCGTAGTCGGCGTCGTATCCAATCAGATGGGGAAGCTGCTTGAGGATGAGCAGGACCCCGATGGCTGCCAGCAGGCCCTTGATGACGTTGGACGGGAAGAAGTTCGCGAGGACGCCGCCCTTCATGAGGCCGAAGAGGACCTGGAGCCCCCCCGCGAGCGCCACCGCGAGGAAGAACGCCTGCAGGGAGCCGAGCGAGGCGATCTGGGTCATCACGATCGCCGCCAGACCCGCCGCCGGCCCCGAGACGCTGATGTGGGAGCCGCTTAGGAGTCCCACAACCAGGCCCCCGATGATCCCGGAGATCAGTCCCGAGATCAGCGGTGCGCCGGAGGCGTGGGCTATGCCCAGACACAACGGCAGGGCGACCAGGAACACGACGAGACCCGCGATGAGATCGCGGCCAACGCCGTTGCTGGCGTTTGGTGACGGGAGGCGGGTGGATGAGGCCATTGGATCTGCGAGACAGGGATGATGGACGACTCTGAATACGAAATGGGACTGCCGATGTGTCGGGGACTGATCAAGAGGATTAGCTAGTTTTCGCCTCCAAAGAAAGGCCAAGTCATCCAGAGGGCATTATTTTGCTGGGGGGTTCCCGGCGGGCGGTGATTCCTCCGCCATGCATCCTGAAGTGGACCGCATCCTGCGCCCTTGGCGCGTTGAGAGGGCTAGACCCATTCCGTGCGAAGTCCCGGTTCCCGATCCCTCTTGCGCCCGAGTCACCGTCGGACGCGGCCGCCGGTGGAACCCGCCATCAGGGACTCGATCTCGTGCCGGGTCACCCAGTTGGCGTCCCCCTCGATGGAATGGGCGAGGCACGACGCCGCAGTGGCAAAACGGATCGCCGTCCCGGGATCTGCGAGCTCCGGTGTATGCCACGCGAAGATCAGTCCCGCTGAGAAGGCATCCCCGCCACCGATCCGGTCCACAATCTGGTCGATCTCATAGGGTGAGTAGCGTCCGTCGGCATCCTTGGGTGCCCAGTGGTCCTCACGGGTTGCGACGGTGTAGAGGCACCCGCCCCAGAAATGATGGTGGGCGGAGACTCCCTGTCGCTGTGTCATGGCGATGGCCTGCAACCGGGGGAATCGTTCCACCAGCTGGGTGATGACATCCAGGGTCACCTCACGACTTGGCGCATCACCGGAAGCCGAGGACACCCGGGGACGGATGCCCAGCATCACCGCGGCGTCCTCCCGGCCGGCGATCAGGTGCGTGATGTGGGGCAGAACCTGGTTCATCTCCCGGGCAGCGAGACCCTCCGGTGACTGGGTGGGATCCCAGCGCCACAGCTTCGAACGGTAGTTGAGATCGCAGGAGACGGGTATCCCCATCTGCGATGCGGTCCGGGCCGCTTCGAGATTGGCTTCCGCGGCCAGGGCGGACAGGCCCGGGGTGATCCCGGTGAGGTGCAGCCATCCGGCATGCGCCAGGGTTTCCGTCCAGCGGTACTCTGCGGATGGGGTTGTTGCGATGGCGCTGCCGTCCCGGTCATAGACCACCAGCCCGGGCCGCTGGTTGGCTCCTTTCTCGACGAAATAGAGCCCCAACCGGCTGTTGGCGCGATGCACCACGTGATCCAGGCCGACACCGCGCGCCAACAGGTTGGTGAGGCACGCCTTGCCGATCTCGTTGATCGGCAAGGCGGTCACGAAGGATGTGCCGCCCCCGAGCATTGATAACGAGGTCAATACGTTGGCTTCGGCACCGGCGAATTCGATGTCGACGGAACCGGGCAGGGATTGGGAGATGCGGCGGAAACCGGGCATCGAGATCCGGGCCATGATCTCACCGAAGGCAAAGATGGGTTTCATCGAGGGGTTCCATCCTCCAGGCAATGGACCTGGTGGCGCACGGCTTTGGCGGCATCACGAATGCCGTTCCAGTCGCCGGCGCGGATCCGCTCAGCCGAGGCGATCCACGATCCCCCCAGGGCGAGGACCCCGCGTTCGGCCAGAAAGGCCCCTGCATTTTCGGGGTTCAGTCCTCCGAGCGGGATGAATTGGAGACCCCGATGGAGGTAGGGAGCCACCACGGTCCGGAAGTGGGCTGTCCCGCCATGGGTTGCGGCCGGGAAGTACTTGAGGATGGGGCAGTCCAGATCGAGGGCGAGTTCGATGTCGCTCGGCGTGAAGACGCCCGGTGCGAAGGGGAGTCCTGCAGTCCGGGCGGCGTCCACGACCCGGGGGTTGAGCCCCGGCGCGACCCCAAACCCGGCTCCGGCGTCCTGCGCCTGATAGATCTGGTCGGATGTGAGGAGGGTGCCGGCGCCCAACCCCAGCTCCGGGAATCGGGTCCGGATCCTTCGGAGGCAATCCAGGGCGGATGGAGTCCGCAGCGTGAGTTCCATCAGGTCCACCCCGCCCTCCAGCAGGGATTCGGCGAGTCGCTCCGCGAGGTCGGGGTGGTCGACCGTGACTACGGCGATCACCCGGGTCCGCGCCATGCGCTGCGCCCACGGCTTGAAGGACGAGGAGGCGGAGTCCTTCACTTGAGATCCTCCCCCCTCAGGCCATTCACGGTCCAATCGAGGTTGTAGATGGGTGTGTTGCCATCCTTGAACGGCGCGTTGAGACGGTCGTAGAGAGCGTATTCAGTGTGTCCGTCCACGAACAGCAGGGACATCCCCTTGGTCCCGTGGCCCGAGCTGGTTGTGCCCTTCCGGATGTCATTCCACTTCCCCTTGGTGCTGGCGAAACAGGGCGAGATCGCCTTCTTGGTCGGGTGCACGACCTCGGTCACCCGGCGCAGCCGCATCGCCGAGCCATCGTCCGTGTGGTAGAACTGGAAGTAGTAGTAGTACGACGACGGGAACAGCAGCTCGTTGGTCGTGATGGCCTTGGTGGCCAGGGCCCACTCGATGTTGAACCCACGCCCCTTTTCAGCGGGGCAGACGAAGAAGGAGCGGGAATTGGTGCTGATGTAGGGGTTGATGAGCTTGAGCAGGTCGACGAATCCCATCTGGGGCCAGTCGCGTCCCGAGTAGGGGAATGCATCCCGGTTGTCGCTGGTGTACAGGCTGAAGGTGATGCCCAGTTGGCGGAGATTCGAGAGGCAGCGCGCCTGGTGGGCCTTTGCCTTGGCCTTGGCCAGCGAGGGGAGAAGCATGCCGGCCAGGATCGCGATGATCGCGATCACGACCAGCAGCTCAATCAGCGTGAAGGCGAGCCTTGGACGGTCCATCCGCGTCGGGGCCATGGGCCAAGGGTGCAGGCAATGCTGCTTCAGGCGCGAGCCCTGATTCCCTGGGGGCCCTCCCATGATGCGTTGTCGGGCATCTCGACCCTGACCGTCTCGACGACGGGTTGCCCAGGTCCGGACTCATCGTACCCTCCTGCTTCCAAACCGTCCTGAATCCCGTTCCCGAATGACCTCATCCCGCTGCAGAAACCTCGTCCTGATCCTTGGAGACCAGTTGGACGAGCGGTCGAAGGCGTTGGAGGGCATGGATCCGGTTCAGGACTGGATCTGGATGGCAGAGGTTGGCCATGAGTCGACCAAGGTGTGGAGCTCCAAGCCGAGGATCGCGGTGTTCCTCGCCGCGATGAGGCATTTCCGGGACCGGTTGCGTCAGTCGGGATGGACCGTGCTGTACCGCGAATTGTTACCCCAAGGGGCTGTCTGGACCGGGTCTGGGGCCGGATCGTCACCGGCTCAGACGGATCCCGAGGAGACGTTCGCCGGGCAGCTGGCATGGACCTTGAGCACGCTGCGCCCCCAACGATTGGTGGTGGTGGAGCCGGGTGAGTGGTCGGTGCGGCAGGAGATCCGCCAGGCGGCGGAGAGTTCGGGGGTGCCGCTGGAGGTTCGTTCTGACACCCATTTCCTCTGTTCCCTCGAGGAGTTCCGACGTCATGCCGCGGGGCGCCGTCAGCTCCGCATGGAATTCTTCTACCGGGAACAGCGTCGTCGGCTGGGGGTTCTGATGGATGGGGATCAACCTGTCGGCGGTGCCTGGAACTTCGATGCCGAGAACCGGGAGGCGTTCGGCAAGGAGGGGCCGGTCTCGGTGCCGCCACCGCGATCCTTCCCGGTCGGCCCGCTGACTCGCGAGGTGGTCGAGCTCGTGGAGCGGCGTTTCGCCGGGCATCCCGGGTCGCTGGACCGGTTCGACTGGCCGGTGACGCGTTCCGAGGCGCTCGAGGCCTTGGGCGACTTCGTGATCCACCGGTTGCCCCAGTTTGGGCGATGGCAGGACGCGATGTGGACCCGGGAGCCGTGGCTGTATCACTCGCGGTTGAGCGTGGCCCTCAACCTCAAGCTCCTCCATCCCCGGGAGGTGGTGCAGGCTGCGGAGGAGGCTTGGAAGGCAGGGAAGGTGTCCCTCGCCTCGGCGGAGGGTTTCATCCGGCAGGTGCTGGGCTGGCGGGAATATGTCCGCGGGATCTACTGGACCTCGATGCCGGGTTACCTCGACCGGAATGCCTTGAACGCAAGGGAGCCGCTGCCGGCGTGGTTCTGGACGGGTAAGACGGGGATGAACTGTCTTGCAGACACCCTTCGCCAGACGTTGGACCTCGGGTACGCGCACCACATCCAAAGGCTGATGGTCACCGGCCTGTTCTCGCTGCTGCTCGGGGTCCGGCCTCAGGACGTCCACGCCTGGTATCTCGCCGTGTATGTCGATGCCGTGGAATGGGTGGAATTACCCAACAGCCTTGGGATGTCCCAGTACGCCGACGGGGGCGTGATGGCGTCAAAACCCTACATCGCCTCGGGTAAGTACATCGACCGGATGTCCAACTACTGCCGGGGATGCCGTTACGATCCGGCTGAGTCCGTCGGACCCCGGGCGTGTCCGTTCACCACGCTCTATTGGGATTTCCTGATCCGGCACGAAGCCCTGCTGGCGGGCAATCCGCGGATGGGCATGCAGGTTCGGAATCTCGGCCGACTCGGTCTGGATCGACGCACGGCCATCCAAGAACAGGCAGACCGGTTCCGGGCCTCAGAAGCCGTAGCTTGACCGTGTTGGGTTGTTACAGAGGTGACCTGATGGCCGACTCGGTGGGTTGGATCGGATCGCAAGAGGAATTCTCATGGGCATGAGTCTCGGCCACCCGGATGTTTCTCACTCGGATCTGCGTGATTCTCACGCTGCACGGAAGGTGTGGAGGTGGTGTTTTGGTCGTTATGGCTGCAGGACTTGGGATAATTCGACTCACTGCCGGTTCTGCCAAGGGCTGGCATTGGTGCTGCTTCGTCAGGGAAAAGGCGTTGACACTGAATTGCAGCGATAACTAGTGTCCGCGGCACTTTCACTCCACTACTCACAACCAAACCTATGAATCGTCTCCGACAGCACAAGTTCAGCGCGTTCACGCTGATCGAGCTCCTCGTTGTGATCGCGATCATCGCGATCCTCGCCGGCATGCTCCTCCCCGCCTTGGCCAAGGCCAAGGCGAAGGCCAACCGCATTGCCTGCGTCAACAACCTCAAGAACGTGGGCCTTGCGAACCGTATCTTCGCCACCGACAACAGCGGTCGCTTCCCCTGGGATGTGCCGACGGCTGAAGGCGGTGCGGCGGATTATGTGGCCGCCACCGGTGGCACCAACTTCCCCGGCGGCCCCGCGGGCGCTGTCAACCTGACCGCCAACCCGGTCTGGGCCATCTACGCGGTCCTCTCCAACGAGCTGAGCACCCCGAAGATCATCCTCTGCCCCTCGGACTCCAAGAAGAGGCCGGCCGCCAGCTGGCCTGCGATGCTGCGCTCAAACGGTAATGCTGTGACTGATCCGAACAAGAGCGTGAGCTACTTCGTCGGCACCACGGCCAATGAAGAGCAGCCGCAATCGATCCTCGGTGGCGATCGTAATATGACCAATGGCGTGGGCTCGAACCCGGCTCAGTTTGACGGCGGCCGTGGCCCCTCCACCCGCGGAATTAAGGTCGTTATCGCCGCCCCGGCCGGGACCCCGGTCCGTACGGTCAACACGACCGCTGGCTACAGCGGCGACGTGCACCAGAACGCCGGTAACCTTCTCCTCGGAGACGGCTCGGTCCAGCAGGTGACCTCGGGCCGCGCTCGTGAGCAGCTGCGGGATGCCGGTGTCGCCACCGACTCCACCCAGGAGTTCATCTTCCCGTGGGACGCTGATTCCACCAAGTAAGTCTCTTCTTCCCTCAACAGGCGCCCCGAGAGGGGCGCCTTTTTTTTTTGACCCGATCCATCGCCATGTCTCCCGCATCCGACCCCAATCTGTGGATCAGTCTCCTCACACTGACCGTGTTGGAGGTGGTTCTTGGCATCGACAACCTGATCTTCATCTCGATCCTGAGCGGCAAGCTTCCGAGGGATCAGCAATCCCGGGCGCGTCGCATGGGCTTGGGTCTGGCATTGATCACGCGGATCCTCCTTCTGCTCTCGCTGTCATGGGTGATGCGTTTGGACACGCCCTTCTGGCAGGCAACGGTCCTTGGAGCTGCCGTGTCGATCTCCGGCAAGGACCTGATCCTGCTGCTGGGCGGGCTGTTCCTGATCGGGAAGAGCACCTATGAGATCCATGAGAAGCTGGAGGGGGTGGACGGCGCCAAGACCGACCGCATGGCCCCGACCTTTGCGGCGGTGGTCACCCAGATCCTGCTGCTCGACATCGTCTTCTCCCTCGACTCCGTGATCACTGCGGTGGGCATGGTGAACAGGATTCCCGTGATGGTTGCCGCTGTGGTGATCGCCATGCTGGTCATGCTGCTCTTTGTGAACCAGATCTCCGCGTTTGTGGATCGGCATCCGACCATCAAGATGCTGGCGCTGTCGTTCCTGATCCTGATCGGCACGATGCTGGTCGCCGAGGGATTCGGTCAGCACATCAACAAGGGCTACATCTATTTCGCGATGGCGTTCTCGGTGGCTGTGGAGTTCCTCAACATCCGGATGCGCAAAGCCCAGAAGGTGGACCTCCACCAGCCCTACCGATGACGCCCGCTGAAATACAAGGGAACGAGGAGCTGCGGCGGCACGAGTTTCCTGTGGTGGCCGACCGGGTGTTCCTGGGGCATGCCGCGGTGTGTCCGCTGCCGCGTCGCGTCGCGGAGGCGATCGCACATCGGGCAATCGCAGGGACGCTCGATGATCAGGAATCCGGGATCCCGGCAGGATACGTCTCAGGAACCCGAGGGTTGATCGCCCGGAGTCTTGGGGTGGATGCCGGGGAAATCGCTTTGGTCGGCTCAACATCAGTTGGTTTGAGTCAGGTCGCCGCGGGTCTGCCCTGGAGAAAGGGTCAGAATGTCGTGGTCTATCAGGACGACTACCCGTCCAACGTCTACCCTTGGATGGCTTTGGCCGAGCAGGGGGTGGAGGTCCGATTCCTCAACATCCGGGAACTGGGGCGCATTCGGCTAATTGATGTGCAGGGTCAGGTCGACGAGGACACCCGACTGGTGGCCCTCTCGAGTGCTCATTTCGTCACGGGATGGCGGTTGGAGGTGGCGGCCTTGGGACGATGGCTGCGGTCGCGTGGCATCCTGTTCTGCCTCGACGCCATTCAGACACTGGGGGCATTTCCGACGCCGCTTGATCAGGTCGACTTCATGGCGGCCGATGGTCACAAGTGGCTCCTGGGTCCGCTGGGGGCTGGAATCCTCTACGTCCGGCGCGAGGTCCAGGATCTTCTGAAGCCGGTAGCCCATGGCTGGCATAATGTCGAATGCCCGGGTTTTGTGACCCAGGACGAAATGGTGCTGAGACGGGATGCGCGGCGCTATGAGGCGGGCAGCCTGAACCTGGTGGGGGCCGCTGGACTCCGGGCTGCGTTCGCCTTGCTGGAGGAGGTGGGACTTGGGGAGATCGAGGCTGACCTGATTGCCAAGCGGAGATGGCTTGTGGGGCAGTTGCAGGGCAGGGGCATGGAGGTTTTGAATCCTGCCCCGGCTGGGCCGAACGAGGGCGCTCTCGTCACCTTCGGAGTTCCGGGTCGCTCCTCGGTTGAGGTCCAGAGAATCCTGCAGGAGAGCAGATTCGTTGTCTCCTTGAGGCATACCCGGGATGGTCGGGACTGGATCCGGGTCAGTGCCCACTACTATAATACGATGGCGGAACTGGAGCGCTTCATCGAGGCTCTACCGGCCCACAGGTGACCCCGATCACGGTGGAGTTCCTGTGAACTAAAAAACTCGTTGACGCTCCATCGCCACGCATGGCAGGGTTCTCTCACACACGGAAACTATTTGGTCTCTCATGAACAAAAACCTCCTCGCCCTCACTGTGGCGGCCTCGGCCTTGGCCTTCTCGGCCTCGGCGGCCACCTCCAACATCGTTGGGTACGTCAAGTTGGCCCTCAAGAAGGGCAACAACCTCGTCTCCAATCCCCTGAACAACACCAACACGGACGGCAATAAGATCAGCAGCCTCTTCGGCTCGATCGACTGCTCCGTCCTCCGTTGGACCGGTTCGGGATTCAACACCACCGACACGGTTGCCGGCGCCGGTGTGGTCAGCGGTGACGACTTCACCCTCGCCCCTGGCGAAGCGGTCTTCGTTGCTGTGACCGCCGACTCCTCCGTCACCCTCGTTGGCGAGGCGCTCACGGGCACCCAGACGGTTGCGATCAAGAAGGGCAATAACTTCGTTGCCTCGAAGATTCCCCTCTCTGGCGCTGCTGACACCGTCCTCGGTCTCGGTATCGACGGTTCGTCGGTTCTGACCTGGAACGGCAATGGGTATGATTCCTTCGATTACGTCGATGGCGTGGGCTACCTCACGGGCGCCCCGAACATCGCGGTGGGTCAGGGTATCGTCGTGAGCGCCACGACCGATGCCACCTGGTCGAAGACCTTCACTCCGGCTCCTTGATTCAGTTTTTAGTCTCCACGAATACATAACCAACCATGAATAAGTTGCTCCTCACCACTCTTGGCATGGTCGCCGCGGTTTCCGCGGCCTACGCCCAGGGTACGTTCAACGCCAACAACAACTTCACGCCCGCCGGTGCTTCCGCCAAGGCGTTTGTTCTCGGTCTCGACGGAAACCCGCTGGCCAAGGCCAACGGCCGCGTTGAGATCCTCTCCGGTGGCACCAGCCTCTCGCCGAATGGCAGCGCCGGTGTGGCCCTGACCCTTGACGGTCTGTTCTTCATCAACGGTCTCGTGGCTCCGGGCGCTGGCCTCGGCGGCACTGCGAACCTCGTCGTCCGCGCTTGGGACGTCACCACTGGTGCCACCTATGCTGATGCCACCTCCCGTGGCTCGGTCAACGTGGTCATCAGCAGCCTCGGTGGCGGCACGACCCCTCCGGCGACCTTCGGCAACAACTCGGACTTCAAGGGTCTGAAGCTCGAAGGCGGCGGCGTCATCCCTGAGCCCTCCACCGTCGCCCTCGCGGCTCTCGGTGTTGCTGGCCTCTTCGTGATGGCTCGTCGTAAGAGCTGATTCGAAAGCTTCTTCAAGACCGCCCTGGAAACAGGGCGGTCTTTTTTTTG
>JBDLQQ010000448.1:0-12469 GCA_039800465.1 Verrucomicrobiota bacterium
GCCGCACGGAGCCACGGCAGGGTGCCTGGATGTTCCTGCCTGGATTCGGCATCTCATCGGGTACGGGATCCGATGGACCCGAAGTGGACACGGGCCTCTCGCCAGCGACCCTTCTCCAATCGCTCCGCGCCCAGCCGGAGTTCATACGCCTCCTCGAGACGAGGACCCGGAAGCACCTCGCACCCGGAGGTGCCCTGTCCCCCGAGGCGATCCAGGCCCGACGCTCGGACCTCGTCGAAACCCTCGGCCCCGCTCTGGAAGCCGAGGCCGTCCACTGGGGTGGCGCCTCGAGGTAAGCAGGGGTCTGGTCGCCCCTAGACTCCCTTCCCCAGCAACTCCTCCGCGTGACGTCGAGCGGCAGCTGTGGCACCGCCCAACATGCGCGCGACCTCCTCGATCCGCTCCGATCGGTCCAGCCTGGTCACGGAAGACTCCGTGCGGCCGTCTTGGACCTCCTTGGTGACGCGGTAGTGGACATGCCCGGCGGCGGCGACCGGGGCGAGATGGGTAATGCACAGCACCTGATGCTGCTCGGCGATCTGACGGAGCTTCACACCGACAGCCGACGCCGTCTCGCCCCCCACGTTGGCGTCGACCTCGTCGAAGACCAGCACCGGGACCTCGTCCTCCCGGGCCAACACGGTCTTGAGCGCCAGCATCACCCGTGCGAGCTCACCGCTCGAGGCGATGGCGCGGAGAGGGCGGGCCGGTTCTCCGGGGTTCGGGGCGAACTGGAATTCACACGCGTCGAAACCGCTGGGTGACGGGGTCTCGAGCCTCGAGAGTCCGACCTCGAGCTGGCTCTGCCGGAACCCGAGTGCGGCCAACTCCTTGCCCGCCGCCTTCGACAGCTTCGCGACCAGCTTGCGACGGGCTGCGGTCAGTTCATCCCCCGCCCTGCGGAGATCCTCGTCCGAACGTTGGAGCGCCGCATCGAGACGGACCAGCTCGGCATCCCGGCCCTCGAGCTGCTCGAGTCGGCGACGCGCCTCAACCCCGAACGAGCCGACATCCGCGAGGGTCTGACCATACTTGCGCTTCAGGGACTGGAGGAGGTTCAGGCGCTCCTCGAGGAAGGCGAGCCGCTCGGCATCGATGTCGACCGAATCGCCATACCTCGAAAGACCGAGCTGGAGTTCCTGGAGCAGCGCCAGGGTTTGGCCATGGAGGGCCACGAGGGATTCCACACCGGGATCCAGCCTCTGGAGATCCTGCAGCACCCGCCCCAGGGACCCGAACCGGGTCAGGACCGCATCGTCCTGCTCGGACAACAACTCGAGCGCTCCCCGGGACAGATCGATCAACCGGGCGGAGTTGGCGGCCCGATGGTGCTCCGCCTCGAGCGCCTCGTCTTCGTCCGTGAGCCGCGCCGCCTCGATCTCGCGGACCTGGAACCGGAGCAGGTCGAGCTGACGGGCATACGCCTGTTCGTCCACGACGAGTGCCTTCCGGGCGGCCAGGATTTCCTCACGGGCCCGGAAAGCCTTCTCGAACACCGACCGGACAGAACCCAGTCCACCGAAGGCGTCGAGGACCGCCAGCTGGCGGGAGGGTTTCAGGAGCGACTGGTGGTCGTGGGGTCCATGGAGGTCGACCAGGTCGCCGGCGATCTCGGCAAGAGTGGCCAGGCTGGTCGGGGAACCGTTGACGAACTGGCGGTTCGCACCTGCCGCCGTGAAGGTCCGTTTCAGGATGAGCTGGCCTCCCTCGCAGGGTTCGATGCCATGGCGGGCGAGCAGGTCGGGATCCGGCAGGGTCCTGCCCCGGTGCTCGACCTCGAACACGGCCTCGACCGTGCAGGCGTCGGCGCCGGAGCGGATGAGGGTCCGATCAGCCCGCTGCCCCAGCACCAGACCGAGGGCGCCGAGGATCACGGACTTGCCCGCACCGGTCTCCCCCGTGAGCACATTGAGGCCCGGGGCGAGATCCAGGGTCAGTTCCGCCACGAGGGCGAGGTTGCGGATCCGGAGTGTCGTGAGCATTGGACAGCCCCTGTTTCGACCCGAACCGGCAGGTTGCCAACCGGAAATTCAGGAACGGGGTTCCGGTTCACGCAGTGGATCCGGCGAACGGGAAGGGAAGGCACACGGAGACACGGAGACGCCGAGGGAGGCCTGAAGAAGTTGAGAGTTGAGCGTCGAGAGTTGAGAGCTCTCAACTCCCCTCACGCCTTCTCTTGGATCATCTCGAACTTCGCGCCGCTGAGGATCCGCTCGACGAAATTGGTCGTGTAGTTACCGCGGCGGAAATCGGGGTCCTGGAGGATCGCCTGCTCGAAGGGGATCGTGGTCTTGACCCCGGTGATCATGTACTCGGACAGGGCCCGGCTCATGCGGTTCATGGCCTCGGCACGGTCCCGGCCCACGGTGATCAGCTTGCCGATCATGGAATCGTAGTAGGGCGGGATCGTGTACCCGGCGTAGGCATGGGAATCGATCCGGACACCGCCTCCACCCGGGGCGTAGTACATCTCGATCCGACCCGGACACGGCCGGAAGTCGCCAAAGGGATCCTCCGCATTGATGCGGCATTCCATGGCGTGGCCCTGGAAGCGGACATCCCCCTGGGAGATGCGGAGCTTCTCGCCGAGGGCGATGGCGATCTGCTCCTTCACGATGTCGATCCCGGTCACCTCCTCGGTGATGGGATGCTCGACCTGGACGCGTTTGTTGACCTCGAGGAAGTAGAAATTGCCGGAGTCGTCGGCGATGAACTCCACCGTGCCTGCATTGGTGTAGCCGGCGGTCTCCGCGATGCGCAGCGCGGCCTTGGCCATCTTGGCGCGGAGGCCCTTGAACTCCTTCTTGTCGAGCAGCGGCGACGGCGTCTCCTCGATCAGCTTCGGGGTGCGGCGCTGGATCGAGCAGTCGCGTTCCCCGAGGTGGATGATGTTGCCCTTGGTGTCGCCGAGGATCTGGAACTCGATGTGGTGGGGGTTCTCGATGAACTTCTCGATGTAGACCCCGCTGTTCCCGAAGGCCTTCTCCGCCTCGGTCCGGGCGGTGTGGTACCCCTTCACCAGCGCCACGTCATTGTGGGCCACCCGCATGCCGCGTCCCCCGCCGCCGGCCACGGCCTTGATCATGACGGGGTATCCGATCTTGCGAGCGATCGTCAGGGCATCCTGCTCGGTCTCGATGAGGCCATCGGAGCCCGGGGGCGTCGGGACACCGGCCTTGCGGGCGAGGACCCGGCTGGAGGCCTTGTCGTGCAGCGCGTTCATCGCCGCGGAACGGGGTCCTATGAACCGGATGTTGCAGCTCTCGCAGACGTCGGCGAAGTGGGCGTTCTCGCTCAGGAACCCATACCCGGGATGGATCGCGTCGACGTCCGCGATCTCAGCCGCGGAGATGATGCGGTCGATGCGCAGGTAGCTGTCGGTGCTGGGTCCGTCCCCGATGCAGATCGCCTCGTCGGCCACCTGCACATGCATGGAATTGGCGTCCGCCTTGGAGTAGACCGCGACCGTCTTGACGTTCAACTCGCGGCAGGCGCGGATGATCCGCATGGCGATCTCGCCGCGATTGGCGACCAGGACTTTCTCGAACATAGGGCGTTTCGAAGGAGGATCTCGGGCAGTAAGAAGCGTTCCGCCACCGGCGTTTCACCGGACAGCGACCAACAGCGGCCCGCTCAGAGCGGACGCACCTTGAACAGGGGCTGGCCGAATTCCACCGGCTTGGCGTTGTCGGACAGGATCGAGGTGATGATGCCGCGGGTCTCGGCCTTGATCTCGTTCATCACCTTCATGGCTTCGATGATGCAGACCACGGTGTCGGGTCCCACCTCGGTACCGATCTCCACATACGAGGCGGAGTCTGGCGACGGGGACCGGTAGAAGGTCCCGATCATGGGGGACTTGATGTCCAGGTCCCCCGAAGAAGCCCCAGCCCCTGCGGCGGGGGCCGAGGCAGCCGGACCGGCCGCAGGACGGGCCAGTTGGGTGAAGGCCGTGAGCTCCGGATCGTCGACGGGAGTCACCATCGGCACCCCGCCTCCGATCGGCCTCTTCAGCTTGATCTTGAATTCTTTCTCCTCGAGTTCGAACTCCGAGAGGGAGTTCTTCTTCATCAGATCGATGATGGCCTTGATCTCCTTGAGATCCACGTCTTGTCCCGGGTTGGAGTTGGTTTTGGTTCGAACCTCTAAACGAAACGGAGCAGCTCCAGCGCGTGGGTCTGCTCCGGCTCCGTCACGGCGGCCGGATGCTGTGTGAAGACCCCGTTACCGGTCAAGGATCATGTCAACCCCGCACCGCAGGCCCCGTCCGGGACCGCAAAACACCCATCACGACCTGGCTGTAACGTTAACAAGTGCTTCCAAGCCGAGAAGATACGAGGTGACGCCAAAACCGGCGATCTGACCCCGACAGACGGCGGCGAGGACCGAGTGGTGTCGGAACTCTTCCCGGGCATGGATGTTGGAGAGGTGGACCTCCACCACCGGAATGCCGATGGACGAGATCGCGTCCCGGAGGGCGATGCTGGTGTGGGTGAAGGCCCCAGCGTTCAACACCACACCGCCAAAGGTCGACCGCGACTCGTGGAGCCAGTCGATCAGCTCCCCCTCGTGGTTCGACTGCCGACAGTCCACCTCGACCCCCAGGTGCCGGGCCCGGTCCCGGAACGCCGCCTCGATGTCGGCCAGCGTGGCCCGTCCGTAGACCTCGGGCTGACGGGTCCCCAGGAGGTTCAGGTTGGGACCGTTCAGGAGGAGCACTTTCATGGGCCGATTAATGGGATTCCTCTCCCGGGTGTCGAGCATCCGTCGCCACCTCACCGCCTGTCCTGCCGACCCAAGCCCTGCAGGAACGCGGCTCGGCACAGAAAAGACTCAACGTTCGTGTCCGTTCCTGTTTACTCGGCACCCCAAGAGTGATGAAGGACTCCCCTGCCCCCGCCGCCCCGACCGCGAATCCGTCCCGGTCAGCCGACATCCGCGGCCTGTTCCAGAAGTATGTCGTCCCCAGCTACGGGCGTTTCGACCTGGTCCTCGACCGCGGTGCCGGCAGCCACCTCTGGGACGTCGATGGCCGTCGGTATCTGGACCTCGGTGGCGGCATCGCAGTCTGCTCGCTGGGCCACGCGCATCCGGAGCTGGCGGAGGCGCTCGCCACGCAGTCCCGCCGACTCCTGCACGTCTCCAACCTCTACCACCACGAACCGCAGGGACGTCTGGCGGAGCAGATCGTGACCCGCCTCGCCCCGGGCAAGGTGTTCTTCGCCAATTCCGGTGCGGAATCCAACGAGGGACTCTACAAGCTCGCCCGGAAATTCGGCCACGACGAGGGACGGTTCGAGATCCTCACCGCCACGAACTCCTTCCATGGACGGACCCTGGCCAGCATCGCCGCCACCGGACAGGAGAAGGTGAAGAAGGGCTTCGAGCCCGCCGTGAGCGGGTTCCGCCACATCCCCTTCAACGATCTCGAGGCCGCCCGGAACGCCCTGTCCCCAGCCACCGTGGCCATCCTCATCGAAGGCGTGCAGGGCGAAGGGGGCCTGACCCCGGCCACGACTGAATACCTCCTGGGACTCCGCCGGCTCTGCGACGAGAAGCGGATGCTCCTGATGATGGACGGCGTCCAATGCGGGCACTTCCGGACCGGCCGGTTCCAGAGCTTCCAGCGCCTGCTCGAAGGCATCCCGGGGGCCGAGTCGTTCCTGCCCGACGCCCTCTCGATGGCCAAGTCGCTCGGCGGCGGGTTCCCGATCGGCGCCTTCTGGGTGCGCCAGAAGGCCCATGGGGTCGACCTCGCCGACCTCCTCGGACCCGGCACCCATGGAACCACGTTTGGCGGCACGCCCCTCGCCTGTGCCGTGGCGCTGAAGATCCTCGAGATCATCGACCGCGACGGCCTGGCCGACCACGTCCGCACGGTTGGATCCTGGCTGACCACCGAGCTGGGCAAGCTCACATCAGCCTTCCCCGGGGTGGTGAAGGGGGTCCGCGGCATCGGCTTCATGCAGGGACTGGAACTCCAACCGCGCGATCAGATCCCCGGCTTCGCCAGGAGCGACAAGCCCGCAAGCCTCCAGATGGTGCATCAGCTCCAGGAGACCGGGGTGCTGACCATCCCCTCCGGAAACCAGGTGGTCCGGCTCCTCCCGGCCCTGAACCTGCCTCAGGACCAGCTCGCGGAGGGACTCGACTCGATCCGGAGGGTGCTCCAGCGGATCGCCTAGGCCAGTCGGCTCCCGACGCTCAGCTCCCCAATCGCCCTGAG
Organism: Verrucomicrobiota bacterium; assembly: GCA_039800465.1. Lineage (GTDB taxonomy): Bacteria > Verrucomicrobiota > Verrucomicrobiia > Limisphaerales > UBA9464 > UBA9464. The sequence goes on from JBDLQQ010000448.1 coordinate 6,227, forward strand.
GAACGCCTCGCCTGAATCGAGCGTCCCCGCCAGGCGGATCCACTGCTGAAGCTGCGAGGCATCCGTCACCGACTCGATGTGGCGGTTCCATGACGGCTGCCAGTCCGCAAACCGGACCAGCACCAGGGCACGCAGGGCGTGGCCCCCCCTCCACCTGACCCTCCTGTCGACCTTTTCGATCCTCTCGTGGATCGCCATCGTCCGGGCTCAGGGCACACGGGATTGCGAGGTGTTGGCTGGGGAGGGCATATCCGGGGAAGAGGGTGCCGTCCTGGACGGCGATCGATCAAAATGGCCTCTTGGCACTCAACTCTCAGCCACTCCCCCCGCCTTCAGTGCGCTTCCGAATCCATCCGTTCCCCGGCTGGCACAGCGAACGGCAGCCACTGGGAACGCGGGGGGATCGGGCAGGTCGCAAACGCCGTGAAGGCACACGGAGGGGTGTAGGCGTAGTTGAAGTCCACCACCACCCGTCCCTCGGCATCCTCCTTCGCCACGTGCAGGAAGCGCCCCGAGCCGTACGTCGTCCTCCCCGAGGTCCAATCCCGGAACAGGATGAAATACTCCTGATCCTCCTCATCCCACAATGCCTCCAGGTGGACGGTCTGCCCCTCGACCTCGATCCGGATCCGCCCCAGCACCGGCTCCAGCTTCCGATTGCCAGTGACATCGAAGATCTCCACGCGCCGCGGCTCGGGGAAGCGCTCGAACCGGCCTTCGATCCGCCACGGCTGCTGGTAGGGGTAGTACTCCAGTCCCCGGAAGGCCCGTCGTGCCGGCGACTCGGAATCTTTGAATCGGATGCCCAAGCGTTCGCCCCGGGCGATCAGGAAGAACCGGAGCGTCCCGCTGACCAGCACATCCGGCTGGGCCTTCCCATCCTCGTCCGACCGCAGGAGTCCGGCCGCTGGAGATCCGTCCTCTCGAAGCACCGCCACTCCGGGAGCGGGGTCAAACCGTGCCTCCTTCCCCTCGCGGACCACGCTCCCGAGACTCAGTCCCCTGGGATTCCCGGGGCGATCCACCTGGTTCGCCCCCTCCTCCAACCACTGGAGCCCCACCAGGGTGCTCCACCCGTTGGTGCCTCCCACCGATGCCAAACGACGGCCCCGCCATCGATGCCAGGCAATGGACTGGGGCGAGATCGGATCGGGGTTCGTGACGCAACCCGCCAGGATCAGCACGACGATGGCGCTGATCCAAAGAGGCTTCATCGCGGAACCCATCCAAAGGGCCTCGGGTTCAGCGCGCGGCCACCTTGGGGATCTCGTTCAGCCAATAGTAGGCGACGGTGTGGAGCAGCGGCGAACCGGCGGCCGAGCGGATGCCGGGGAGCTTGAGCTCATGCACATGCCCCGGGGTGAGCTTCACCTTGAGGCGGACACTCCGGCCATCGGGCGCCACGGTCGCGGACTCGATCGGAGGCTTCTCCTTGTCGACCTCCGGCGAGCCGTAGTTGGACTGGTAGATATAGGTGTAGTTCTCGAACTGGTAGGCATCGGTCTTCCCCGCGAATGCGGGATCGACCTTTTCGGTGAAGGTCAGCTCGAAGCCATCCGGACGGGCCCGCATCTCGTGGACCTCGAACGGGGTCTTGCCGCTCCAGCGCAGGCGCTCGAGGGAGAACGGCTTGCCACCCCGGGCGCCCCAGCCGCGGTCGGTGCCGCCCACGAAGAGCGATCCATCCGGGGCCATCTCCAGGCTCAGGCTCCCCGAGGCCAGACCCTCGCGGAATGGGAAGCAGGCACCCTGGTAGACACCATTCACCTGTTCGAGGAAGACCCGCATCACGAGGCTCCAGGTCTGGTCGCCGACGAACAACTGGTTGGTGAACGGGCCAAACTTGCCACCCGTGGAGTCGTTCGCCAGGCCGGCGGCACTCTGCCCCAGCTTATTGTACGGGAATGCGATCGCCGGCGGGATGAGCTCGGGGATCTTGGTCCGCTCGACCGCGATGCGGCTGCCGCTCAGCGGTTCCTTGGGCACCGGACCGAGGTTGGTCGCCTGGTTGTACCAGCGGAACCCACCGGGGTGGCCGACGAACCCGCCCGGCTTGAGCGGCTTCAGCCAGCACGTGCCGTTCCACGGCCCCTGGTTGTCGGTGTAGAACATGTCGCCGAGGTGGTTGGTCCCGACCCCACCCGGAGACCGCAGTCCGCTGGTCGTCGGGATCACCTGTCCATCGGGTGTCACCCGGAGCGCCCAGCCGCGGAACAGGCTCTCGCTGTTGAACGAACCCGTCAGGCACAACACCACCCAGATGTTGCCGTCCTTGTCCGGCTTCGAGCCGAAGGCGTACTCGTGGTAGTCGCCATTGATCCCCCAGCCGTCCGCCACGGTCTCGATGACATCCGCCTGGTCGTCACCATCCGTGTCCCTGAGCCGGGTCACCTCGCCCCGCTGCGTGGCATAGATCCAGCCGTCCCCCTTGCTCCAGAGCCCCAGCACCTCGTGGAGCCCCGAGGCGAACCGCTTGAACTTCACCGAGTCGGGCGACCCGAAGGTGCCATCGACGAGGTAGATGTCGCCCAGACGGGTGGACACCGCGAGGCGCTGTCCGGGCAGGAGCTGGATCGCCCCCGCCTCGAGCACGATGCCCTCGGGGATCGGGAAGGTCGTGAGGGGATAGTACTCCGCCTCGCGATCCGACTGGGGCGATGCCACGGCACCGGCCACGAGTCCCAGCGCCACTCCCCCGAGCAGCGTCCGCTTCAGCCAACCCAGCATTGAATCCATGTTCATGAGTGTCCCTTTCACCAGTTGAGTTCCTCCACCACCACGCCGGGGACCGGAACCCGGACCCGCAATTCATCCCCGACCACCTCGGCGTCACCGCCGCGGAACCGGAGCGTCAGCACATCGTCCACCAGGAAGCCCCCATCGGGTTTGCGCGAGATCTTCCCCTTCGCAGCCCGGAACCACAGGGGCTGCGAGGCGCTGCCCTCGACGGTGAGGGTGCGGACGAAGGTCATGTCGAGCTCCCCGGGCTTGGGCACGAAGGCATCCGCGACCCTCACCCCACCGATCGAGTAGAGGAAGATCGGCTGCCGCGCGGCATCGAACCGGTACCCGCGGAACTTCTGGGAAACCGTCTCCGGCCAGGGCGCATTCGCCGTGGCGAGCGGTGCAAAGGCCGGTCCCTTGGGCAGGCTCACCCGGTGGTCCCCGAGGGGCGGCTCGAACCCGACACCCCGGTCCGTGCTGTGCCGGGCGGTGTCGATGAAGCTGCCCTGCCAAATCATGGCCAGACGCAGCTGCTCGGCATCGAATGCCAGGTTGGCGTGCTGCGGGTAGCCGACACCAATCGCCCGGCTACCGACGCCATCGATGAAGTTCCGGTAGATTTCCGGCTCATGATGGGCGACCAGCTCGCGGCGACCCCGGACCAGTCCCGCGGGCACCTCAGCTTTGGCGCCTCCCGAGAGATAGGCCCAGATGGCCCGGATCTGGGCGTCGGTGTCGCCCCCCAGGATGTCCCGGTTCACGGCATGACCCTCGGGCCAGAACGTCGGCATCCGGGTCCCCGGACGCAGCGCTGCCGGATCGGGGAGGTAGCGGCGGAACCAGTCCCACTCCAACCGGGATCCCATGGTGTCCAGCGCCAGCGCCGGGATGCCCATCGACCCGTAGGTGGTAAAGGTGTGACAGGCGATGCAGCTGAGTCCGTCGCGTCCGACCAGCTTCCATCCGAGCTTCACATCGCGGTCCGTGACGGCCGGGGCCGGGGCCAGACCCTGGGAACGATCGGCCGCGAGCAGTGCTGCGTGCAGATGCTTCGCATTGGCATCCCCGAACCGGGGCATCCGGGTGGCCATGTAGGGTCGGACCTTCACCCCCTCGTGCAGGACCTTCGAGAGCCATTCGGTCTTCAGCTTGGCCCCGACCGCATTCAGCAGCGGCGGGATCCGACCTTCGTCACCCAGATCCGCCTCGCCCACCACCTTGAACCAGTCGCCATGGCCCGACGCATTCGGACCGCCGATGCCGTCCCGGGCATGACAGGCGTAGCAGTTCAACTGGGTGAGGGTCGCAGCGACCTCCACTGCCGCGGGACGGGACTTCTGGAGATCGGCCACCTTGGCCACCGTCGTGCGCAGCGCCTGGCGCTGGGCCGGGGTGAGGTCGAACCGCGGGGCATTCGCGGATGGCGCGTCCGCCAGACAGCCCTTGCTCGACCGGGAGGCCAGCTCGAGCAGCGGACGCGCGGGACGGGGGGCGACATCGGTGCCGGCGTGACAGGAACTGCAGCCGAGTTTGCCGAACCACTCCTTGCCCTGGGCGATCTTCGAGGCGTCGGCAACCCAGGGACCGGAGCCCACCGGCACCAGCGGACGGGCTTCATGGGTGAAGACCGACGACGGGATCGGACCCCGCTTCTGACCGGGCCCCTCCCACTGCACCGTCAGCTCGTAACCCCCTCCCCCCTGGAAGAACAGGAACTCGAAGGGATGACGGCCGGCCTCGAGACGCACCTTGCCCTGCTTCGTCTGGGGCGCGTGGGTGTTGTCATTGTCGACCACGACCTTCCCATCGATCCACAGCTGGGAGCCGTCATCGGAGTTGAGCCAGAACTCGTAGTCACCCGACGCGGGGATCGCGATCATCCCCCGGAAGCGGAGACCGAAGTTGGAGTCGCCCTTCACGACCGAGGTCGTGATCTGGTCGGTGACGCCAGAGGCGGTCGGCGTGGCCTCGGCGAGCTGACGGCAACGGCTGAAGTTTCCCTGGACGAATTCCCACTTGAGACCGGGCACCGGGGCGACCGCGGCGGTGGCGGCGGCGGCCATCTGATCCCGCAGCAGGTAGGTGGCGATGTCGATCGCCTCGGATTCGGAAAGCCCGAGGTCGGGCATCCGTCCTCCGGCGCGGTGGGCGACCGGATTGCGGAGGAACCGGACCAGTTCGCCCGCTGGGTATTTCCGGGAGAGATCACCCAGCGGCACGGCGTTCTCCTGGGCCTTCCGCAGGGTGTCCGCACCCGACTCGAGGGCCTCGAACGGCGCATGGCAGGCCACACAGCCGATGGTGTGGTAGAGGATGCGTCCCTTCTCGGCACGGGCTGGATCCGCACTCACACCCGATGCCTCCCCGGCGGGCTGGATGGACACCAGATACTGGGCCAGCGCCTCGGCGGCTTCCTTCTGTCGATCGGCTGAAAGACCGTGCAGCGCGTGGGGCATCGACGTGCCGGGCTTCATGCCCGACGGGTTCGCGAGCCACGTCACGAGGCCCTGGGGTGCCAGACGCAGGCCGTCGGAACCCAGACGCGGGGCTCCGCCAGATCCCAGACGCTGCGTCACCGGGGCGGGCGCTGCATGACAGGCCGTGCAGTGGAGTTCACCGAGGAGGATCTCGCCGGGATCCACCCCGGGACCCATCGGGGCCGGCAACGTCACGGCGGAGGCGGTGACACCTGCCAAGGCCGCGATCAACCCCACTGCCGCGGCCACCGAGGCCCAGCGCAAGGTTCTTCGGAGCGGTGCAGGACTCCGCAATGCGGCATCCATCTGGAACTCAGGAAGTTGTTCAACCCGGGGGAGCATGGGCGCAGACGCTATCGACCGCTCACCCCACGGGTCAATGTCGGGGACCGATTCATCGAGATTCGTTCTGCGACAACACCCACCGAAGGACAGCCCTGGGATGGTCTTGCTGAAATCGTGACGTCACACGGATTGCCGTCCGATGTGACATGGGGTTAGAACGCCCCATGGATCTGCTTCTTGCCGCCACGACCGATCCGGGTCTCCTCACGCTGGTGCTTCTCGCGATCGCCGTCGCCCTGGCCCTCGGGTTCGAGTTCGTGAACGGGTTTCACGACACCGCCAACGCGGTCGCGACCGTGATCTACACCAACACCCTGAAACCCACGCCGGCCGTGGTCTGGTCGGGCATCTGGAACCTGATCGGCGTGCTCACCTCCTCCGGAGCGGTCGCCTTCGGGATTGTCTCCCTCCTCCCTGTGGAACTGGTCCTCAACGTGGGGAGCACCGCCGGGTTTGCGATGGTCTTCTCCATCCTCGTGTCGGCGATCGTCTGGAACCTCGGCACCTGGTGGCTCGGTCTCCCCGCATCGAGCTCCCACACCCTGATCGGATCCATCGTCGGCGTTGGCATCGCCAACTCCCTGATGGGGACAACCCATTCGGTGACGGATGGCGTCAACTGGTCGAAGGCCCGGGAGGTGATGCTGGGGCTGCTGATCTCCCCGGCTATCGGGTTCGCCATCGCAGCCCTCCTGCT
>JBDLQQ010000449.1:0-10908 GCA_039800465.1 Verrucomicrobiota bacterium
AGGTCGTCATCGAGAACTGGACGTGGCACGGACCCGAACGGAACGAGGCCACCTTCGAATCTCCCGGGGATCGGAACCTCCTGATCGAAGTCGAACACTTCGAGATCGACGGTCATGCCGAGCTGGATGTCCAAATCGAGGCCCAACAGCCGCAGAAGCCTGGTGTCCCGGGCGGAGTGCTGGGTTCCGAGTAACGGAATCGCCGAACCCCAGCGGTTGGGGAACATCAGAATCCGACGCGCGACCGCTTTGGTCTCAGCGGGGTCTCCGTACATGCTCAAGGTCATGAACCACCGTCTTCATCCCGGGAAGAAGGTTCCACATCACATCCTCGGGATTTGGCTGTTAAGGGCCTTGGGGGCCTCCATGACCCTGATCCTCTCCTCACTCGGCGTGGGCACCCTGGGCTACCATTACCTCGCCCAGCTCAGTTGGATCGACGCCCTTTACAATGCCTCGATGATCCTCACGGGGATGGGTCCTGTGGCGATATTGACGACGGATACCGCCAAGCTCTTCGCGTCCGCCTACGCCTTGTTCTCCGGCGTCGTGTTCGTCACAGCCGCCGGAATCATGGTGTCGCCACTCTTCCGGCGCGTCCTCCACCACTTTCACATCGACCGGGAATCGTGACCCCGGCGCGGAAGGGTCGGGACTCGATCATACGGGGGGTGCGGTCCGCGAGGTCACCTCACGGAAACGGGATTCGTAGTCCGGATGGCTTGTCCCCATCAGGCGGTCCCAGAAGTTGAAGTACAGGCCATAGTTCCCGCGCATCGTCTCGTGATGCATGACGTGGTTGGTCGGGGTGTTCAGGAGGAACCAAAGCGGGGTCTTCATCAGCCACCTCGGGTGGAACTCAAACCCTGTATGCCCCACAACGTTGAAGAGGATCTGCCAGAGCGTAAAAAGGACAAACGCCAACGGGTGGATGGGCAGGATCATCACCATCAACGGGAAGATTCCCGCTTGAAGCACCGCCTCAGCCGGCGCAAAGGAATACGCGGCCCAGGGCGACGGGTTGTTGGAAAGGTGGTGGATTCGATGGAACAGCGGGAACAGCCGCGGAAGGTGCATTAACCGGTGGGTCCAGTAGAAGTAGGTGTCATGGACAAGAAGCGCCAGGACGATGCTCACCACGAACCATCCCCAGCCATGGTCGGAAACCTCGAAATACATCCGGGTCCAGCCTCGCCGTGCGGCTGAGATCGTTGCCGCAGCGATGAGGCCAAACAGGAGGATGGCGACGAAGGAATACAGCAGCTCACGTCGGACCTCAGACGCCTCTGGAAAACGAGGGAGGATCTTGCGGTAGGCCCATCGGGTGCGGAACAGGCGGTAGGCAAGAATCCAAGCCAACCCCGCGACCAGAACATACCGCAGTCCAACAGCAGACGCCGTTTTGACGAACCGATGGACTAAATCGGGTTCCCCGCCAAAGAAGTGTTCAATCGGGCCGGTCATGGAGTGGTACTGGCCCTCAAGGGAACCGCGTCCCGAATTCTGGCCATCCGGGACAGGATTCCAACACGAGAATGATACCGGGAGCGACTCCGGGGCGGCGACTCGTCCGCAGACGATCGAGAGGATGGGGACGCAGCGCGGTCTGCGTCCCCATCGAAGACCTCAACCGTTCAGGGCCTCGAACACCTTGCCGACCATCTTCTCATTCGGCGCGAGGGTCTTGGCGCCGGGCTTCCACTTGGCAGGGCAGGCCTCGGCAGGGTGTTTGATGAGGTAGGCGTTGGCTTCCATCTTCCTCAGCAGCTCCCCGGCATCACGCCCCACGTTGTAGAAGTTGACCTCGGAGCCCACCAGCACCCCGGCCGGGTTGATGATGAACGTCCCGCGGAGGGCGAGTCCGGATCCCGGGTCGTAGACACCGAACAGCCGGCTGACGGTTCCGGTCGGGTCCGCTGCGAGGGGGTAGCGGACGTTGGAAAGGAGCCGCTCGGAGTTCCTCCAGGCGAGATGGGCGTACTTGGTGTCGGTCGAAACACCCGCCACGGTGGCACCGAGGGCCTTCAGCGCCTCGTATTTCTCACCGAGGTCGGCGAGCTCGGTCGGGCAGACAAAGGTGAAATCCGCCGGGTAGAACACGAGCACGGTCCAACGTCCAGCCGCCTTCTGCTCGGCCAGGGAAAGCTGGCTGAATTGACCCGATGCAGGGTCGTAGGTTTCCAGGGTGAAGTCGGGGACCTGCTGGCCCACTCGGAGGACGGTTGTTTCGTTCATATGCAGACCGGGAAGTAACCTTGGGATGATCGCTTCGCAAGCAGGCGTGCGGCATCCCGGGCAGGACCACCTGCTGCGTTGCCGAGGATCCCTGAGGTCGATAGCCTCGCCGCATGGTTCAAGTCGGCATTGGCTACGATGTCCATCCGCTGGTGGAGGGTCGGAGACTCGTCCTGGGCGGGGTGGAGATCCCGCACACGAAGGGGTTGGACGGGCATTCCGACGCCGATGCCCTGATCCATGCGATCACCGACGCGTTGTTGGGCGCGGTGGGTGAGGTGGACATCGGCCATCTGTTCCCCAACACCGATCCGACCTGGAAGAACGCCCCCAGTCGGATCTTCCTCGAGGAGGCGGCCCGCCGGGTTCGGGCGAAGGGGGGGCGCATCGTGAACATCGACGCCTCGCTCGCCGCCGAGCGTCCGAAGATCTATCCGCACCTCTCGGCGATGAAGGATCACCTCGCGGCCGCGCTTGGAATCCCCCGTGAGAAGGTGGGCATCAAGGCCACCACGAACGAGCGCCTCGGCTTCATCGGACGCGAAGAGGGCATCGCTGCGATGGCGGTGGCGGCGGTCGATCTGCCCGAGTGAACCAACACAGGACCTGACCATGGGAGCCAAGCAGGAAATCGGATGGACGACAGAGGGTGAGGATGGGCAGACGCGTCACGTCTTCGCCCATCGGTTCGGCGGGGAATGGGAATTCTTCGAGCGACCCAAGCGGCGCGGTCGCGACATCGAGTGGACCCCACTCGAGCAACCGCCCTTGTCGGACTGGATGGAACTGCTCGAGGCGCTGCAGCGTCGGGCAGACCGGGACCTGGTCCCACCGGCCCAGGTCGAAGCCGTGAAGGCCATGATCCGGAACCGTTTCCCGGAGGAAGGTGCCAGGAAGTTGAGAGGTGAGAGCTGAGCGCTGAGTGTCAGCACTCAACTCTCAGCTTCCCCCCAGGCCTACGTCTTCAGCAACCGCTCCAGCACCTCGCCCGCCATGGCGGGGTTGGCCTTGCCCTTGGAGAGCTTCATGACCTGGCCCTTGAGGAAGTTCAATGCGGCCACCTTGCCGGCCTTGAAGTCGGCCGCCGGACCCGGATTCGCCGCGATCACCTGCGCGGCCAAGGCCTCGATCGCCCCGGTGTCGCTCACCTGAGCCAATCCCTTCTGCTCCACGATCGCCGCCGGGGCCGTCCCGCTGGCAAACATCTCGGCAAACACCTCCTGCGCGATCTTCGAGCTGATCTTCCCGGACTCCACCAGGTCCACGAGGTCGCGCAAAGCGGTTGCCGGGAATTTGAGTTCCCCGAGATCCGTCGATGTCTCCGCCAGCTGGGCGGGAAGATTGTTGATGACCCAGTTGGTGACCGCCTTCGGATGGCGGTAGCCCGCCGCCGCCGCCTCGAAGAACTGTCCCAGCGGCAGGTTGTCGGTCAGCACCTCGGCGTCGCCATCGGGGAGTCCGAAGTCCCGCATGAGTCGCAGCTTCCGGGCCCGAGGCAGCTCAGGAACCCTCGACCGGACCTCGGCCAGCCACTCGTCCGTCGGGGCGAACGGCATCAGATCGGGCTCCGGGAAATACCGATAGTCGTGGGCGTCCTCCTTCGACCGCATCGGCTCCGTGATCCCTGCGACGTCATCCCAACGACGGGTCTCCTGACGCAACGACTCGCCCCGCTTCACGGCCTCGATCTGACGCGGGATCTCGTACTCGAGGGCACGTCGCACACCCGAGAACGAGTTCATGTTCTTGATCTCGATCTTCGCCCCGAGCTTCTCCGATCCCCGCGGACGGACCGAGACATTGACGTCGCACCTCACCATTCCCTTCTCGAGGTCGCAGTCGCTGATGTTCGCCCGGGCCAGGATGTCCGTCAGGGCCTTGAGGTAGGCGTAGGCCATGTCGGGACCGCGGAGATCGGGCTCCGAAACGATCTCGAGCAGGGGCACGCCGGCCCGGTTGAAATCCACGCCGCTGTGGCGGTCGAAATGGTTGTTCTTGCCGACGTCCTCCTCCAGGTGCGCCCGGGTAATCCGGACCCGCTCGACGCCTGTTGGGGCCCCGTCGAACTCGAATTCCACCCAGCCATTGGCCGTGCTGGGACGATCGTATTGGGTCAACTGGTAGTTCTTGGCGGAATCCGGGTAGAAGTAGTTCTTCCGGTCGAACTTCGCGAAGCGCGGGATCTCGCAGTTCAGGAGGTAGCCGGTGAGGACGGTCAACCGCAGGGCCTCCTCGTTGGCCACGGGCAACACCCCGGGCATGCCGAGGCAGACCGGGCAGACGTTGGTGTTCGGCGGCGCCCCGAACTCATTGGGACAGCCGCACCACATCTTGGATCGGGTCTTGAGCTGGACATGCGTCTCCAGACCGATGACCGCTTCGTATTCCATGCAGGGCGGGAGCCTGCCCGACGACTGCAAAAGAGGAAAGGTCAGGGTTCAAACCGATCCAGGTTCCACCTAGGCTTCCCGACACCATGAGCGCCGAGAACCGTATCGCCCAACTCAACCTCACCCTTCCCAAGGCCCCGAAACCCGTCGCCGTGTACAAGCCCCTCGTGATCGTCGGCAACATCGCCTACGTCTCCGGCCACGGCCCCGTGCGCACCGACGGAACCCTGATCGCGGGTGTGGTGGGACGCGACCTCGACCTCGACGCCGGCAAGCTGGCCGCCCGGCAGGTGGGCCTCGCACTGCTGTCGACCCTCCGGGAGGAGCTCGGGTCCCTCGACCGCGTGAAGCGGGTGGTCAAGCTGCTCGGCATGGTCAATTCGGCGCCCGACTTCTACGACCATCCCAAGGTCATCAACGGCTGCAGCGAACTCTTTGCCGAGGTCTGGGGTCCGGACAACGGCATCGGCGCCCGGAGCGCCGTCGGCATGGGACCTCTCCCCGGCAACATTGCGGTCGAGATCGAGATGATCGTGGAACTCGTCTAACCCCTCCCAGGGCCGAAACCCCGCCGCTCGAAACCTCATCCGAGGAACTCCGCAGTCCCTAGGCCGCCGGTTTGCGTTGGCGCCCACTGTTTGCGACCCTGACCGCCCGTGACGATCCAGGAAGAAATCGCGCGACGCCGGACCTTTGCGATCATCTCGCATCCCGACGCCGGCAAGACGACGCTGACCGAGAAGCTGCTGCTCTATGGCGGGGCCGTGCAGCTGGCCGGCTCCGTCACGGCCCGCAAGAACCAGCGGGCGACGACGTCCGACTGGATGGAGCTCGAGAAGAAACGCGGCATCTCCATCAGCTCCACTGTTCTGCAGTTCGACTACAGCGGCTACCGCATCAATCTCCTCGATACCCCGGGTCACAAGGACTTCTCCGAGGACACCTACCGGGTCCTCACCGCCGTCGACGCTGTGATCATGGTCATCGACGCCGGCAAAGGCGTGGAGTCCCAGACCCGGAAGCTGTTCGAGGTCTGTGCCCGGCGGGGAGTGCCGATCTTCACGTTCATGAACAAGATGGACCGGCCCGCACGCGACCCGATCGGGTTGATGGACGAGCTCGAGGCGGTGCTGGGCATCCGGTCGGTCGCCATGAACTGGCCCCTGGGCAGCGGCATCGACTTCAAGGGGGTCTATGACCGTTCGGAACGGGCGGTTCACCTCTTTGAACGCGTGGTGGGCGGCAAATACCGGGCGGCGGTGAACGTCACCGGACTCGATGATGCGGTCGTCAAATCCGCCCTCGACGAACAGACCTACAAGACCGTCATCGAGCAGATCGAGATGATCGAGATGGCGGGCTCGGAATTCGATCCCGAGCGGGTCCTCGCCGGGAAGCTGACGCCGGTGTTCTTCGGCTCCGGGGTGAACAACTTCGGTGTCCAGCTGCTGCTCGACAACTTCCTGCGCTACTCGAGTCCCCCGCTCGGACGCCCGGTCACTGCCGGAGCCCGGTGAACGTCGCTCCGCTTTGATTCCTTGTTCGACGCGGCGGACTCCCTAGTGTCCCCGGACCCGGTCGGATGCCTCCGACCTCTCTCCCGTTGATGAACGAACCTGCCATCACCGCCGAACTCGTCACCAAGCACAATCTCACTCCCGACGAGTACCAGAAGATCCTCGATATCCTCGGCCGTCCGCCGACCTACACCGAGCTCGGCATCTTCTCCGTGATGTGGTCCGAGCACTGTTCCTACAAGAACACACGCCCGGTGCTGAAGACCTTCCCGACCAAAGGAGATTCCATCCTCGTCGGTGCCGGGGAGGAGAACGCCGGGATCATCGACATCGGCGACGGCGTCGCCATCGCCTTCAAGATCGAATCCCACAACCATCCCAGCGCCGTGGAGCCGTTCCAGGGCGCCGCCACCGGCGTGGGCGGGATCATCCGCGACATCTTCACCATGGGAGCCCGCCCCGTGGCCGCCTTGAATTCACTGCGCTTCGGCGACCTGTCGAATCCCGAGGTGCGACGCCTCTTCTCCGGGGTCGTCTCCGGCATCGCGCACTACGGGAACTGCTTCGGCATCCCGACGATCGCCGGCGAGGTCTATTTCGACAAAAGCTACGAGGGCAACCCGCTCGTCAACGCCTTCGCCCTCGGGGTGCTGCGCCACGACCAGATCACCCGCGGGGCTGCCAAGGGTGTCGGGAACCCGGTCTTCTACGTCGGCCCCGCCACGGGACGGGACGGTCTCGCCGGTGCCGCCTTCGCCTCGCAGGACCTCACCGAGGAATCCGCCGAACAGCAACGTGGGGCCGTCCAGGTCGGTGATCCCTTCATGGAGAAGCTGGTCTGCGAGGCCTGTCTCGAGCTCCTGGCCACAGGTTGCGTGGCCGGCATGCAGGACATGGGCGCCGCGGGACTGACCTGCTCGACCTGCGAGACCGCCGCCCGGGCTGGGACAGGGATCGAGATCGAACTCGATCGCGTGCCGCAACGCGCACCGAACATGTCCAGCTACGAGATCATGCTCTCCGAATCCCAGGAGCGCATGCTGATCGTCGTCGAGAAGGGCCGCGAGGAGGAGGTGAAGCGGATCTTCGACAAGTGGGACCTCCCCTGGGCGGAGATTGGCGTCGTCACCGACACCGGCCGGATGGTGGTCCGCCACGGCGGCAAGGTCGTGGTCGATGTCCCCGCCAAGAAGCTGGCCGACGAGGCCCCCATCTATTTCCGGGAATCCCGCGAGGCGGCCTACATGAAGGACGTCCGCGCGTTCCGGCTTGATGGCATCCCGGACACGGCCAATCCGACCGCCGACCTCAAGCGACTGCTTGGACAGCCCACCATCGCATCCAAGAACTGGGTCTACGGCCAATACGACCACATGGTCCGGGATGGTTCCGTCGTCTGCCCCGGCAGCGATGCCGCTGTCATCCGCATCAAGGGAGACTCCCTGCCCATCACCAAGGCTCAGTATGCCGAGGGACAGGCCTCCCGGATGTCCGAGCCGGTCGTGACGCCGGACAAGTACGTCGCCATGTCGGTCGACTGCAACGGGACCTATGTCTACCTCGACCCCTACGAGGGTGGTAAGGCGGCGGTTGCCGAGTGTTGCCGCAACCTCGCCTGCTCGGGCGCCATCCCGCTGGGCTCCACGGACAACCTCAACTTCGGCAATCCGCACAACCCGGAGATCTTCTGGCAGCTGAAGGAATCGGTCCGCGGCCTCGCCGAGGGTTGCAGCGCCTTCAGTGCGCCCGTCACCGGTGGGAACGTCTCGCTCTACAACCAACGCGGTGCCCTCGGGGCGATCGATCCCACGCCGACCGTCGCCGTGGTCGGACTGATCGAGAAGCCCGAGCACATCACGACGCAGTGGTTCAAGGATGCCGGCGACGTGATCCTCCTCCTCGGTTCACCCGTGGACCTCAGCGATCCGCTGCAGGGGCTCGGTGGCAGCGTCCAACTCCAGGCCGCCCACGGGAAGAAGACCGGGCTCCCGCCGCGGGTGGATCTCGAGACGGCCAAGACCCTCCACACCTCTCTCCTCGGCCTCATCCGCGAAGGCGTGGTCAAGAGCGCCCACGATTGCAGCGAGGGCGGACTCGCGGTCTGCCTTGCTGAATCCTGCATGAGCCAGCAGATCGCACGCGGCACGCCGCGTCTGATCGGGGCCCAGGTGGAGCTCACAGCCCCGGCCGATGGATCCACGTCCCCCCGACTGGATGCCCTGCTCTTTGGCGAGACGCAGAACCGCGTCGTGATCACCGTGGCAGCCCAGGATGCCGGTCGGGTTCTGAAGCAATGCCAGATCCTCGGCGTCCCGGCGCAGCGTCTGGGATCCGTCGGAGGCGACACTCTCTCGATCCGCTCTGGTGCCACCACCCTGGAAGCGCCTGTGTCCGAGTTGCACGACATCTGGTGGAACGCCATCGGCCGTGCGATGGCCTAAGCCGTATCTCAAGGTGGGGATGGGGTCCCACCCGCCCCCCCATCTCGATCCGCCACGCGTCACCAATCCGTGAGGGCAGACGGGGTCCTCTGACACCCCAGGCGAACCCGTCCCACCCCGCAGGTTCGCTACACCCTCACGGATGAGATGGGGACCCAGCGGAGTGGGTCCCTACCACGGAATCGGGTCCCACCCATCCCCAGCCTTGCCCGGAACCCGTCGCCGCCCATCCTCGCACCGTGGCCGGAAAACGGAGAAATCGCCGATGGCTAGGATTCCTCGGTGTCGGCATCGGCATCCCCTTGGCCGGGCTGGTCTCCTTGGTCGGTGTCTTTCTGTGCAGCCGACCCCTCCTCGACGGCACGATTTCCGGGACCGGGGTCCAGGAGCGGGTCGAGATCGACCGCGACGCCCTGGGAATTCCCACCCTCAGGGCTGGGAGCCGCATCGACGTAGCCTTCGCCACCGGGTTCCTCCATGCGCAAGATCGGTTTTTCCAGATGGATCTGCTCCGGCGCAATGCGGCCGGTGAACTTGCTGAACTTCTCGGTGCGGCCTTGGCGGACTATGACGGCGAGATGCGACGGCATCGGCTGCGCCAGACCGCTCAGGTTGCCATCGCTTCAGTTCCAGAGGCTCATCGGGCGGTCGTGAAGGCGTATGCCGAAGGGGTCAACGCCGGGCTCCGTTCCCTGCGGGTGCGCCCGCCGGAATACATTGTCCTGAACCAGGCCCCACGGGCATGGGATCCCGTCGACTCCCTCCTCGTGTCGCTCCTCATGTCCGAACGCCTCCAGGACGCCGAGGGTTCCAACGACCAACGCCGTGCCCTCCTGTCGGAAGTACTGCCCAGGGAAGCACTGACATTCTTCGATCCCATCGCCTCAGAATGGGACGCCGCCCTGGATGGCTCGACAACTGGGGTCGCACCCATCCCGGCGCCGGAGACGCTGCGGTTCCGGACCGATTCCAAGGCCACCGCAGGGACGTGCGACTGGGAGCGTCCACTCATGCCCGGCAGCAACAGCTGGGGTGTCGACGGCTCCGTGTCCTCCCATGGTGGGGCTGTTGTCGCCAACGACATGCACCTCGACCTCGGTGTTCCCAACATCTGGTACCGCGTGAGTGCGCGTTGGACGGACGCCGGGCAGGCACGTCGTTTTGACGGTGTCACCCTGCCCGGCGCTCCAGTGTTCATCATCGGTAGCAATGGCCAGATCGCCTGGGGCTTCACCCACGCTGCACTCGATGTGACGGATGTGGTCCTCGTCGAGACCGACCCCTCCAACCCGCGTCGCTACCGGACGCCCGGAGGTTGGCGTGAGTTCGAGTCTGTGCAGGACGAGATCCGGATCGCCGGCGCACCGGCTCGGACGCTCAGCCACGACCGGACCATCTGGGGCCCGATTCTCGGCACCAACCACCTCGGGCAGACCCTCGCGTTGCATTGGGTGGCACACCAGCCACAGGCGTTGAACCTGCAGCTGCTCGAACTTGAAAAGGCGGGCTCTGTCGAGGATGCCCTTCGAATTGCGCCCACCTGTGGGATCGCAGATCTCAACCTCCTCGTCGGGGATCGGGAAGGCCACCTCGCATGGAGCCTGGTCGGCCGCCTGCCTCGCCGTGTTGGGTTTGACGGCCAGCTTCCAGTCTCATGGGCTGACGGCTCACGACGCTGGGACGGATGGCTCGGACCCCGTGAATATCCCGTGGTGCGTGGAACCCGCCTCTGGACCGCCAACAACCGCATCAGCAGCGCCTCGAACTACATGGCGGCCGGAGTCCAGCAGACCGACCTTGGGGCGCGAGCCGCGCAGATCCGGGACATCCTCAAAGGATTATCCAAGGCCGACGAGTCGGACCTGTTTGACCTCTACAAGGACGACCGGGCGTTGTTCCTCGAGCGCTGGCAACGGCTTCTCCTCGAGACGCTTTCCCGTGGACCCATGGGAACCAATCAGGCTGCATGGTCCGAGCTCCGTGGGGCGGTTGAGGACTGGGGGGGACGGGCCTCCACCAACTCCGTCGGTTATCGGCTCGTCCGGGCCTTCCGATTCAAGGTCGGTGAACTGTTCTTCCAACCGCTCGTCGCCCGATGCCGAGAGACCGGCTCCGATGTGCCGGTCGACAGCGTCCGTTGGGAGACACCCCTGTGGACCTGTCTAACCCACAAGCCACTGCACCTACTAGCACACCGGTTCACGAGCTATGAGGCACTCCTCGCCACCGCGGTCGACTCCGTTCTGGCGGATCTTCGAGACCAGGGACTAACCCTCCGTGAAGCCACATGGGGTCGACGCAACACGGTTCGGATCCAGCACCCCA
>JBDLQQ010000450.1:0-12047 GCA_039800465.1 Verrucomicrobiota bacterium
GCGATCCTCCAGAAAATCGTCCACAGCTTGGGACACGGTTACCTTGGGAGCGTTTGCGGGATGGCGCCGAGCGAAGTCTTGGACGGCGGCCAGCAGTTCAGTTCCCGGGGGAAGGGCAGCCAGAGCTTGGGTCAGAGCGACGGCACCGGTGTAGGCGGTCAGGCCCAGCGGGGACAGAAGCGACATGGCGGCTTCGAAGTCCCGGCGCTCCTCTGGGGTGAAGCTTAGTGCATCGGGTCTGCCCAATCCGAAGGAACCCGCGGCATCCTGTGCGGCCTGTCTGGCTCCACCGAGATCCCCGAAGTCCTTGAGCACTCTCTTCCCGCTCGGGTCGTAGTACCCCAACCGAAACACCTCGTATCTCGTCCCTTTTACCGTCTTCGACAGACGGTAGATCTTCGCGGTGAAGGACCCTCTTTTGACCACTTGGGGCCAAGGGCCCTTCTCACGATCGCCCGCTTTCATTGCGGTGATTGTGTGAAAACTGGTGGAAAATTCAACTTAGTTCACTCAAACACCCTTTAAAATTGGTGGAGGCGGCGGGAGTTGAACCCGCGTCCCTGAGAAGCTCACCGCCGACGACTACATGCTTAGCCGGCCAAGGGTTTTCTGCGGGATCGTCATGGGCCGACAGCAACCGACCCCGCCTAGCTCGCATGAGAAATCCCAGTCGGCGGCGCGCGAACTCCGACGCCGACCCCGCCTGCTTATGGCGTTCGTTCCCTGTAGCAGGCGTTCAAGGACGAACGTCACGGCGCTTAGGCCGCGAGAGCCAACTCTTCGTTAGCAGTTGATGTTTGACCCGATGATTAACGAGGCCAACGGATCGTCCTCGGCATGCCGTCGGTGGCAGGATTACCAGGTCGAAACCAGTACGCCCCCCCCGAACTGACCCGCGGACCCTCGGGGTCGGGAGGGCAGGCGTCAAGAAGTTGCCCGACCGGTCCTCGACCCAGGCTCTCCAACCCTACCGCCGGATGATCAGCTCGGAGGCCGCGAAGCGTACCTTGGGGGACTTGCTGTAGCCGTCCTCGGCAGAGCGGTATCCGGCCGCACAGCCGACCACCGTCGCGTAGCCGCTGCCCTTCAGGCCCAGGATCTCGTCGTACTTCACCGGGTCGATGCCCTCGAGCGGGCAGGTGTCCACCCCGATGAGTGCCGCCGACGCCATGAACTGGCCCAGGGCGATGTAGACCTGACGCGTCGACCAGGCATCGACCGTCCCCTTGGCCGTGGCGTGGTCGACGAAGCCGGTGATCACCGACCGGTAGCCCGCCAGCGCCTCGAGCGGGCGTCCGGTGACGGCCGACGAGCACTGCAGGTAGCGGTCGACATCCGCATGATCCAGCCCCTGGCGCACGGTGAACACCACGAGATGGGAGCAGTCCTTGGGCTGGGACTGTCCCCAGGAGGCCCCGACCAGTTGGGCCTTGAGCGCCGGATCCGTGACCACCACGAACTTCCAGGGCTGCAGGCCGAAGGAGCTCGGGCTGAGGATGAGCGCCTGCTCGAGCGCGGACCAGGTCTCGGCCGGAATGGTGCGGGTGGCGTCGAACTTCTTGGTCGCGTAGCGCCAGCGGAGTGCGGAGAGGAGCGAGTCGGTGGAGAGGGGATTCATGGGAGGTTCGGTCGGAGCCGGGCGGGCAGATTAATGGAGGTTCCCGTCCCGGCAACCCTCCGCTGGACGGGGACCAGATACCGAGGGCTCCTGCCGGGCTTGGGAAGCAGGTTGGGGGGGCTGGGATACACCCCATAGGCCAAATACCAGCGTCCCCACCCAGTTCAGTCTCCGACCTGGGGACCGACTACAGCTGGACGTTCTTGCCGAGGAACTCCTCGAGCTTCCGGGCGTCGGCGTTGAAGCGGCGGATGCCCTCCGCAAGCTTGTCGGTCGCCATGGCGTCCTCGTTGTGCAGCCAGCGGAAGGCCTTCTCGTCGAGATGGAGTCGCTCCCCAGCCGACGCCTGGGCGCTGGCAACGGTCAGGGCAGGGGTCAGCTCACCGGTCGATGCCGCCAGGGCGGCGATCAGGTCCGGGCTGATGGTCAGGAGATCACTGCCGGCCAGTCGTGTGATCTGCTCGAGGCGTCGGAAGCTGGCGCCCATCACCTGGGTCCGATAGCCGAACTTCTTGTAGTAGTTGTAGATCCGGGTGACCGAGGCGACCCCGGGGTCCTGGTCGGGCGGGATCTCCACGCCCTTCTCCTTCTTGTAGTAGTCGTAGATGCGCCCGACGAACGGCGAGATGAGGGTCACCCCCGCCTCGGCGCAGGCCACGGCCTGGGCGAAGCTGAAGAGCAGGGTGAGGTTGCAGTGGATGCCTTCCTTCTCGAGCTGTTCGGCGGCACGGATGCCCTCCCAGGTGCTGCCGATCTTGATCAGGATCCGCTCCTTCGGGATGCCGGCCGCCGCGTAGTACCCGATGAGCTGACGGGCCTTCAGAAGGGTGGCCTGGGTGTCGAAGCTGAACCGCGCATCGACCTCCGTGGAGACCCGTCCCGGGATGTGCTTCAGGATCTCAATCCCGAAGAGCACGAACAGGCGGTCCATGAGGATTGTCATCCGCTCGGCGGGGTTCTGGCCTTCCTTGCGGGCGACTGCCACGGCCTGGTCGATCAGTCTGCGGTACTGGGGCATCTGGGCCGCGGCGAGGATCAGCGACGGATTGGTCGTGGCATCCTGTGGCCTCGCCTTGGCGATGGCCTCGATGTCGCCGGTATCGGCGACCACCACGGTGTACTGCTTGAGGGATTCGAGAAGCGTCATGGAGCGCGGCGAGAGTCGGGGGTGGGGAGTCGGAAGATCAAGACAGGCCTCACTTCCGTCGGAGGTCGATGGCGACGAGGCGATCCTCGCTGCGCAGGTAGAGGCGTCCGTCGGAGAGCACCGGTCCTGCCCAGCAGGGATAGTGGAGCGAGGGCACCTGCCATCGGGCCAGTTCCTTGCACTCCCGGGTGTCAGGCTGGAAAACGCCCAGGAGCCCCCCTTCGCCCAGGGCGTAGAGGGTGCTGTCGGCCCAGATCAGGGAGCCTCGTCCGAACACGGGGGGCTGCTTCGACCCGAACTTGGCCCAGCGTTCCTCCCGCTCCCACGCCACCTTGCCGGTGGCGATGTCGAGGCATCGGAACAGGGAATCCGGCTCGTTGCGTCCGCTGAACCCATACAGGTGGCCGTCGACCAGCACCGGCGTGCTCCAGTGCATCTCGAGTCCGAGTCCGCGCCAGACCTCCTGGAGCGACATCGGGGCGGCCGTGGCCCGGAGCAGGAGGGATCCGGTCCGGTAGTAGGCGCTGGAGACCAGGATGTCGTTGCCGAGGACGACGGGGTTGGCGGCGTTGACGGATTCCTCGACCCGGGCCCGGAACCAGCGCTGGAACAGGACCTGTCCCTGGGTGGGGTCGACGCCGACGAGGCCCTGTCGCATGAGGCAGAGGACGACCCGTTTCCCGTGGAGGGTGGTGGCGACGGGGGAGGCGTAGCTGGCCTGCTTCTCCCAGCGCTTCCACTGGATCGGCGCTTCGCCCGGCCATCCGAGCATGGGTTGGCCCTGCCAGTTCTTCTCGCCCACGGAGGCCCAGATCGTTGCACCGGTCTCGGGATCGAAGGCGACGACCCCGGAGTCGGGTTGTCCACCGACCATGACGATCAGGCGTCCGCCCTCGAGGATGGGGGTGGACCCGACTCCGAAGAAGGCCTCGGGGACCTCGAAGTCCTTGGCCGTGTCGCGTTGCCACCGGAGGCGTCCCGTGGCGATGTCGAACGCGCTCAGCTTCCCCTCGGCGCCGTAGGTGAAGACGGTGCCCTTGGCGACGAGCGGAGCGCAGCGGGGACCGTTGTTGTAGCCATACGGGTCCTGGAAGCGCGTGGGATAGCCGTTGGTCCAGAGGACCCGGCCGGTGACCGGATCCATCGCCTGCAGGATCTCGGTGGTGTCGACCCGGTGGAACAGGAACAGCTTCCCTCCGGCGACGGACGGGGCGGCGTATCCCGTGCCCACGGGGAGGTCGAAGACGACGTTCGGACCCGATGCTGGGAAGGTCCGGATCAGGTTCGTCTCCGGGGACCGGTTGTCTCCGGTGGGACCGAGAAAAGCCGGCCAGTCCGCACCGAGCAGGGCTCCGGCGGTGGCGAGGAGGAGGAGGACCAGGGCTCGAATCGGCATGCCGGGATTTTCGGCGCCTCGGCCCCGGATGGGCAAGCGTCCTTCTGGACGCCGTCGGTGGGTCAGTTGGACTCCGACCAGTCGGCCGGCTTCAGGCCCTCCCGGGCCTTGCGGCGGTCGTACCGGGGTGTCTGGGGTTTGCCCTGCCGGTTCTCGACGGCCCGGAAGGGGAGCTTGGTGTCGCGGAGGGCTTCAGTCACGAGGTCGTTGCTCTTTTGCATGGTCTCGATTCTCCGATGCCCCAGAGGACCGCCCGTGGATCGGACACTCCCCTGGGGGATTTCAACCCGACACGAGCAGATTCCCTGCCTTCTCAACTCTGTCAAACGATGGGACATACGGAATCCGGTCCTGAGGGTGGAGTCCTCGAGACCCCGTCGATGCAGCACCCCGGGGACGTCCCGGAATCGGTGGGTGCGCGCGTTCCGGACCGCTGGCTCCGATGGCTGGACCATTGCATCCGCGCCCATGGCCGGCATCTTTTCCCGGCACATGTTCGGACGCTTCTGGTACATCGCCTGCCTCCTCTGGGTCTTCCTGTTCCTGGGATCCCTCGAGGGCGTCACCGCTGCAGAGGGGGCCCTGGATGCCGCGGATCCCAAGCCCGTCGGAAACACCAACAGGCCCCGGGCCGAGGTCTTCGTCGTCCAGGATCCCGCTGCCACCGTGGCCTTCGTGCCGAATGCGGCGGTGGTCCGACGCCTGGTTGAACGCGGCATCACCGCCCTCGCCGGCAAGGCCGACATCACCAACGCCTGGCGTGCATTGATCCGGACCAATGACGTCGTGGGCTTCAAGGTCACCTCGGCCGCAGGCGAGGTCGGCGGGACGCGTCCCAGCGTGGTGAAGGGTCTGGTCGAGACTCTCCTCGCCGCGGGCCACCCCCCTCGGCAGATCGTGATCTGGGACAAGCGCACGGTGGACCTGCGCCAGGCCGGATGGCAGACCCTCGCGTCGTCGCTCGGGGTGCGTTGCCAGTCCAGTGAGGATGCCGGCTGGGATCCGAATCCGGACCGCGCCTACGAGAAGCCAGTGATCGGCCGCCTGGTCGCCGGCGACCTGGAGTTCGACCGGCGACAGGACCTCAACGCGGGGCGCCGGTCCTATGTGACCCGGCTCCTGACCCAGGAACTCACCGTGGTCATCCCGGTCACGCCTGTGCTGGCCCACAACCTGGCGGGCGTGAACGGCCAACTGGTGGGGCTGGCCCTGGGCTCGATCGACAACAGCCTGCGCTTCCAGAACAACCCCGCGCTGCTGGCCGAGGCCGTCCCGGAGATCTGTGCGCTCGATGACCTCCTCCCGCGCGTGGTGTTCGGCGTCAGCGATGCCCTGATCTGCCAGTACCGCGGCGAGGAGAGCCTGCGCCTGTACGACACCGTCATCCTCAACGAGCTGCGCTTCAGCCGCGACCCGCTGGCCCTGGATGCCCTGGCCCTGGACGACATCGTCCGCGCCCACAAGGCGTCCCCCTACGCGGTGGGGAAGCTCTATGAGACCGACCTCTATGTGAATGCGGAGCTCCTCGAGCTGGGGGTGTCGGATCTCAAGCGGATCGACGTGAAGAAGGGGAAGTGAAGGGGGCTGGGTGGGTGCCCGGGCCTTCGGCCTGCCGAGACCCGCACGCGGAGTGATCCAGCCTGTTTCCGGGTGGTCCCTCGGCAGACTTCCATTGCTGGCCCCGGCGGTCTCCCGGTACTTTCCGGGTCCAGGGACGAAGGGTCTCCGGGTCACCATTCCTCCATGAGCCAGACACGTCTTGAATCCGACACGATGGGACAGATCGAGGTCCCGAACGACAAATACTACGGCGCCCAGACGGCCCGCAGCATCCACTTCTTCGACATCGGGCACGATGTGATGCCCCGGGCGGTCATCCGGGCCATGGGGCTCCTCAAGAAGGCCTGCGCCCAGGTGAATGCCGACCTCGGCAAGCTCCCCAAGGACAAGCTCGCCCTGATCGCCGCCGCGGCCGACGAGGTCATCGATGGCCGGCTCGACCCCCACTTCCCGGTGCACATCTGGCAGACCGGGTCCGGGACGCAGTCGAACATGAACTCCAATGAGGTCATCGCGAACCGCGCGATCGAGATGGCCGGCGGGGTCATGGGCTCCAAGAAGCCCGTCCACCCGAATGACGACGTCAACATGTCGCAGTCGTCGAACGACACCTTCCCGACGGCGATGCACATCGCGGCTGCCGAGGAGCTGGTCCATCGGCTCCTCCCGGCCTGCCGGAAGTTCCGTGCGGCCCTGGAGGCCAAGCGCGTCGCGTTCGACGGCATCGTGAAGGTGGGACGCACCCACCTGCAGGACGCCACGCCGGTCACGTTCGGACAGGAGTTCTCGGGCTACGTGTCGCTGATCGACCGCAACATCGCCCGACTCGAGACCGTCCTGCCGGGCCTGCTTGACCTCGCGATCGGTGGGACCGCGGTGGGGACCGGGCTGAATTCGCATCCGGAGTTCGCGGATCGGGCCGCCCGGAAGATCGCGGAGCTGACCGGTCTCGCCTTCACCAGCCACCCGAACAAGTTCGCGGCGTTGAGCGCCCACGACGAGTTCGTGTTCGCCTCGGGCGCCCTGCGTACGCTCGCCGGGTCGCTGATGAAGATCGCCAACGACATCCGCTGGCTCGGGTCGGGTCCGCGCTGCGGCCTGCGCGAGCTGCAGCTGCCGGAGAACGAGCCCGGTTCCTCCATCATGCCGGGCAAGGTGAACCCCACCCAGAGCGAGGCCATGACGATGGTGGCCGTGCAGGTGATGGGCAACGACGTCGCCATCGGCATCGCGGGCAGCCAGGGCAACTTCGAGCTCAACGTCTTCAACCCGGTCATGGTGTTCAACTTCCTGAACTCCATCCGGCTGCTCTCCGACACCATGGTCAGCTTCGCCGACCACTGCCTCGAGGGCCTCAAGGTGAACGAGGAGGTCGTGGCGCATTACCTCGACATCAGCCTCATGAACGTGACCGCGCTCAACCCGTACATCGGCTACGAGAAGGCGGCTGCGATCGCGAAGAAGGCCCAGAAGGAGGGTACCAGCCTCAAGGAGGCCGCCCTCGCGTTGGGACATCTCACCGCGGAGCAGTTCGACCAGTGGATGGTGCCGCAGCGGATGACCCGCCCATGAGGTCGGGGCGCCCGATCCAACGGGACCGAAAACCCACCCCCTGACGCCCCGGATGATCCCGCCCCAGGACGCCAAACTCGGTACCAACACCCGGGCCGGGGCGTTGCGGGTGTGGTGCTTTATCCTGGCCCTGACTGGGCTCCTCCTCGGAATGGCAGGTGTGGGGGTGCCCTTTGCGACGGCGGCCCCCCTCGCACCCGCTGCCCGTCCCAACCTCGTGGTCCTCGTCACCGACGACCAGCGGTTCGATTCCCTCGGATGTGCCGGCAACCGCCACATCCAGACCCCCGAGATCGACCGGCTTGCCCGGGAAGGGATCCGGTTCCGCAACGCGTTCGTGACGACGCCGATCTGCTGTGCGAGCCGGGCGTCCCTCCTGACGGGGCAGTATGCCCGCCGCCATGGGATCGAGGACTTCGCCGGGTATCTTGCCCCGGCGCACTGGGCCCAGACCTACCCCGCGCTGCTGCGTCGGGCCGGGTACCGCGTCGGCTTCATCGGCAAGTTCGGGGTGGGGGACGCCGCGGCGATCGGACGTCGGGCGGCCGACTTCGACTTCTGGCGAGGACGTCCGGGCCAGGCGGGGACCCTGTTCATCGAGCCCTCGGATCCGGGACAACGTCACATGACGGCTCGGATGGGGGATGAGGCACTGGAATTCCTGTCGGGCTGCTCGAACCAGGTCCCGTTCTGCCTGTCGATCAGCTTCAATGCACCGCATGCGCGGGACGGTCAGGCCCGGGAGTTCGAGCCGGATCGTCGGGACGAGGCCCTGTATGCGGCCGACCGCCTGCCGCTGCCAGAAACCGCCACGGAGGCTGAATTCGCCCGGATGGTCCCGTGGGTCCGGGATTCGGAGGCGCGCCGACGGTGGATACCCCGGTTCGGGACCGACGCCCTCGCACAGGCAACGCTCAAGGACTACTACCGTCTGGTCACTGGTATCGACCGCGAGGTGGGACGGATCCGGGCGGAACTCGGACGTCGGGGTCTGGCCGACTCGACGGTGATCGTGTTCACGTCCGACAACGGCTGGTTCGCGGGCGAGCATGGGTTGGCCGACAAGTGGTTTCCGTACGAGGAGTCGATCCGCGTCCCACTGATCCTGTTCGATCCCCGCCTTCCGGCGGGGCGACGGGGTCGGGTGGTGGATGCCTTGGCATTGAACATCGATCTGGCGCCGACCCTATTGGACTGGGCGGGGATCCCCAGGCCGGACCGGATGCAGGGCCGGAGTCTGGTGCCGTGGACGGGGCGGAGGTCGCCGGCCTCGTGGCGGACCGACTTCCTGGTCGAACACCACTTCCAGCACGCTGCGATCCCGTCCAGCGAGGGCGTGCGGGATCAGCGGTGGAGCTACTTCCGGTGGCTGCCACCCCATTCGGACCGGGACGAGCTGTACGATCTGGTTCGGGATCCTCTGCAGCAGAAGGATCTCATGCTCGGGGGACCGCCGCCGAAGGCGCTCGAGCGGCTTCGGATCCGACTTCGGGAGCTGACCGAGGAGGCACGCTAGTCCGCCGCCTTGGAATCACGCCACGCGAGGGGCTCCGAGGCGCGGGGTTGTGGGTGGATGTCCCGTGTTCCATTGGGCATCTGTCCCGTCGCGTGGTCGCGGTGTCGCGGGGCCTCGGCGAGGAGTCGTCGGACCTCCTGATCGCTGGTCGGATCGAACACCTCGTAGCCCTGGCCCACGGCCACGAAATCGTCGGGGATCCGGAGCACCACCAGCTCCTCCACAAGCGGCCGCATCCGGGCCACCGCATCGCGTGGGGCGATGGGGACCGCGAGGAGGAGGTGCCCGGGGTGTTGTTCCCGCAGGGCCAGCACGGCGGCATGGACGGTGGCGCCGGTGGCCATGCCGTCGTCCACCACCACCACGGTCCGACCGGTCACGTCGGGTGCGCCGACATGACCGCGGTAGAGGAGTTCGCGTCGGCGCAGCTCCGCCTGTTCCCGGTCGGTGATCCGCCGGATGTCGGCCTCGCTGATCCGGGTGTGGGCAACGATGTCCTCGTTGAGGATCCGGACGCCCGGCGAGGCGATTGCGCCGAATGCCAGCTCCTCCCAGCCCGGCACGCCGAGTTTGCGCACGATGAGGACGTCGAGCGGGGCGTTCAGTTCCCGGGCGACCTCGGCAGCGACCGGGACACCCCCGCGGGGGAGGCCGAGGACTAGCAGGTCGGGCCAGAGGGCGAACCGTCGCATCGCCTGCGCCAGCGCGCGACCGGCCTCGATGCGATCACGGAATCGGGACGGATGGGGCATAGGATCTCCGGGTCATGGATTCCTGGATGAGATGACGACGGAACCAGGCCCCGGCGAGGCGTGACACCTGTTCCAGGGTGCCGGGTTCCTCGAAGAGATGGGTGGCGCCTGAAATGAGCTGCAATTCGGTCCTGCAGCGCAGGTGCGACAGGGCATTCCGGTTCAACTGGAGCACGTCCCAATCATGTCCCCCAACGATCAGCAGGGTGGGCACGGTCACCTTGCGGAGTGCAGCGCCTGCGAGATCCGGTCGGCCTCCACGGGAGACGATGGCCTGGACTGGGCATCCGGGCTGAGTCGATGCCACCAGGGCGGCAGCCGCCCCAGTGCTGGCTCCGAAGAATCCAAGCCTTCGGCCCGCGACACCCGGTTGGGCGGCGGCCCATTGGGTGGCCTCCACCAAGCGTCCCGCGAGTGCCTGGATGTTGAACCGTCGATTCAACGTCACCCAATCCTCCGCCGCTTCGGGTTCAGTCAGGAGGTCGAACAGCAGCGTGCCCAGACCCGCGGTCTGGAGACGCTGGGCGACAAACCGGTTGCGTGGACTGTTCCGGCTGCTCCCGCTGCCGTGGACGAAGATCACGAGTCCGTCGGACCGCTCCGGGAGTGTGAGGATGCCCTCGAGGGTGCCTCCGTCGACGGGGATATGGACTTCGGTTTCGTCGGAGACTTGAACAGGAGAGGCTTGGGTATGCATGGGGTGGCCCGGGTTCTTCGGCCCCTCGCTGGTTGGGGGATGAGACCCGATGCCCTACCGCTCTGCAGAGCCCGTGCCGTCCGGGGGGCGGGCGCACAAGAATAAATCTGGCTAGACAGGCTAGATTTTCAGAATAGCCTTCTGGAATGAATACGTTCTGGCCGCTGCAGGATGCGAAGAACAGGTTGAGTGAATTGGTGGACACCGCGCTCAGGCAAGGCGCGCAGACCATTACCCGCCACGGGAAACCCGTGGCCGTGGTGATCTCCGCAGAAGCCTATTCCCACCTCCAACCGGCTGAAAAACTGGTGGATATCCTCCAGGACTGTCCGGTGAAGAATTGGAAGATCGATCGGGACATGTCCCCTGCACGGGACTTGGATCTGCGATGAACCGCCATGTCGTACCTCGTCGATTCCAACGTTCTGAGCGAGTCATCCAAGCCACGGGTTGACCCACATGTCCTGGAGTGGATGTCGGATCACGACGCCCAGCTCTACATCAGCGTGATCTCCCTGGGGGAAATCCTCCAAGGCATCCATCTCCTGGATGCGGGGAGACGTCGCTCCCAAATCGAACGCTGGTACCAACGGATCGAGCGCTGGGCTGCCAGCCGAATCCTTCCCGTGGATCCATCCCTGATGGAGGTGTGGGCCAAGTTCTACGCCTTTCATCAGCGCTCAGGCCGAAGGCTGCCGCTCATGGACAGTCTCCTCGCAGCCACGGCTCTCCGATACAAACTGACTCTGGTGACCCGGAACACGGCGGATTTTCCGGAGGACGTTCCCGTCTTGAATCCCTGGACGGACTGACCGCCGGCCCGGTCGCGCCTCAGAGCTCCTTCAATCCATCGATCAGCCGGCGTCGCAGGGCCATCCCGACAGCCCATCCGGTGCAGAGGGCCCCGCTGGCGAGGACCGCAACGAGGGTCAGGGTCAGGCTCGCGACGGGGAGTCCCGAACCCGGCTGCATCAGGGAAGGCCAGACGGCCACGGCCGCGGTCGCCGTCCCGATGCCCACTCCGGCCACGAGCAGCATCCCGTGTTCGAGGGCCAGCCCAGCTCCGATCGCGCGCGCAGAAAATCCCAGGGCCTGCATCAGGGCGAGTTCCCCCCGACGCTCCTGGATGTTCCGGGCCACCACCACGCCCAGCCCGACCGTGCCCAGCAGGAGGCCCAGGCCGCCCAGCATCTGGAAGGTGTTGAGATAGGTGTTCTGTACCGCATTGAACCGGTCCAGCCGCCGCACCGTCGGGGTCAGCTCCAGCCCGACATCCTGCAGGGCCCGGCTCCAGGTCGGGATCAGGTCCGTGCCGCCCTTGGGGGCATCGATGAGCAGGACCCGATGCCCGCCCTCGCTGGGATACAGCCGAGTGAAATCGGCCTCGGACACGATCAGACTGCCCTGGAGAATCGAGTTCGCCACGGCTCCCACGATGCGGAGTCGGACTGGTCGACCCCGTTCATCCGACACCTCGAGCGTGTCCCCGATCCCGAGGTGGAGAGCCCACTGGAGCGAGTTGGCGTCGCCGATGGCCGGGATCTCCGGGATCCCGGAATTCGTGGATCCCGGCGAGGTTTCTCGGTCCAGTGCCAACCAGCCGTTGGTGACCCCCAGGGACCTGTCGATCCGGGTGAAGGTGAACGCCTGGCGCCGGGCGAGCTGCGCAGGATCCACACCGAGGATCCGTGGACGCTGGGCCCGGTTCAGGTTGAGACAACTGGCCTCGTCCCCGTCCCGGACCCGGAACGGGACCACCGAGATGCCTGGATCCGCGCCAAGTCCGTAG
>JBDLQQ010000451.1:0-6453 GCA_039800465.1 Verrucomicrobiota bacterium
GTGGACGGCCGTGAGGTGGATGTCCTCGCCGTCGAGAACAACAAGGGTCTCTCCACCGGGGAATCCCTGGATTTCGATCTGGCGATCCTCAGCACCAATGCCCTGCAGGAGTCGCTTCGGATCTCGCTGGTCTGGACCGATCCCCCAGGCGACCCACTCGTCGGACCCAAGCTGGTCAACGACCTTGATCTCATCGTGTCGAATCGGATCACTGGGGAGATCTACTGGGGCAACGATCTCAACAGGGAGTCCGGGCTCTCGGTGGGACATGGAACGAACGACATCGCCACCAATGGCCTGCCAACGCTCGACCGCATCAACAACGTCGAAAGGATCATCCTTCCGCCGCCCCTCAGCTCCAACCTGGTCATCACGGTCATCGCCCGGCGGGTCAACGTGAACAGCGTCCGCTCGAACACCAATCGGATCGCTCAGGACTTCTCCGTCGCATTCGCTTCGGATCTTGCCCCGTCTGAGACCAATGTGGTGGCCACTGTCGGGATCCCGAAGGGTGTGAATCCAGTGGCGGCGAGCTATGTACGACCAGCGGTTCTCACGATGACCAACAGCTCGGCGTTCCTCAATCAACGTGTTGGCGCCAATTCGCCCCTGGTCGGTGGTACAAATGGGCAGTTCCAGCAGTGGCAGTTCTATGTGTTCACCAATGCGCCTGGAACAATCACCAATGGCGACATCGTCCTGACGAACGGTAGCAATGTGGTGTTTGTCACGTTCCCGGTGGGGAACCTGTCCCGAGGCCGCACCAACGGGCCCGATATAGACCTCTACGTCTCCCACGACCCTGGTTTGACGAACCTGGAGCCCATTGCGGTCGCCGAAGCTCGGAAATCGACGACTCGTGGCGGCAACGAGTTGGTGTACTTCATTGGAGATCCACCCGCACCCGATAATGTTTTCTACGTTGGGGTGAAGTCCGAGGACCACATGGCGGGTGAGTTTGGGCTGGTGGGGGTCAGTACCGACCAACCTCTGACAGCCTTCGACCAGCAGGGATTTCCTATGCCCCTGGCGGTGCCGATGATCCAACCGATTCCCGACGGCACACCGTCAAACCCGGGCCTTGGGACCTACATGGCGATCAACATCGTCCCGGCGCCGATCCGGGCGGTCTACCCGAGTGTCACGACCACGCACGAGAACTTCCCGGACCTCCTGACCTCGTTGAACTTTGGTCAGAACTCCGTCGTCCTGCAGAATCACTCTCGGCTCCAGGGCCTCGACGCCGGTACCAACATTCTGGTCCGCTACGACGACACTGGCAGCGGGATGACTGGGACCCAGCCTTCGGATGGCCCCGGGTCCTTGATATCCTTCCTTGGCTATCCCGCCAGTGGCGCGTGGTTCCTCCAGAGTGCCGACAGCACCCTCGGTTATGTGGGACGGATCAACAACCTCTCGATGGTCCTCCCCCCGAACGATTTCGGCGACCAGTGGGTGGCGCGTTGCGTGAATCCGAACTCCGTGGGGCTGGAGGTCATCCTGGTGCCTCCCGATGCAAGCCGTCTGACCGTTTCGATCATCGACATCGATCCGCCGATGCCGCTCGACGTCTACATCGTCAGGGATCAGTACCCCGATATCTCCAATCCGGATGCCGCAGACAAATACGCACAAATACCCGCCTCGGGTGGGAGCGTCTCGATCGGCACCCGGGACGTGCCGCCACTCCAGGCGGGACGCTACTTCGTCGCGGTATACAACCCTAACAGCGTCCAGGTCTGCTACCGTATCCGTGCACGGATCGAGCGGAACCTCGACGCCAGCTACACCCGGACCTTCACCGCGATCGACAAGGGCCTGATCCCCGATGTGGCCCGGTCGATGTCGACACTCACGGTGGATGACGAGCGCAAGATCACGGCGATGGACATTGGGGTGCGGGTGGACCACCCGAGGGCTTCCGACCTCACCATGCGATTGGGCAATCCCAACGGGTACAGCTCTGTTCTCTTCGAGAACCGCGGCGGCGTGACGGCCACCAACCTTGGCCAGAGTGTCGTCTCGACGAACAATGACTTCCAGCATGTGGCCCTGACCTTCGACCCGATCTCAAGGCGTTCGATCGTCTTCGTGAATGGACAGATCTCCGCCCAGGGGGTCTTGCCACCCGGGTTCACACCGGCGACCAGCAACCGGGTGTATTTCGGGATCGATCCGACCCCGAATGGCCTCATCCCGAACGCCGGGGTCCGGGTGGATGACTTCGGACTCTGGAAGCGGGCGCTCCGTCCTCAGGAGATCCGCGACATCTACCTGCGCGGCATCCAGGGCGAGCCGAAGCAGCGGATCGACGCCTCGGCGGGGCTCTGGGCCCTCTGGCCGTTTGATGCCATCCTGGGAACCACCAACCCCGATGGAATGGATGCCCTCGGCACCAACAATGTCGTCTTCAACTTCTTCTGCTCGACGGCGCCGGGACAGTTCCCGGGGAGCCGGTCGGTCTTCATCGAGGGCAAGGAACGGGGCATCGCCCGGACGCGGAGCGAGGTCAACCTCACCCCGGGTGCCGCGTTCACCCTCGAGGGCTGGGTCTACATCCCGCCGTCCGGCACCAATGCCGTGTTCGCTGGCTGGTGGGGTGAAGGCAGCGACTTCAAGTTCGGTCCCGGTCTGGTCAGCAACCCGACGAATGGGCTTGGATCGATCACGGCCGTCATGACTTCCACCAATGGGGCACAGCTCTTCCTGAGCTCGACCCCGAATCAGTTCGCGAGGGGACGCAAGGTCACCAACATCCTCTTCGCCACTTTTAGCGAGAACACCAACCGCGCCCACGAGAAGATCAAGTTCGTCCCGCCCCCCTTTGCCGGACGAGTGGAGACCAACATGCTCGTCGTGAAGGACGACTTTGAGGACCTGCAGCCGATTGCCTACCAGGCAGGCGACGCAGTCCGGGATTGGCTGGTGATCAGCAACACGATGACCATCTGGGAGAACCCGGTCCTGTCCTACAACAGCAGCCGGAAGCTGATGGTGCTCTCCAACAGTCTGGTGCGCCGGACCTTCTCGGTCGTCAGTGGCGAGAAGTACGCGATCAACTTCGCTGCCCGGCTCGTCTCCGACGAACGCAGCGTGGTCAACCCCACCGTCCTCATCGACGGCATCAAGGTCACCCCGCCCCCGGTCGTTCTCCGAACGAACGAGTGGAACACCAACAACGTCTATACGTTCCGTGCGACCAAATCCACGGCGGTCCTCGAGTTCGATTCCCGCAGTGTTCCCGCGGGCTCACACGGCATGCTGCTGGAGGATGTCCAGCTGATCCAGGTCGCCGGGTCCATGACCTACCTGCCCGAGGAACCTCTTGGTCCGCTCCTGGGGGCAGGACTCGGGACCTGGAGCCTCGAGGTGGATGACACACGGTCGCCCTTCGAGGGCCAGCTCCTCGACTGGCAGCTGACCCTCACCTTCGCGCCGGAGACCCTGCCTGCGGTGCGTCTCACCAATGGTGTCGTCTACTCGACGAACATCATCGGTGCCGAACCGCGCTACTTCTACATCGATGTCCCGCTGGAGGCCACGCGGTCTACCAACTACCTCCAGAGCCTCACCGGAGGCCCTCTCGTCCTCTGGTACAACCCCGTCGGCCTCCCCGGTCAGGGAGGGCTCCCGGATGACCAGAGCCTGATCCGCCCCACCGTCGGGACAACGAACTACTATCAGGTCCTCAACAACAAGACGCCGCCGGTGATGGTGCCCGGACAGCGGTACTATCTCTCCGTCGAGAACTTCAATCCCGGGCAGTCCAACAACTTCGCCATCCAGGTCGACTTCGGGCTCCCGATCCGTCCCCTCACCAACAACGTCCCGGTCCGTGCGACCAACGACAATGTCGGGTTGATGGACTACTACTCGTTCAATGTGGGATCCAACACCGTTGCGGTGACCTTCCTGCTCACGAACCAGACCGACGAACTGCATCTCGTGGCTCGGAAGGGTCCCCAGATCCCCAGTGAACTGGCCTACGACTACGCCAGCACGAACGTCGGACTGGTGCCGGAGGTAATCCTCATCGACCGCAGGAGCGAGCCGGTCCCGCTGACGACCGGCCTCTGGTACCTCGGGGTCTACTCCACTAGCACGAACATCGGGAAGCCGATTGCCTACACCATCCTGGCCTCGGAGGACGAGGGGCGTGCCATCCGGCTGACCAATGGAGTCCCCTACCGCGCCTCCATCACCAACGAGACCGAGGAGTCCCATTTCTTCATCGACGTCACCGAGGATCCGGCGAGGGGCACCTTCGCCCTCACGAACCTCAGCGGGAACGTGGACCTCTATCTGAGGAGGGGGCTCCCGTATCCCGAGACCTACGACTTCGACTATGCCAGCACCAATGCTGGACGTGCCTCCGAGGTGATCACGCTGGGACCGGGGAGCCAGCCGGTCGGGCTTAGCAAGGGACGGTGGTTCCTGACTGCCGTGGCGAACGATCTCCTGCCCGTGAACTTCGAGGTCGTTGCGAGCTACGTCACCAACTCGGTCCCCGTCATCCCGCTCCAGGACGGCGTCGCTCTGGTCTATTCCAACGCCCCTCCGTCCAACAGCGTGTTCTTCTCGTTCACCGTGCCTCCCAGGAACAACGCCGCGCTCTTCGAGGTCTACAACGCCACCGGGCCAGTCGTGTTGAGGGCATCGAAGTCCGTCCTTCCCCAGTTCGCGGCGTCCACCAACGTGTTCGTCGCCCCGGGAGGCGGGCCTTCCGGACAACGCATCGCCATCCGCTCCGACACCCTGGGTGACATCTCGGGCGAGTGGTTCCTACAGGTCCAGGTGCAGTCCACCAACCTCACCGCCTTCACGATCCGGGCCGCCTTGCAGAAGGACGGGATCCTCGAGAGCGGATCCCCAATCCTCGCCAGCCTGCAGACCGGCAACGCCAGTGGCCTTTCGATGACCGTCAACACGATCCCCGGGGAGATCTACTCGGTCCGCCGGACCTACAATCTCCTCGCGAACCCGGTCGTCTGGGAGATCGTGGCCACCGAGTTTGCGACCTCCGACACGCTGGTCCTGACGTTGCCCGCACCGGCCGCCAATCAACCCCTGGTCTATTACCGGGTGGTTCAGGAACCCCAATGAGCAGTTCCCGGATCCGTGGAGGGGTCGTCCTCTCCCTGAATCCGGCGGTGGATGTCGAGTGGCGTCTGGAGCGGGTCCTTCCCGAGGAGAAGAACGAGATCGCGGGGGAGACCCGTTGGCCAGGAGGCAAGGGCATCAATGTCGCCCGCTGGTTGGGCTGGCTGGACTTCCCGGCACGGGTCTTCCTGCCGCTCGGGGGTGACACCGGTCGGGAATTGGCCCGTGGTCTCCGCACGGAGAAGATCCGATTCATCCGCTGGCCGATGTCGGGTTCCAACCGTTGCAACGTGGTGGTGTCGCCCAGCAACGGCCCCCAGTTCCGCTTCAATGCCACCTGGCCGCGTCTGTCCTCCCGCGAGGCCACCGGTCTCCGCAAGGCGGCCTGCCTCTGGGCGACCCGGGCCGATCCCGTGGTGATCTCCGGAACACTCGCCTTCGGTGCGCCCGCCGGCACCTACGCCGACATCGTCCGGACCGCGACCCGTGCCGGACGTCGGGTGTTCCTGGATTGCGACCGCGAGCCCTTCGCCCTCGCAGCCCGGCAGCGCCCGTTCCTCGTCAAACCCAACGAGTTCGAGCTCTCCCAATGGGCGGGACGTCCACTCCAGGGGGATCAGGAGGTCATCCAGGCCGCCCAGGCCCTGTCCCGTGAGACCCAGGGCTGGGTTCTCGTCTCCCGGGGAGCCCTCGGGGCCATCCTCGTCCACGACCGCGAGGAGTTCGTGCTGCATGCCGCAGCGCCCAAGGTGGATGTACGGAACACCGTGGGGGCCGGGGATGCCCTCCTGGCCGCTGTGGTGGAGTCGAGCGGGCGGACCTCCGACCCTGCCGACTGGCTGCTGTCAGGTGTGGCTGCTGGAACCCTCGCGACCCAGGTTCCTCCGGGGCGCCTTCCCGCCGCCGGCATGTGGCCCAAGATGAAGGCCCGCATCCGGGTGCACCGAATGCGGGCCTGAAGGGGAGGGGAATCCCCACCGCGGAACCGCGGTCGGATCCTCAAGGGGCCGCGGGAACGAGCCGATAGAACTGTCCCAGCCGTCCCCCCGTCTGCGCCTGCAGGTCCAGGGTGGAGCCGAGGCTCAGCACCCCGCGGACGATACGGGTCCAGTGGACGAGGTCGTCCGACACCTCGACATCGAAGAGTGTTCCTTCACCGCCACCGACCACGACCAGTTCATGGTGGCCGTCGCGGGACGGGCGCAGCGGCGCGATCCGGGGCTCATTGGGATCCTGAGAAGTCTTGCTGGGAAGGATTCCACTCCCGGGGAGGCCGATGTCCGGGATGCCGGGCAGGACCGGGTTCCACACCACTCCATCCCCGACGACAACGAGGACTGGGTGGGATCGGGC
>JBDLQQ010000452.1:0-4403 GCA_039800465.1 Verrucomicrobiota bacterium
ATCGCCACCGATCCGGACTTGGCTCGGGTCATCACCAGCAGGGCATCCCTCACACTCAGCGAGGTGGGGGCGACAGGGTTGCGGTCCCCCTGGCGCATGATGTCGCCGACCTTCACGAGCAGGGCCCGGCCAATGGCACCCGCCGGGTGACGCTTCGCAAAATCCTCAAGCCTAAGGCCCCGGGCCTCGGCGACGGTGAGCGCGATCGCATCCCCCATCACCAGCATCGCCGTCGTGCTGGAGGTCGGGGCCAGGTTGAAGGAACACGCCTCCCGCGGGACACGGCAGTTGAGGACAACATCCGAATGACGGCCCAGCGTTGACTCGGGCGAACCCGTCAGACCCACGATCGATACCCCGAACCGCTTCAGGGCGGGCAACAGGTGGACCAGCTCGTCGGACTCCCCGGAGTAGCTGAGCACGAGCACCACATCCCCCTCGTGGACCACACCCAGATCGCCGTGGAGGGCGTCGACGGGATCAAGGACCACGGCGGGCGCGCCCGTGCTGGAGAGCGTGGCCGCGATCTTGCGCCCGATGTTCCCGGACTTCCCAACCCCCGCCACCACGACCTTGTTGCGGCGCCCAAGAGCCTCCACCAGACACTGCACCGCCCTGGCGAACACCCCATCGAGTCCCGCGGCCACAGCCTCGAGTGCCTCCGTCTCCGTCCGGAACACTTCGCGGGCTCTGGCGACGGGATCCATGGGACGGGCGGGATTGGACGGGCGGTCAACCCGCCAGAATATCAGCCAATGAAGGCCTGATGCAGGGCACGGAGCGCCTGCTCCCCCTTCGCCAGGTCGATCACCACGGACACCTTGATCTCACTGGTGGAGATCATGTCGATGTTGACCTGCTCGTGAGCGAGGACGTCGAACATCTTCGCCGCCACACCGGAGTGGCTCCGCATGCCGACACCCACGACGGACAGCTTGCCGATGCCCTCGTTGGAGACGGACTCCTTGAAGCCGATGACGGGCTTGAGCTGGTCGATGACCTTGCTCGCCTTGAGGAGATCCGGCTTGTCGACCGTGAAGCTCAGATCCGTCACACGGGAAGTACCGTCATGACTCGCGTTCTGGACGATCATGTCGACGTTGATCGCCGCGTCGGCGAGGGCCCGGAAGATCCCGGCGGCCCGGCCGGGCTGGTCGGGCACGCCGAACAGGGTGATCTTGGCCTGGTTCTTGTCGAGGGAGACGCCACGGACGACGACGTCCTCCATGCTGTTGGTTTCTTCCTTCACGATGGTGCCTGGATTGTCGTTGAGACTGGAGCGGACTTCGAAAATGACGTTGAACTTCTTGGCGAACTCGACCGAGCGGAGCTGCATGACCTTGGCGCCCGCGCCCGCGAGCTCAAGCAGTTCGTCGTAGGCGATCTCCGGGAGCTTCCTGGCGGATGGGACGATCCGGGGATCGGCCGTGTAGATGCCGTCGACATCCGTGTAGATCTGGCAGAGGTCGGCATTGAGCGCCGCGGCCAAGGCGATGGCCGTGAGGTCGCTGCCACCGCGTCCCAGCGTGGTGATGTCGCCCTCGGGAGTCTGTCCCTGGAATCCCGCCACGATGACCACATTGCCGGCATCGAGCAGCTTGTGGACGCCACGCGGGGTGATGTTCTGGATCTTGGCCTTGGTATGGACGCCGTCGGTGACGATGCCGGCCTGGGCTCCGGTGAGGGACACCGCCTCGATGCCCAGCGTCTGCAGGGCGATGGCCGTCAGGGCGATGGTCTGCTGCTCCCCCGTCGCGAGGAGCATGTCCATCTCACGTTCGTTCGGGAGGGCGGTGATCTCCTTGGCCAGCTTGATCAGTCCGTCCGTCACCCCGCTCATGGCAGACACCACAACGACGACCTGATCCCCCGCGTTGCGGTACTGGGCCACACGGCGGGCGACGTTCTTGATCCGCTCGGGATTGCCGACCGAGGTGCCCCCGTACTTCTGGACAATGAGTGCCATGGCGAAACGAAAGACCGGTTCTGCCGCAACCGTGGGTGGTCGAAAAGCAAAACCTGCGCGCAACCCAGGCTCCTCAACCTCCCCGAGGACCGGTCAAGCCTCCGCTTGGCCCCCGGTTGCCGGCACAGGTAGGCTGACCCCCCGGAGCGACTCCACACCATGCCGAAAACGCCCAAGACCCGCCCCATTCCCCTCCAGAAAGCACTCCTCAGCGCCGTCGCCGCGGCGAAGGCTGCCGGAGCCCTCATGGTGTCCCATCGGCTCCGGCCCAAGAAGGTCAATGCCACGACACAGCATGACATCAAGCTCGACCTCGATGTCCGATGCCAGCGATTGATCCACAAGCTCCTCCTGGGACGTCACCCGTCCATCCCGGTGCTGGGCGAGGAGGAGAGCGACCGACAGATCCTCGAGGCCGAGGCCCGATGGGTCGTGGATCCGATCGATGGCACCGTGAACTTCGCCCATCGGATTCCCCACGCTGCGGTGAGCATCGCCCTCCAGGTGCGCGAGACGCCGCGGTCGGCCGGGTACAGTGACGGCTATGCGACCGTGGCGGGAGTGGTCTATGACCCGTTCGTCGGGGAGCTCTGGACCGCCATCCGCGACCGGCCCGCCCGCCTGAACCGGCGCCCTATCTCCGTCAGCCAACGGAGCCTCCAGGAGGCGATTGTGGCCCTGGGGTTTTCAGGCAGGGCCGGGAGCCTTGAAGCCATGACAGGCGCGATCCAGACACTGTCGTCGAGGGTCAGGAAGATCCGCATGACCGGATCGGCCGCGTTAGCCTTAGCCTATGTCGCGGATGGGAGGTTCGACGGCTACCTCGAGAAGGGCGTCCGCCTGTGGGACATCGCCGCAGGGGGATTGATCCTCGAATGCGCCGGTGGCCGTTTCGAGCGTGAGCTCCGTGAGGATGGGGTCTCTTTCCGTCTCAACGCCACGAACGGACGCATCCGACCCCCGCTCAAATCCTGAGCCGATGTGTCCGTCGACAGGGTCGAGAACACCACAACCCACCCAACGGGAGATCAATCCTCCTCGGGCTCGAGGGGCGGACGCACCCCGTACTTCTTCTTGAGCGCCTCGATCTGTGCCAAGGGCCGCATGCCCCCGGTGCAGGTCGGATCGCTCAGGCAGGCGGCCGCGGCGCAGACCCCGGTGAGGAGGCTCTTCTGGAGCTCCCAACCCTCGTGCAGACCGAGCAGCACGCCGGCGCAGAAGGCGTCGCCGGCACCGGTGGTCCCGGCAATGTGCTTGTCGGGCACCTTGAGCGACGACTGCCAGTGGTCCTTGCCATCCCGGGTCCGGGCGAAGCAGCCCTCGGGGAAGTGGATGACGATCAGCTCCTTCACGCCGAACTGGAGGATCGCGCCGGCGGCATGACGCAAGGAGACGGTGTCGAGGACGCCTTCCTTGCGGATCTTGAAGCCGGCCACCTGGCCCGCCTCGTACTCGTTCATGATCGCGTAGTCGGCGTACTTGAGGGTGGGCACGGCCACCGCCTTGAACCGGTCGCTGGCCTCGCTCACGAGGTCGACGCTGGTCTTGAGGCCCGCAGCCTGGGCGGCCTGCAGGACCTTGGCCGCATGGGTGATCCCCTCCTTGTTGAGGGCGTCCATCTTGTCCAGGAGAAGCAGGTAGCCGAGATGGAAGATGCGGGCCTTGGTCTTGTTGAAATCGATGTCCTTGGCGTCCCACAGGGCGTTCGCCCCGCGATGGTGGAAGAAGGTCCGCTTGCCCGTTCCCTGGACCGTCATCACGTCCGTGTAGCTGGTCGGCGCTTCGCCGGTGGCCTTCAGATGCTTGGTGTCGATCTTGTGGGCCACGCAGTCGTCGAGGATGTATTGCCCGTAGGCGTCCTTGCCGACCAAACCTGCGCCCGCCAGGGGGAACGCGGCCCCCATCTTGGCGAGATCCACGAGGACGTTGTACGGGGAACCGCCCGTGCCCTGGCTCTGGGACTTGATGTTGGCCAGTTGTTCGAGCTGGGGATAGGTGTCGATGATCTTGACCTGATCCACGATCCAGTTGCCGCCGGCGAGGATGCCGGAGCGCTTGGAGGCAGCGGGTGATTTCATGCGTTTGGAGATGGGGTGAGACGACAGCCCGGATTGGGAGCCCCTCGAGGTTGGACAACCCGGAGGCTACCCAAGGCGTCGCCCCGTGTCTCTACGGAATTGCAGAGGACAGACGGCCACGATCTGCGCCAAAAGTTTTGTTACCCGGGTGGAGTTGAGGAGAAGGGGTGAAGTGATCGTTGCGCCAAAAGTCGGTGTTACCCGACGTGGACAACGAAATGAGCCAAAAAACGCGTAAAGAAGTGCTGGGAAAGCTGCGGCAGCAGTATGCCAAGGCGGGCCGTCAGTTTAGGAAGCGGATTCTTGATCATGCAGTCGAGGTCCTGGGCTATCACCGCAAGGCGGCCATCCGGGCCCTT
>JBDLQQ010000453.1:0-6015 GCA_039800465.1 Verrucomicrobiota bacterium
CTGCCGTGTGCCCGAGGGGATGGTGGTCCGGTCGAACGGCCGCCAGGTGTCTTCGGTCCCGGACGCCGCCACCGGACGTGTCGCGGTGACCTGGACCCAGGAGAAGCCGCATGTCAGCTACCTGATCTGCCTCGTCGCCGGCCATCTCCGCGCGGTTGAGGACCGGTACCGCGACATCCCGCTGGCGTTCTGGACCCCGGCCAGCCGGGTGCAATACGCGCCCTCCTCGTTCGAGGGCACCCGCGCCATGATGGGGTTCTTCGAGAAGGAGCTGGGCGTGCCGTTCCCCTGGGCGAAGTACGACCAGATCGCGGTCGACGACTTCGTGGCGGGCGGCATGGAGAACACCAGCATCACGGTGCTGACCGACCGCACGCTGTTCCCCGCCGAGTCGGCCCCGGTCCGGAGCAGCCGCGGTCTCGTCGCCCATGAGCTGGCGCACCAGTGGTTCGGGGATCTCGTGACCTGTCGGGACTGGAGCCACCTCTGGCTGAACGAGGGGTTCGCGACCTACTACGATGCCCTCCAGGCCCGGGAGCAGCTCGGTCAGGACGAGTTCCAGCTCGCGATGCTGGAACGGGCCCGCTCGGTCCTGGGGACCACGGACTCCACGCCGATCGTCTGGCGGGGCTACACGCGTCCGATGGACCAGTTCGGGTATCGGGTCTATCCCAAGGGATCCTGGGTGCTGCACATGATCCGTTCCCAGCTCGGGGAGGACCTGTACCGCCGGGCGATCACGACGTACCTCCAGCGGCACGCCTATGGGGTGGTGGAGACGGCCGACCTCCAGCGGGTGTTCGAGGAGGTGTCCGGGCGCAGCTGGGACCGGTTCTTCGACCAGTGGCTCTACCATGGCCATCACCCGGAGCTGCAGGTCGAACAGTCCTGGGATGACCAGACCCGGCTCGCGAAGGTCACGGTCCGGCAGGTCCAGAAGCTCAGCGACCAGGTCCCGGTGTTCCACCTGCCCCTGCCGGTGCGGTTCGTGACGGCGCAGGGCGTGGTGGAGCAGACGCTGGAGGTGAACGCCCAGAGCCAGGACTTCCACGTGCCGCTGCCCGCGCCGCCGGACCTGGTGCGGATCGATCCGGGCTACACGGTCCTGGCCAAGATCACGTTCGATCCGCCGGAGGCGATGCTGCGGCGTCAGCTCCGCGACACCAACGATGTCATCGGCCGCATCGTCGCGGTGGGTGCGTTTGGTCGACGCCAGAGCCGGGCCGCGGTCGAGGCGCTGCGGGAGACCCTGAAGACGGATCCCATCCATGCCGTCCGCACCGAGGCGGCCCAGGCGCTGCGCTCGATCCATTCCGACGAGGCCTTCGAGGTGCTCTCGGCCTCGCTCGACCAGTCGGATCCGCGGGTCCGGATCGCGGTGCTGAACGCCCTCGGGGGATTCCATCGGGAACAGGTCGCCGCTTTGGCGGAGGCGCGGCTCCGGAACGAATCCCATCCCGATGTCCGGCTGGCGGCGATCCGTCTGCTCGGCCACCCGGCGCGATCGGGCGGCGGCGGTGACCTCGTGGCGTGGCTGGGGACCAATTCCTTCCGTCAGCAGATCGCGGGCGCGGTCCTCGGGGTGCTGCGCGAGCGGGAGGATCCTGCCGTGGTTCCGGACCTCCTGAAGTTCCTCCAGGAACGGGGCGCCTCGCTGCCGACCGATGTCCAGAGCGCCGGCGTGTCGACGCTGGCCTGGCTGTCGCGGAACGAGACCGACAAGGCGGCGGTCCGGGCATACCTCGTGTCGAGGGTGAACGACCCGCGTCCGCAGCTGCGTCGTGCCGCGTTGAGTGCGCTGGGGACGCTGGGCGATCCGAGGGCGGTCCCCGTGCTGGAGAGCTTCGCCCGGGCCTCGAAGTCGAGCCCCGAGCAATCCACGGCCAGCGCCGCGCTGGAGCGTCTGAGGAACGAGCGTCGTCCAGCGGTGGAGTTCGAGGAGCTGCGCCGGGAGGTCCTGGATCTCCAGCGCTCCGAGCGGGAACTGAAGGAGCGGGTGGAATCCCTCAAGAAGACCTGGGAGGCGACGAGGACCGCCCCGGCGACCAACCGGGCCTCGGGAGACCGGAAGTCCCGTCGCTAGCCGCCGGGAATGATGTTCCACGGACCCGGATGGCGGGTCCGACACGGAGTCCTGAACCCAGTCACCCTCCCCAACCTGATGATACGAATGAGACCGACGACGCGCCTCCCTCATTGGGGGGGTCGTGTGCCGGGGGCGCTCGCCGCCCTGGCGCTGACGGGCACCCTTGGACTCCTTCCGTCCTGCACCATGACCCATTCCTCCCGCACCTCCCCGATCCCCCCGCCGCCGGTGGCCCGTCAGGTCGAGCACCTCTCCACCTGGCATGGCGAGACGGTCAACGACCCGTGGTTCTGGCTCCGCGAGAAGTCCAATCCGGAGGTGATCCGCCATCTCGAGGCCGAGAACGCCCACACGGCGGCGTCGACCCTCCATGAGAAGGCCTTCGGCGAGGCGCTCTACCAGGAGATGCTGTCCCGCATCCAGCAGACCGATCTGACGGTCCCGGTCCAGCGTGGGGACTTCGTGTACTACTCGAGGACCGAGGAGGGGCGGCAGTATCCGATCCAATGCCGCAGGCGTGCCGGGACCGGCGGCCAGGCTGCTGCGGGGGCGGCGGAGGAGGTGCTGCTCGACCTGAACGCCCTCGCGGTGGGCCACAGCTTCCTCTCGCTGGGAGGATTCGACATCAGCGACGACGGGCGCCAGCTGCTCTACAGCACCGACACGACCGGATTCCGCCAGTACACGCTGTACCGGAAGGACCTGGTCACCGGCGAGACCTCGGGGGCCCTTGCGGAGCGGGTGACCTCGTTCGAGTGGTCTGCCGACGGCCGATGGGTGCTGTATGTGACCGAGGATGCCGTCACCAAGCGCAGCAACCAGCTGTGGCGTCTGCGCCTGGACGGCGGCGGGCCGGAAAAGGTCCTCGAGGAGCGGGACGAGCTGTTCACCGTGCAGGTCGGCCGCACCAAGGACCGGCGCTGGTTCGTCTGCTCCTTCCAGAGCACCGACACCTGGGAGCAGCGCCTGTTGCCGACCGATGGGCCGACGGGGGCGTTCCGACCCGTGCTGCCCCGAGGGAAGGGGCACAAGTACGACGTCGAGCACCGGGACGGCGTGCTGTTCCTGCGGACGAACCGGGATGCCAAGAACTTCCGTGTGGTCACCGCGCCGGTGGACGCCCCGGAACGCTGGACCGAGCTGGTGCCGCATCGGGCGGACGTGCTGGTCGATGGCCTGGAGGTCTTCCGGGATCATCTCGTGGTCCAGGAGCAGCGTGAGGCCCTGATGCGGCTGCGGATCCATGACCGCCGCACCGGCGGGTGGAGGGAGGTCGGATTCCCGGAACCCGTGTACTCGGCCCATGTGACCGGCACGCCCGAACTGGGGGCCGCCGCGTTCCGTCTCTCCTACCAGTCGATGGCCACGCCGCAGGGGGTGTATGACGTCTCCCTGT
Source organism: Verrucomicrobiota bacterium (assembly GCA_039800465.1). Classification (GTDB taxonomy): domain Bacteria; phylum Verrucomicrobiota; class Verrucomicrobiia; order Limisphaerales; family UBA9464; genus UBA9464. The sequence continues at coordinate 3,483 of JBDLQQ010000453.1, forward strand.
CGGACGGTTCCCTGACCCTGCTGAAGCGCACGCCGGTGCTGGGGAAGTTCGATCCGGCCGACTACGTGACCGAGCGACGCTGGGTCACGGCCCGGGATGGTGTAAGGGTTCCGCTGTCCATCCTTCGTCGGCGTGATGTGAAATCGGACGGCACGGCTCCGTGTCTCCTGTATGGCTACGGGTCCTATGGGATTGGCATGGACGCTGGTTTCTCCATCGCCCGGCTGTCGCTGGTGGACCGCGGCATGGTCTACGCGATCGCCCACATCCGGGGTGGCAACGAACTTGGCGAGGCCTGGCACGACGACGGCATGCTCCTGCGGAAGAAGAACACGTTCTTCGACTTCGTGGACTGCGCCGAGGCGCTCGTGAAGGAGGGCGTGTGCGCCAGGGATCGCCTCGTCATCGAAGGGGGAAGTGCCGGCGGTCTGCTGATGGGCGCGGTCGTCAACCTGCGTCCGGACCTGTTCCGGGCCGTCCACCTGGCCGTGCCGTTCGTGGATGTCATGAACACCATGATGGACGCCACCCTGCCGCTGACGGTGGGGGAGTACCTGGAATGGGGGAACCCGAACGAGAAGCCGGCCTTCGACTACATGCGGTCGTACAGCCCCTACGACAACCTGAGGCGCGGCGACTATCCCGCCATGCTGGTCACCACCAGCCTGAACGACAGCCAGGTGATGTATTGGGAGCCGGCCAAGTACGTGACGAAGCTGCGGACGTTGAAGACCGACAGCCGACCTCTCCTGCTGAAGTGCAACATGGGAGCCGGCCATGGCGGCGCGAGCGGGCGGTATGACCGGCTCAAGGAGGTCTCCTTCGAGTACGCCTGGCTGATGGCTCAGGTGGGCATCCGGCGTTGAGTCCGGGACGCCGGGTCCGTCTCCTGTTCGAGGATGCCGGAGGGAGGCCCTGCCTGCCGTTGGCCCCGGAAATCTTGTTTCCCCGGGCCGGGTGGCGGGCCTAGGGTTTTGCCCACATTTCTCAACACCATGTCGAGCATCGGAAAATTGATGAGGCAGGCGACGCGCATGCAGCAGCAGATGGAGCGCGTCCAACAGGAACTGGCCAGCAAGACCGTCGAGGGCGTCGCCGGAGGCGGTGCCGTCAAGGTCGTCGCCAAATGCGATCAGACCCTCCTCTCGATCAAGATCTCGCCCGACGCCGTCAATCCGTCCGACGTGGCCTTCCTCGAGGATCTCATCCTCACCGCCACCAATCAGGCGCTCACGAACGCCAAGGAGACCGCGAACAAGGAGATGGGCGCGATCACCCAGGGCATGAGCATGCCGGGACTCTTCTGAGAGGCCCCGGGGGCTGCAGCGACGGGAAGGGGGGACGGGGTGTCCTGGAAAGAAACCCCCGGCTGTCCCAGAGGTCTCCGGCAATGCTCAGCGGAGCTTGTCCGGGTTGAGTCCCCGGAGGTCCTTCGGCAGGAAGAGGCCGTCCTTGCGGATCAGTTCGCCGTCGAACCACACCTCGCCGCCCCCCCATTCGGGACGCTGGATCAGCACCATGTCCCAGTGCACGGCGGAGCGGTTCCCGTTGTCGCAATCCTCATAGGCCTGCCCCGGGGTGAAGTGGAGCGACCCGGCGATCTTCTCGTCGAACAGGATGTCGCACATCGGGTTCTGGATATGCGGGTTGAACCCGAGGCTGAACTCTCCGATGTAGCGGGCGCCGGCGTCGGTATCGAGGATCTCATTGAGGCGCTTCTCGTTGGACCCGGTCGCCTTGACGATCCGCCCCTGGGAGAACTCGAGGCGGATGTTCTCGAACTTGGTGCCGGCGTAGATCGTGGGCGTGTTGAACTGGATGGTGCCGTTGACGGAGTTCTTCACGGGGCAGGAGAAGACCTCGCCGTCGGGGATGTTCCGGGTGCCCTCGCAGGGTTTGGCCCCGATGCCCTTGATGCTGAACTGGAGGTCCGTGCCGGGGGACTTCAGATGGACCCGGTCGGCCTTGGACATCCGCTTCGTGAGCGGTTCCATGGCCTTGGCCATCTTGCGGTAGTCCATCGTGCAGACGTCGAAGTAGAAGTCCTCGAACGCCTCGGTGCTCATGTTGGCCGCCTGGGCCATCGAGGGATTCGGCCAGCGGAGCACGCACCACTTGGTCTTGTTTACCCGGTAGTTGAGCACCGGGCGCATCGTCTTGGAGTAGAGCTGGAGACGGTCGGCGGGGACATCGCTCGATTCACTCGCGTTGTGGGCGCCCCGGATGGCGATGTAGGCGTGCATCTTCTTCATCCGGTTCATCTCGAGGTCCCGGAGGAGTGCCGCGTGCTTCGGGTCCGTCTCCCGCTGCTGTTCCCGGATCAGCCTGCTCTGTCGGGCCTCGACCACGGGTGTTGCCCCGACGCTCCGCGCGACCCGCATCAGCGCGACCCCCATCTCTGCGGGAACATCGATCAGGTCGAGCAGGATGTTCTCCCCCTTCTGGAGGTCGCAGGAGTATTTGATGAGGAGCTCGGCGAGCCGGAAGTAGCGGTAGTCCGTCATGGTTGTCGAATGTTGGGAGAAGCGAAGCA
>JBDLQQ010000454.1:0-2687 GCA_039800465.1 Verrucomicrobiota bacterium
TGGTGACCCGTTGGCCGAGGGTGCTGCAGCGACGCATCCACTCGTCGCTGATCTCGTGAAAATCACCTCGTCGCAGGCGTCCATAGGCCGCGTCCAATTCGGCGACGACCGTGGCCGCGAGATCGGCGCGGTCGAACGTCCGTCCGCCCTCGATGCACAGCGAGGTGGCGATGGTCCGCAGCTCCTTGGGCATCTCTTCGAGGGTCAGGTTCACGTCGATGCCGATCCCCAGCACGACATGGCGGATGTGGTCGAGCTCGGCCCCCAGTTCCAAGAGGATGCCGGCGACCTTGCGTGTCCCGAACACGATGTCATTGGGCCACTTGATGTCGGGCTTCAGGCCCGTATGCCGCTCGATGCCCCGGGCCACCGCCACGGCGCTGAGCACCGTGAGCTGGGTGGCCGCCGCAGGGGGCAGGTGAGGGCGGAGCAGCACCGAGAACCAGAGGCCCTTGCCCGAGGGCGAGATCCATTGCCGACCGAGGCGTCCCCGTCCGCGGGTCTGTGACTCGGCGAAGACGACGATGCCCTCACGAACGGAATCCCGGGCCAGCTTCTCCACCACATCATTGGTGGAAGCGGTCTCCTGGAAGACCTGGACGTCGCGACCGAGCACCCTTCCGGGCCCCAGGCGGGCCATCAGATCGTCGGCGTGCAATCGGTCGGGAGAGGAGCGGAGTTGGTAGCCATGGTGGGGGCTGGCCTCGATGTCGTAGCCGGCCTTGCGGAGTTCTTCGATCCTCGACCAGACGGCCGCCCGGGAGATCCCCAGGTCCTTCGCCAGGGCCGCTCCGGAGATGCCCGCCTCTCCGGCGGACCTCATCGCCGACAAGATGCGCGCGTCGGGGTTCACGCGAGGAAGTCGAGACCGATGTCCACGGCCCGGGCCGAATGGGTGATCGCGCCCACCGAGATGAAATCCACGCCCGTTTCGGCGGCGGCCCGGACGGTGGATTCGTTGATCCCGCCGCTGGCCTCGGTCTGGCAGCGTCCGGCGATCCGTTTCAGCGATTCGCGCAGCACCTCGGGTGGCATGTTGTCCAAAAGGATCCCGTCGGCACCCGCTTCGGCGGCCCGTTGGGACTGGTCCGGGGTGTCGGCCTCGACCTGCACGAAGAGGGTGGGGAATTGAGCCCGCGCTCGGCGGATGGCTGCGGTCACCGGGTCGGGGGTCGCATCGGCGAGGGCCGCGAGATGATTGTCCTTGATGAGGATGCGGTCGTGCAGACCCATCCGGTGGTTGACCCCGCCGCCACAACGCACCGCGTATTTCTCGAAGCGCCGCCAGCCCGGGGTGGTCTTGCGGGTGTCCAAGATGCGGGTTCGGGTTCCCTCCAGCAGTCGGACATACCGAGCCGTGGCCGTGGCGACGCCTGAGAGTCGCTGCACGAAATTCAGGGCCACGCGTTCGGCCGAAAGCAGGGCGCGGGAAGGACCGGATACCTCCAGCAGAGGGGTGCCTGGCGCGCACGCCTGTCCCTCCTCGACCAGGCGTCGGATCTTCGCATTCGGAGCCAACTCACGGAAGGCGGCTTCGGCGAAACCAAGGCCGGCGACGGTGAGGGGTTCCCGCGCGTTCATGCGGGCCGTGGATTGAGCTTCGGGCGGAATGCAAGCGAGGCTGGTCGCGTCTCCCGCGCCCAGGTCTTCCTCGAGGGCCTGAATCACCGCCGTCCGAATCAGTTGAGGATCCAAGTGCTCCACGGAGGAAGGCTGCAAGAGTCCGCCTCGAGGGCGCAACCGGCAAAGCAGTGGCAGAGGATGTAGGCGGCTCCCTCACAGCTGAGGTCGACGCCCAGGGGGCATGCCACCAATGGGGGTGGTCTGAAATGAAACCAGGGATGCCGATGCTGGTTGAGCATCTGGCACCCCTGGGTGCGCCCGGCCGGAGTTCCCCAGGAATTCCTAGCGCCTCGATCGTAGATCCATCCGATCTGGTTTGGCAGCCGTTTGGCGACCGGGATCGGAGGCGAAGATCCGTGGGGCTGTCCCGGACGGTTCGGTGGGTTACTGGAGGGCTTCGAAAACCTTGCCGACCATGTCCTTGCTCGGAGTGAGGGTCTTGGAGCCGGGCTTCCACTTCGCCGGGCAGGCCTGCTCGGGGTGCCGCACGAGGTAGGCGTTGGCCTCCATCTTTCGGAGCAGTTCCGAGGCGTCGCGACCGACGTTGTAGAAGTTGATCTCGCTGGAGACCAGGGTTCCCTCGGGGTTGATGATGAAGGTGCCCCGCAGCGCCAGACCGCTACCGCAGTCGTAGACGCCGAAGATGCGCGACACGGCACCGGTCGGATCGGCCGCCAGTGGGTACTTCACGTCGGCCAGGAGCTTCTCGGAATTCCGCCAGGCGAGGTGGGCGAACTTGGTGTCGGTCGAGACGCCGTACACATCGCAGCCCAGATCCTTGAGCTTGGGGTGAACCACCGCGAGGTCGGCCAGCTCGGTCGGGCAGACGAAGGTGAAATCGGCCGGGTAGAAGACCAGGACCGTCCAACGGCCGTTCCGCTTGGCCTCTTCGATGGAGAACTTGCCGAACTCGCCGGCGGCGGGATCGTAGGTTTCCATCTCGAAGGGGGGGACGCTTTGTCCGACGCGCAGTGTGATCGAGTCGCTCATATCAAAAATGGATGAATCAGCTGTGTGGAATGACTTGGATGACTGGGATGACTTGGGGTCGTTGACAAGTGGTT
>JBDLQQ010000455.1:0-3979 GCA_039800465.1 Verrucomicrobiota bacterium
GTCGGCGACATCGACCCCCATCGAGAGCTGGCTGGTCGACGGCAGTGCCATCTCGGCTCCCGAGGTGAAGCGTCCCTTCCCATCATTCCACCACAACCGGTCCGGCGATCCGAAGTCGTTGCAGACATACAGGTCGGGGGCGCCATCCCCGTTCAGATCGCGGAACATCGCGGACAATCCCCAGTCGAGGAGTGCCGACAGGGGGCGTCCTTCGGGATCCCGGAAATCTTCCGGCGGGGCGGGACGGAACCCACCGCGGCCATCGTTCAGGAACAGGGTGTCGGCCTCGCCCAGTTCCTGGACCCGACCGCGGTCCTCCATGATGAACTGCATCTGGGACCCGGCCTGCGGATGGGTCCTGGCGGGAGGATCCTTGGGGCCGAGTGCCGGGTAGTCGCGGAGCGTCCAGCGCCGGTAGTTGACCACATAGACGTCGAGGTCCCCGTCGCCATCGACGTCCGCGATGGCCAGGGACGCCCCGCCGGTCGGGGTGGCCATGCCGCCGCCCTGGGATTGTTCCTTCCAGGTCTTACCCAGCGAATTGGTGAAATAGCGGGTGCCGGCACCGAGGGTGTTCAGCAGCAGATCCGGCTTCCGATCCCCATTGAGGTCCGCCAGCGCCACGGCGGTCGTGGGCCAGGGCCCAGGCTCGAGACCCATGCGCTCGGTGACATCCTCGAACCGCCAATTCTGCAGGTTCCGATAGACCCGTGCCCCTCCGCCGACGCTGCCCACGACGACATCGCACCAGCCATCGCCGTCGATGTCCCCCGCCGCGACGCCCGAGCCATTGAGGAGGATCTGGTTGGTGGAGGACCTCTCGACCGAGAGGACGTTGGTGAAGGTGACGCCGGTATGGGCGGGAGACAGACGGTCAAACCCGGCCTCGACCGTTGCCGCTCGGGTCCGCGAGACCTCCCATCCAGGCAAGAGTGTCAGCAGGGCAGCGACCAGCAGAGGTGCCCGATGCCCGACGTCAGGGACCAGCGACGAACACGGTGATCCCGTGGGAGCAGACCACCGAGGAAACCTCTTCCCGGTCCATGAGACAGGCGACACCTCGGCGTTTCCGGCATCCAGGAACATGCTTTGCAGAACACCTTCGGATCCTGGCCCGGACGGTGGGGCGATCACCGCCCCACCGTCCTCGCAGGAGCCAACTATTCGCTGATCAGCAGGCGGTAGAACACCGACTGGTTGCTCGGCAGGGTGTCGATCGTGGAATAGGTCGGCACCGTGTGGGTGGCGTGGGGGGCATCCGCCTTGATGAGGTAGGGAGCGCCCACGTTGACCCAGGCGCCGCCCAGGTTGAGATCGCAGCGCTGGAGCTGGTAGCTCTTGGGCCACGTGATCGGACGGGCACCATTCGCCCGCCACTTGAGCTCGATACCGGTCGGGACGCTGCGGACACCCATCAGCTCTGCTGGAGCCACGATCACGTTGTCGCGACGGAGGACATCGACGTAGAAGGACTGCTCGATCTCGAAGCCCTCTGCGAACCGGACCTTCAGGTGGACCCGATCACCCCGCGCACCCACCGGTGGGGTCCACTCGAGGGTATCGCCCTTGATGACCATGCCCGGGGGACCGTCGAGGAGCGAGATCTGGTGCTGGCCCGTCGAGATCAGGTCCAGCGGGCACACATACTTCTGACCTGCGACCGCCGTCAGGGCGGGCCAATGGACGAACGTCGCATGGGCGCTCTGCTTGAGCGCGGACAGGTTGCGGGAGGGCAGGACTTCGACCGAGAAGGTCTGGCGGTCGAACAGGCGGCTCGCAAGTTCCTTCGGGACGCTCGCATCCGTGCGCTCCCGCGCCTCGAGGATCACCTGATGGCTTCCAACCTGCTCGCCGGTGGGGATCCACTGGAGGAGTCCGCTCTCATGGATCGTCATGCCCGCGGGGGCCTGGATGAGCTTCCAGGCCAACTGGCCGCCAGGCCGTGTTGCCTTGCCGTCCTCGGCTGAGATCGAGCCGTACTGGACCTCGTCCCCATCGAATGCCTGCGGCAGATACACCCAGCGATTACCCGCCGTGGCGTCCAAATCGGGCTTCGAGAGAATCTTCGGCGGCGTCCTGCCGATGCCCGGCGTCGGCACCACCCGCAGGACCTCGGAGCCCTCCGACACGCGTCCCTGCTTGTCGTGAGCCACCACCGTCACGAGGTAGGGTTGGCCCGGGATCAGCTTGTCGACAATGGCACCGGTCTCGGAGGCCAGCACGGAGTGGACTCCCGCGTAATGCCCCTCATCCGACTCCTTGGTATAGAGAATCGCATACGTCTCGACGGAGGGGGAAGGGCTGGGTTGCCAACGCACCTCGAATCCCGCGGCACGGGGCCGTATCGAGAATCCAGCGACCGGCCGAGGGGCCTCGGGATCGTCCACCTGCACGGTCCGACTGGTGTAGGCATCGACGAATTGGTTGCGACCGTCATCGGCGGTGAGGTGGATATGATAGGCCCCCGGGCGGACCTTCACCTTGCTGGTGTCGATCAGGAAGGTGTTCACGCCCTGCACGGCAGACACAGCCCCCACCGGGAAACCATCTTTCCCGTCCCGATCCTTGTTCAGATGGATCTTCACGAGGACGGCATCCTCGGGGTCGTCGTTGACCCATGTGACCTTGTAGATGCCGGAGGTCGGCGTCTCCTCGACCTGGAGGTTCTGGAGGGCTGGCATCTCGTTCTCGACCAGCGCCTGCACCGAGTAGTTCCCGAGCTTCTCAGGGTTGATGACCGTGACGACGTAGTCGCCAATCTCCGCATTGACGAGCGTCACCGTGGCGTCGCGACCGATGGGGTTCGCGGTGCTGAACCCATGGACGCTCTTGTAGCCGGTTGGGAGGGGTCCCTCACCCGAGCGGATGATCTGGCCGGACGGACTCTTGATCTCGAAGATCGGCGTGGGCGCGTTCGGGTTCTGGTAGGCGAGACGGAACATGATCTCCGGGTTGCTGCCCGTGACCCGGAACGTGGTGAAGGGCTGGCCGATCGTGGTGGCATCCATCGGGCGGACCCGGGGGCGGTCGCCCTGGAGGGCCACACCGGAAGGCTTCGGCACATCGGTGCTGGCCTTGCCGATCTCGTCCCAGTTGTCGAAGAAGATCGTCCGGATCCCGGTCTCGGGGTCCACACGACGCCATTGGTAGTGGGTCTCCCAGGGAGCGACGTCCGAGGCCGTGCTCGGGGCGTTGAAGTAGAAGTCACCATTCTCGAAGCGGAAGGCAGCATGGACCTGGAACGCCGGGATCGCCGGGGTGCAGATCGGGGGCACGCACGGCAGGGTCACATAGTTGTTGCACCAGCCGCAGCCATCCCAGCCGCAGTCGCACACCCAGCATCCCATCCAGACGGTGCCCGGACACCACTCCGGGGTACACCAACTCGGGATCTCCGGGGTGATCTGGATGTCAACGCTGCCGCGGAACGCATAGTAGTCGCGTCGAACATCGAACCCGACGCCGACCGAGGCGAAGCTGTAGCCACCGATCACGGGGATGGCCGACGGGATCTGGAGTTTACCATGGGCATCCCCCGACACGCCCGCCGAGTTGAAGTGGATCGAGGCATCGGCCAGCAGGATGTCCAAGAGATTCACATACAGGGCTGCATCGAGCTGATAGGGCGGATGGTACGACATCGTCGCGTTGGCGACGGGGATCTTGAAGAACGAGGCCGCCGCATTCATCTGGAGGTACCCGCTGCCGTAGAACCGGGCGTCTCCGGTCAGCGTAAGCGGGTAGAACTTGACGCCCACCAGAGTGAGGGGGCAGCCGCAGTTGATCTTGAACGCACCGCTGAAGTACCAGTCGGCCCCAGGCGTCGCGAGGTCGTAGATTCCGGCGCTCAGGGAATCGAGATAGGAGAGGCTGGCCCCGAGCGGATACCGCATGTCGTCCGCAGAGATCACAAGACGGTTGAGCTCGCCGTTCCTCAATTCCAGCGACCCCCCGTACGCCGGGGGACCAATCTCAAAAT
>JBDLQQ010000456.1:0-3448 GCA_039800465.1 Verrucomicrobiota bacterium
CCGGTGGCGGCAACGTCGCCCTCATCGCCACCGTCGCCAAGGACCTCCAGTCAAAAATCCAGGCCGGCAAGATCATCCAGACCATCGCCCCGATCGTCGGCGGCAAGGGTGGCGGTCGGCCCGACAACGCCCGGGGTGGCGGTAAGGACGCCAGCCGTCTCGACGAGGCGCTGGCGAAGGTCCGGACGCTCTGGGGCTGAGCTCCATCCGTGGTTGCCCAGTCGAACCGGTGATGAGGCTCCCGGTGAGGAGCCGGGATCGCCCTTTGGCCTGACCCGCGGTGGTCTGCCGTCCTGGAGTCGGCGGTGAGGGGTGGATCAGATTCCCTCGGCGATGTCGGGTTGGACCGGCGGGGAGACCTCTGGGGCGAGCGGTCCAGCCTGGGACGAGAGGACGCGGTACTCGCGGATCTGGAAGCTGATGCGGAGGCCGTCGGCGAGACCCAGGCGGGCGTAATCTTCCTTGGTGATGCGGGCCTTGATCACCAGCCCGGAATCCAGCTCGATCTCTACCCGGAGCAGGATGCCAAGGAAGTAGGTGTGGCGGAGGGTGGCGGTGTGGCGGAACTCGCCGAGGTTCCGGGACAGCTGGACCGCGTAGGGACGGAAGCCGATCCGGAGGGTCCCGCCGTCCGGGACACCGTGGGACGGGAAGACCAGTCCTCCGATCTGGGCCTCGCCGTTCCGGACGGGACCTTCCAGCACGTTCAGCACGCCGATGAACCGGGCGACGAACTCGTTCACCGGCTGTTCGTAGACCTCGCGGGGGCTGCCGATCTGTTCGAGGCGCCCGCGGCTGAAGATCACGATCCGGCTCGCGACCTCCATGGCCTCCTCCTGGTCATGGGTGACGAAGAGGGTGGTGACATGGAGCTCGTTGTGGAGGCGGACCAGCCATTCGCGGAGCTCCTGCCGGATCTTGGCATCCACGGCGGCGAAGGGTTCGTCGAGGAGCAGCAGTTGCGGACGTGGGGCAAGGGCGCGGGCGATGGCGACACGCTGGCGTTGGCCACCGGAGAGCTGGTGGGGGAACCGGCGTGCGAGGCCCTCGAGACCAAACACGCCCAGCAGCTCCTCCACCCGTGCGGCGGCGTCAGTGGACTTCCAGCTCCGAACCTTGAGACCGAAAGCGATGTTGTCGAACACCGTCATGGTCGGGAACAGGGCGTAGTTCTGGAAGACGAAGCCGATGTTGCGCTGCTGGACGGGGACCTCGTTGACGCGGCGGCCCCCGATGAGGAGGTCCCCGGAGGTGGGGTTCTCGAGCCCGGCAATCATGCGGAGCACGGTGGTCTTGCCGCCACCGCTGGGACCGAGGAGGGCGACGAGTTCACGGTCGGCGACCGAGAAGGAGACCTGGTCGACGGCGGCGACGTCGCCGAACCGTTTGGAGACAGAGCGGAGTTCGATGCTCATTCGGTGTGGGAGGATTGACCCCGGGCCATCTCGCGGTGCTGGCGGGACTCCAGCCATGCCTTCACCACGAGGGTGGCGATGGCGACGAAGGTGAGGAGGCTGGCGACGGCGAAGGCGGCCGTGCCCTGGTGTTCGGAGTTGAGGGTGTCGACCCAGAGGGCGAGCGGGATCTCACCCGGGACCGGCTTGCTGACGACGTAGACCGCACCGAACTCGCCCATGGCCCGGGCGTTGGCGAGGATCACTCCGTACAGGACCGCCCAGCGGACTCCGGGCAGTGTGACATACCAGAAGGTCTGCCAGCCGCTGGCGCCGAGGGTCAGGGCGGCCTCCTCGAGATCGGGGCCGCGCGACTGCATCAGGGGGATGAGTTCCCGGGCCACGAATGGGATCGTCACGAAGAGGGTGGCGAGCACCATTCCGGGGAGGGCGAAGACGATCCGGAAGTCGTGCTCACGCAGCCAGGGACCGAAGTAGCCCTGGGCGCCGAACAGGACGAGGAGCATGACCCCGACGACCACCGGTGAGATGGCGAACGGGAGATCGATCAGGGTGACCAGGAGGGGTTTCCCGGGGAACCGGAACCGGGTGATCGCCCACGCGGCGGCGATGCCGAAGACGGTGTTGAGTGGGACCACGATGGCCGCCAGGAGCACCGTGAGGCGGAGCGACGCCAGTGTCCTGGGATCCCGCAGCGCCTCGAGATAGGGCTTCAGGCCCCGGCCAAAGGCCTCGGCGAAGACGCTGGCGAGCGGCAACAGGAGGAAGAGTCCGACGAACAGCAGGGCCAGCCCGATGAGCAGGCAGCGGACCGCGAGGCCCTCGGTGGGACCCGAGGCCGGCGCGTGGCTGCTGGAGTGGTGGGAGACGTGGCCGGCCATGTCAGGATTGGAAGCGCCGTGTCCAGCTCTCCAGCAGGTTGATGGCGGCAAGGATCACGAAGGAGACCACGAGGAGGAACACGGCGATGGCAACCGCCCCCTCCAGCTCGTAGGCGTCGAGCTTCTCGATGATCAGCTGCGGGGCGATCTGGGTCTTGAAGGGCACGTTGCTGGAGATGAACTGGATGCTGCCGAACTCCCCCACGGCCCGGGCGAACGCGAGGGTGAACCCCGTGAGGATCGAGGGGACGAGCGCCGGAAGGATCACCGTCAGGAAGGTGCGGCCACGTCCCGCCCCCAGGCAGGCGGCGGCTTCCTCGACGCTCCGGTCGAGCGACTCCAACACCGGCTGCACCGTCCGGACCACGAAGGGAAGGCTGACAAACGTGAGGGCGATCACCACGCCGATACGGGAGTAGGCCAGCTTCAGTCCGTCGGGCCCGAAGAGGTCCCCGATCGGACTTCCAGGAGCGAACCACCGGCCCATCCATCCGGTGGGCGAGTACACGCTGGCGAGCGCGAGCCCCCCCACGGCGGTGGGAAGGGCGAAGGGGACGTCGATGAGGGCGTCCAGGATTCGTCGTCCCGGGAACGCGTAGCGGGTGAGTACCCAGGCCAGCAGGGTGCCGCCGACGACGTTGATCAGGCCTGCGATGGCCGAGGCGGTGAAGGTCAAGCGGTAGGCGGCAAGGGCCCGGGGGCTGCTGACGTGTCGCCAGAAATCCGCCCAGCCCAGCTGCGTGGATCGGAGCAGCAGGGCTCCCAGAGGGATCAGCAGGAGGAGGCTCAGGTAGAAGACCGTGAATCCCAACGTCAGACGAAATCCGGGAAGAACCCGGGGGCGGGGCGGGGGCGTCTGGGGAGACGACGAGGGCGGCAGGTCGGCGTTCATGGTCAACGCTGGCTTTGTTGGATTTCGTCGAAGAGGCCCCCCTCCGCGAAATGCTGCCTCATGACGGCGTCCCATCCTCCGAGGTCGCGGTCGACGTCGATCAGGGTGATGGGCGGGAAATCGTGACGGTGGCGGGCCAGGACCTCTTTGTTGAGGGGGCGGAAGTGGAGCCGGGCCATGATCTCCTGGGCCTCCGGGGTGTAGAGGTATTCGAGGTAGTCCCGGGCGGGGTCGAGCAGCTGGTGTTTGCGGGCGATCCG
>JBDLQQ010000457.1:0-2642 GCA_039800465.1 Verrucomicrobiota bacterium
CTTACATAGTCCACAAAAAAGCACGCTCTGGAGCGGGTAATTGTTCAGTATCCAGAAATTATCCGGTGATCAGGGCTGTCCCTCCGCCCTTGTTTCCGGACACCACGTCGGCTGATCCTCCGGACCGCATGACCCGATTCCTGCGGAGCATCTCCCTCACCCATTGGATCTTCATCGCCATGCTCGGCGGACTTGTCCTGGGATGGGCTTTCCCGGCCGAGTCCCAACACCTGAAGGTGGTCTCGAACATGTTCCTGAAGATGATCAAGTGCATCCTGGTGCCCCTGGTCTTCGGGACGCTGGTGGTCGGGATCGCCGGCCACAGCGAGGACCTGAAGTCGGTCGGCCGCCTGGCGTGGAAATCGATCCTCTATTTCGAAGTGGTGACCACCCTCGCCCTCGCCATCGGACTCGTGGCCGTGAATGTCTTCCAACCCGGAGTCGGGGTCGTGCTGCCGCCGGCCAATGGATCCGGAACCGGAGTCACCGCCACGAAGGTCACCTTCAGCGGCATCCTGGAGCACATCGTACCCAAGAGCTTTTTCGAGGCGGCCGCCGCGAACGACGTGCTCCAGGTGGTCTTCTTCGCGGTGTTCTTCGGGATCGCGCTGGCCCAGACCCCCGAGGCCCAACGCACTCCCATGCTCCGATTCTGCGAATCGTTGACGGAGGTGATGTTCAAGTTCACCGGAGTGGTGATGAAGTTCGCCCCCGTCGGCATCGGCGCGGCGATGGCCTACACGGTCGGACACAGTGGGCTCGGCGTCCTGGCCAATCTGGCCAAACTCATCGGAACCCTCTATCTGGCATTGGCCGTCTTCGCCGTGGTGGTGCTGTTGCCCATGGCGCTCTGGGCCCGGGTCCCGGTGCGGCGATTCCTGGCCGAACTGAAGGAACCGATCTTGTTGGCGTTCACCACGACCTCGTCGGACGCAGCGATGCCCGATGCAATGAAACGCCTGACCTCACTGGGAGTGCCCAAGCGTATCGTGAGCTTCGTCATGCCGCTGGGGTACTCCTTCAACCTCGATGGATCCACGCTCTACCTCGCGGTGGCCTCGGTCTTCGTGGCGCAGGCGGCAGGAGTGCACCTCACGATTTCCCAACAACTCGTGATCATGCTCACGCTCATGCTCACCAGCAAGGGGATGGCGGGAATCCCGCGCGCTTCCCAGGTGATCCTGGCCGGCACGCTGGTGAGTTTCGATCTGCCCCTCGAGGGGGTGCTGCTGATCATCGGCGTTGATGAGCTCATGGACATGGCCCGGACCACGGTGAACCTCGTGGGCAATTGCCTGGCCACCGCCGTCGTCGCCCGCTGGGAGGGATTGTTCCCGCCCACTTCGGAGAAGCCTCCGCTGCACTGACCCCCGTTCAGGATCCACCCCATTCGGGATTGCGATGCACCGGGGGATGCCGCTCCCGGATGATCTGTCCCGAGGGATCACGGGGCGCCCGCCTGGATCCATCGGAAAACGGCCAGGATCTCGGCGTCGGCAAGCGGTTCCTTGCCCGCCGGCGGCATGACGTCGTCATGCATAGACGGCAATAGGATCATCCGGAACAGCCCAGATTTGGCGGGATCTCCTGGCACGACCGCGGGCACTCCGCTGGCACCTCCCTTGAGCAACGAGTCGCGTTGGTCGATGCGGAACTTGCCCTTCTGCTTTTCAGGCCCATGGCAGGCCAGACATTTGGATTCGAAGACGCGGGCGACAGCGGCGCCCGAAGCACCTCCCCCGGAGGCCGGATTCGAGTGGGACGGTTTGCCCTCCCATTGGGAAATCCAACCGCGGACAAAACCCGGTGCGTTCTGAGTCAGGAAGCCCTGACCGTGGGTGAGACTGCCGCCGTGATGACTGGCCACCAACAGGAGGGTCATCGTCGCACCCAACGCGCCGCGGTACCCCCAAAGCCACCGGTCACCCTGTCCTCGCACCACCGAGTGAAGCAGGAAGGTCAGAGCGGACACCACGGTCAGGGCGATTCCGGTGTTGCGATGGAGCCTCAGGATCTCCGTGGAGTAGTCGCCCCCGACAGATCGATACAACCCCAGCACCGAGGCCAGGATCGCCGTGATCACACCCAATCCGAGGGTCACGGAGAGGGTGCGGCGCAGTCCATCGAAGGGCCGGAACCAGGCGACGATTTCCAGGAGGGCCGCGAAGCTGAAGAGGCCGATGGGAAAATGCAGCACGACCATGTGGAACGGCCCGAGGAACGCCGCCCCCGGAGGGTGGGTCCCACCGCCGCCTGTCGGCACACCAGCAGCCCCACTGTCCGCCACCGCACCCAGGCACATCACCCACACCAGGAGCAATGACATCACACGGAGGCGATGGGTTCCGATGGGATTCATGGATGCGCCATTGGACGCCTCGCGGCCCGGGCGTACTCATCGGGAGTTGCTTTTTTCAACGACTGGTTTGATCCGGGAGTCCTCAAGAGGGACGAGGCACCGGGGATCCTCTCCGTCGCCGATGTCGGTGGCTCTGGCGATTCCCATCCAGCTCCTGGGTCGCGGGGACGCCCCGCTCCCCCACCCTGCACGACCGTGGCTCAGGCCATGACGGCAGACTTCAAAACACCGTAGACGTCCGTGGAGCGGAGAGTCGCCCCGGGCAGGGGCCGTTCCGAGAGGA
>JBDLQQ010000458.1:0-10178 GCA_039800465.1 Verrucomicrobiota bacterium
CGCTCCGGCCTCCCTCCTCCCAGCCAGCCCCGACGAAGGCACCCGCGCGGCCAGTGGGGAGGAAAAAGAGGACATTTTCGCCTGAGTCAGGAAGAGGACATTCTTAAAGAGCTTTGACACCTTGGAGGCTCCCGAGAGGCACGAGTGGGGAATAGGGTGACCGGGAGGACCTCGGAGCCTCCTGGGGTCCTGGTGGATCGATGTCCCACCTTGGTTCTCCGCCGTCTTCCCCGGCCCCGCCATGGACATCCCCCTCTGCCCGGGATTCCATGGGTCAGGCCCGTTGCCTGGATCAGTGACCCAAACGGATCCAAGCCGGATCCACTGCGGTGTGGCGGATCGATTTGCCGGCCGGCAGGTGGACGCTGTAGGTCGCGTGGAGCCGGCCATCCCGGGTCTGGATCAGGCTTGGATACGAGAAGGAGTCGTCCTTGCCCCCCTCCTCGATCACCCGCTTCCACTTCCAGGTGCGACCCTCGTCGTCGCTCAGCCACACCGACAGCCGATGCCGGCCTTCCTCCGTGTCGTTCCCGATCCAGGCCCAGGTGCCGTCCTTCAGGACCGCGATGTCGCACCCGGATCCGGGATTGGGGATCTGGGAATCCGTCACCGGTCCCCAGTGGTCGCCCCGATCGGTGGATTCGGCCACCAGCACCCGTTTCGGGGGAGGGCCGTTGTCGCGCATGAAGGTGACCAGGGTGCCGTCCCGTCGGTGCGCCAGACAGGGCTGGATGTTACCCCCGCCCACCAAGGGGTTGCTGGTGTGCCAGTGGGCCCCGTCGTCGTCGGTGATCGCCATGAGGGCCACGGAGAACCCGTCGTGATACACCCCGAGGACGAGGCGGTTGCCGATGGAGATCGGATGCGCCCGGGGCATCCAGCCGAGGCGGCGATAGAGGAGGTTGGTCGAATTCTGTCCCAGGGCGTCGAGGTATTCCCGGACCTCCCGGCGGGTCTGATCGCTCCAGTCCTGGGTGTGTTCCGCCGCGACGGACTCGAGCCGTGGGAGGCTCCCGCGGATGCCCGCCTCGAACTCCGGGCCCGGGGTGACGTGGAGCACCTCGCTGCGATCCCATCGGGGAGCCCCGGGGCCCATCCAGTTGGAGCTGACCTGGAACTTGAGCAGGGCGCCCTCCCAGCGGTTGTCGAGGATGGTCGGGTAGAACAGCCAGAGCCGCTGGGCGGGATCGACGTGCAGGGAGGGGTTGCAGTCGGGATAGCCGGGGGTGTCGGCCAGGGTGAACCGAGGGCTCCAACGGTCGCTTCCCTTGGGAAGGCGGGCGGCCTCGATCCGGACGTCGTCCGCCTTCCGTTCCCCCGAGCCATGGAACCAGCACGCCAGCAGGTCACCATTGGGGGCCTCGACCAGACAGGACCCGTGGTTGTGCCAGGATTCTAGCGGGAAGAGGAGCTGGCTCTGGGGAGGGGTCTGGGCCCGGCCGGGGAGCAGGGTCATCCAGAGGAGAACGGCAACGGCCGCGTCGAGCAGGCTGCGACGCGGCCGGGATCCAGGAACGGGAGTCGGCTTGGGGAGGGGCATGGGGTGGGACGAGGTTGCCGTGGATCCGGCGGGGACGTCCCAGCCCGGGAGACGCCTACCGGAGCAGCATCTTGTCGAGGTAGTTGACGGTCTGGCGGACCTGGGCGTCGACCTCCATGCGGTTCTTCACCGCACGGCAGGCGTGCATGACGGTCCCGTGGTCGCGGCCGCCGAAGGCATCACCGATCTCGCTGAGGGAGCTTTCGGTATGCTGGCGGGAGAGGAACATGGCGACCTGACGGGGGAAGGCGATGCTCTCGGGCCGGCGCTTGCTCTTCATGTCCGCCAGGCGGATGTCGTAGTGCTCGGCCACCCGGCGCTGGATCTCCTCGATGGAGAGGTTCCGACGGCGTTCCTCCTCGAGGATCTCCCGGAGAAGGCTCTCGACGTCCTCCGGCTGGACCGGTCGGCCGGTCAGCTGTCCGAAGCTGGCCACCCGCAGGAAGGCGCCCTCGAGCCGGCGGACGTTGGACCGGATGTTGTCGGCGAGGAACTGGAGGATCTTGGGTTCCAGCCGGATCTTCATGGCGGCCTCCTTCTTGCGGAGGATGGCGATGCGGGTCTCGACGTCCGGGGCCTGGAGATCGGCGGTCATGCCCCACTCGAAGCGGGAGGTGAGGCGTTGTTCGAGTCCGGGGATCTCGCTCGCGGGCCGGTCGCAGCTGAGGACGATCTGTTTCCGGGCCTCGTGGAGCGTGTTGAAGGTGTGGAAGAACTCCTCCTGGATCCGCTCCTTGCCGGCGAGGAACTGGATGTCGTCCACCAGCAGGGCATCCACCTGACGATACCGGCGGCGGAACTTGGCCAGCTGGTTGTTCTGGAGGGCGTCGATGAACTCGTTGGTGAAGCGTTCGCAGCTGGTGTAGACGATCTTGTAGCCGCGTTTCTTCTGGAGGATCTCGTTGCCGATCGCGTTGAGGAGATGGGTCTTGCCGAGTCCCACGCCACCGAAGAGGAACAGGGGGTTGAAGGCCCGGCCCGGGTTCTGGGCCACCGCCAACGAGGCGCTGTGGGCCATCTGGCTGTTGTTGCCGACGACGAAGCTCGAGAAGGTGCTGTTCTGGTTGAACAGGGCCTCGGTGTCCCGGGCATTGCCGCCAGCGGCCCGTCCACGGCGTTCCGTGGGTTCCGCGGCTTCCTCGACCTCCTCCTCGACCCGGGGTTCCGCGGTCTGGACAGGCTCGGTCCCGGGTTCTTGCACGATGAACTCGATCCGGATCGGCTTCACCGCCACCCGGCTGGCCGCGGATCGCAGCAGGTCGAGGTAGTTGTTCGTCAGCCAGATCGCACTGAACTCGTCACGGACGCGGAGCCTGAGCAGGTCGCCATCGAGGCCCAGGGGACGGAGTCCCTCGAACCACAGGGCATAGTGGTCGGGCCGGAGCATTCCCTTGAGCTGGGATTGGACGGCGGTCCACACCTGTTCGGCGGTTTCGGCAATGGGTTGGGTTTGAGGCACGTGCGATGACGGTTCGGTCAGTTTATTCACCCGGGTCGCTTACCGGCAATGAGGGAGTTGGATCCCACCTTGGCATTCCGTGGCCCGTGGCCCGGATCCGGCCCGGTTTCCACGCGGAAATCCGAGGCTCTGGAGTGGTTCATGTATTCCTAACAGGCTCATTGATAGAGGTTTGCGTATTCTCTGGGCCCGGTGTCCGGAAGGGGGGATCCCTTCGGGTGGGTGGACGGTCCCGGAAATTGCGGCCGGTCTTGTAGTGAATGCAGTCGGTTGGAACTAGATGAAAATCCCCGGAGTTGCTCCCACGTTGTTCACCCGTCGCGAATCCACCCTCTCAGCGTTGAAAAACGGGGCTTTTGCGTCGGGGGTGGAGGGGCTCCTGGAATCGGTTTGGTGTGAACAGATTTTACTTGGATCTGACCTCGATTTCACGGGGCCGTTCCACGGGCTGGGTTTCCCGTCTGATCCGCCGCGATTCCTGCGTTTCCCGAGGTGTTCCCGTTGCAGCCCTTGCCACCTTGGGAACCCTGTGAAAACGTCCCGCACCTTATGGCACACGTGAAACTCCACATCCCGGGTCCGGTCGAGGTCAGCCCCAAGATCTACGAGGCGATGAGCCGTCCGATGATCGGTCACCGCGGACAGGGCTTCAAAGACCTCTACGCGGGCCTGCAACCGCGGCTCCAGACGCTTCTGGGGACCCGTCAGCTGGTCTATCTGTCGACCTCCTCCGCCTGGGGCGTGATGGAAGGGGCCCTGAGGAACCTCACGACCAGGAAGGTGTTGAACTGCATGTGCGGGGCCTTCTCGGACAAGTGGTTCGACGTTGCCAAGAGGTGCGGCAAGCAGGCTGAGGCGCTCCAGGTGCCCTGGGGCTCCCCGATCCGGGCCGAGGCCATCGAGGCCCGCCTGGCCACCGGCGAGTTCGATTCCCTGACCCTCATCCACAACGAGACGAGCACCGGGACGATGTCGCCCCTCGACGAGATTGCGGCTCTCAAGAAGCGATATCCGGACGTGATGTTCATCGTGGACGCGGTCAGCTCCATGACCGCAGTGCCCCACCGGTTTGACGACCTTGGCATCGATGTCCTGCTGGCCGGTACCCAGAAGGCCTTCGCGCTGCCCCCGGGCCTGGCTGTCTTCACGGTTTCCCCGGCCGCGTTGGCCAAGGCTGCGACGGTTTCCGACCGCGGCTACTACTTCGATTTCGTGGAGTTTGAGAAGAACGCCCGGGAGCACATGACCCCCAGCACGCCGGCGATATCGCTGATCTACGGTCTCGCGGCGAAGGTCGAGGAGTTCTTCGCCGAGGGCCTCGAGACCCGTTATGCCCGGCATCGCGAGACCAACCAGATGCTCCGGGACTGGGGGGCGAAGCATGGGATCCCCCTCTTCCCGGATGCCGGGTTCGAGTCCCTCACGCTCTGCTGCTTCAACAACGGAGCCAAGCCGGGTGCTGGCCGGACCATCGACGCCGCCAAGCTCCAGAAGCTGATGAAAGATCGAGGCATCCTGATCGATGGCGGCTACGGGAAGATCAAGGGCACCACGTTCCGGATCTCCAACATGGGCGACGAGACCGTGGCTTCAATCCACAGCCTCATCGGGGCCCTGGATGAGTCCATGAAGGCGCTCTGAGCGATTCCCCGTCCGTCGGCCCATCCGGGCAAAAAAAAACCGCCGCAGGTCCTGCGGCGGTTTCTTTTTGTCGGGCACTCCTCAGGGCAGGACGTCGACGGTCCGCGGGGTACGCTCGCGGAGCCACCGCTTGTCGCGGACATCTTTGGCGTTATTGGCCGGGAGTCCGCCGTACTTCACGCCCGCCTTGGTGCTGGGATCCACCCATTTCTTGATCTCGGAGTGGGCGTCGGCAAAAGCCACGCCGCAGGCTCCGTTGTGGAAGCTGCCGGGGAGGTCGACCCAGGAGTTGGCGGACGGGGTGAAGCAGCCGGCGTCGTTCATGCTGTCCGGGTGCTCATCCAGGAAGACCCAGACATCGGAGGGGCCGGGACGGGTCAGACCGCCGTACTTGGTGACGACGTCCATCTGGGGTTGGAAGGGACCGTCATTGTTCTTCCGGTCGCCGCCCACGGAGATGTTGGCGGACATGGTCCGGACGCGTTCCTTCCAGCCCTTCTGGCGCTGCATCTTGGACAGGAAGATGTCGGCCGGGCACTTGAACACCATCGGGGCCTTCGAGATGTAGGGTCCGAGGGCGGCGAACTCCTCGTTCACGAGGTACTGGGTGTTGGTGTTGTGCTTGCTGGTATCCCAGGTCTGCCATCCCGAGATCATCGGCATCAGCCCGAGCCGGCGCAGGGTGTTGCGGTTGCCCTCGGGATCCGAGGCCCAACCACCGTGGACCGCCGTGGGGAGGAAGTCGCGGTTGTCGGTGACGTACATCTGCCAGGACACCATCAGCTGCTTGCTGTTGTTCATGCAGGCGATGCCGGTGGCCTTGGCCTTGGCCTTGCCGAGGGCGGGCAGGAGCATGCCCGCCAGGATGGCGATGATGGCGATCACCACGAGGAGCTCGATCAGCGTGAAGCCGGAACTCCTGGGAGAGGAGACGCGTCTAGAATGCATAGGGATGCGGGAATTCAGAATGGTCCGTTGACTGTGTGGCGGTTGCATAACACAGGCGGGAGGCGCCTGCAAGATCCCATCGTGGGATCCCCATCGTGGGATGTCGCGACTCCCCGAAGGGATCCTCAAGGGGACTCGATCAGCAGGTTCTCCATCGGGCTGCGGGCCTTGATCGGGTTCGAGTTCCTGCCGTAGGTTTCCGGCATGGGAATTCGTGCGGAGTACGGAGGCCGCGGTCCGCGTCCGCCGGGGTTCACCCTCATCGAACTCCTCGTGGTGATCGCCATCATCGCCATCCTGGCCGGGATGCTCCTGCCGGCCTTGGGGCGGGCCAAGGCCAAGGCCCAACAAACCCGGTGCCTGAGCAACCAGAAGCAGATCGGCGTCGCCTATCTGCTGTACGCCGACGACAACGGGGACTTCTTGCCCGTCCAATGGGGGTGGGGTGCGGGAGGCGGTAAGAAGGGCACCTACAAGCTGGATGCCGGGGTGGCCCTGTCGTTTGGCGTCTCGGTCGATCCCACCAACCGACCGCTCAACCGCTATGCCGCGCCGCCGGAGCTGTATTTCTGTCCGGCCGACAAGGGCGATGAGGAATACAAGGCGAAACACTGCTTCAACGAGTACGGCAACAGCTACCTCCCCCAGTTCCAGCACGACTCCTTCCGGGTGAAGCATGTCGTCGGGGATCTCAAGGCCCCCAAGGGGACGTATGAGGCGACCCCCATGAAGCTCTCCGAAGTGGCCCGCAGTCCTGCCAACAAGATCTTCCAGGGGGACTGGACGTGGCACGCCAACCGGGACGTCAACAAGGCCAGCAGTGCCTGGCATAACTACCGGGGCCAGGCCCGCTACAACATGCTGTTCGGAGACGGCCATGTGGAGTTCTTCCGATTCCCGAAGGACACCCCCAAGTGGCTGGCCGCGCCGCCGCCCGATCCGACGTTCCTGTGGTGGTGACGCGGTCGTGGTGACCTGGGTTGCCGTTTGGAAGACCTCCGACATCCTGCGCCGGTGACCGTGACCCCGACCGACCTCGCCGAGCGCCTGCGCTCCGCCGCCCCGCCGTGCCTCCTCGACGTCCGCGAGGAGCAGGAACATGCCTTCTGCGCCCTCCCCGGGTCCCGACTCCTGCCGCTCTCCGAGCTCGCGGAACGGGCCGGGGAACTGGATGACTGGCGCGGGGTCGAGGTCGTCGTGTACTGCCACCATGGGGTCCGCAGCGCCCATGCGATCGGATACCTGCGGCAGCTCGGGTTCCAACGCCTCGTGAACCTGTCCGGGGGCATCGACCGCTGGAGCCTCGAGGTGGATCCCTCGGTTCCGCGGTACTGAGAATCCGGAGCACCCGCGCCCCCGAGGGCCACTCTGGCCCGGACGGTTCGTCGTCCCGACCCGCGTTGGCCCAGCATCGCATTGGATCCCTCGGAAACCGGCGACTATCGTGGGTGTCCGTCCCGGCATCCGGGATGCGAGAGGAACGCGATGAACTTCGACAAATTCACCATCAAGGCCCAGGAGTCCGTCCAGGCGGCCCAGAACCTCGCCCAGGAACTCGGACACCAGCAGCTCGATGGCGAGCATCTGGCCCTGGCCCTGGTCCAGCAGCAGGACAGCCTCACCCCCCAGCTCCTCCAGAAGCTGGGCATCGCCCTGCCGCGGCTCACCCAGGAGCTGCAGGTCGAACTGGGTCGACGCGCCAAGGTCTCCGGCGGTGGCCAGCTCTACCCCAGTCCCGAGTTCCAGCTGATCCTCCAGGGCGCTCCCAAGGAGGCCTCGAAGCTCAAGGACGACTTCACATCGACCGAGCACCTGCTCCTCGCCCTGATCGACAAGGGCGGCACCCCGCTGCGGAGGATCCTGTCGGGTCTCGGGGTCACCCGGGACGGCGTCCTCAAGGCCCTCGTCGAGATCCGCGGCAACCAGCGGGTCACCGACCAGAACCCCGAGGAGAAGTTCCAGGCGCTCGAGAAGTATGGACGCGACCTCACCGCGCTGGCCCGGCAGGGGAAGATCGACCCCGTGATCGGACGCGACGACGAGATCCGCCGTGTCATGCAGGTGCTGACGCGCCGCACGAAGAACAATCCGGTCCTGATCGGCGAGCCCGGCGTGGGCAAGACGGCGCTGGTCGAGGGGCTGGCCCGGCGCATCGTGAACGGGGATGTTCCCGAGTCGCTCAAGGACAAGAAGGTCATCGCCATGGACATCGGAGCCATGGTCGCCGGTGCGAAGTACCGCGGAGAGTTCGAGGAGCGGCTCAAGGCCTTCCTCAAGGAGGTCACCTCGAGCGAGGGGAAGATCATCCTCTTCATCGACGAGCTGCACACCATCGTCGGGGCCGGGAAGGCCGAGGGGGCGGCCGATGCCGCCAACATGCTCAAGCCCCAGCTCGCCCGGGGTGAACTCCGGGCCATCGGGGCCACCACCCTCGACGAGTACCGGAAGCACATCGAGAAGGACCCCGCCCTCGAGCGCCGGTTCCAGCCGGTCTACGTCGGCGAGCCCAGCGTCGAGAACACCATCGCCATCCTCCGGGGCCTCAAGGAGCGCTACGAGACCCACCACGGGGTCCGGATCCAGGACGGCGCCCTCGTCGCCGCCGCCACGCTGTCGCACCGGTACATCGCCGACCGCTTCCTGCCCGACAAGGCGGTCGACCTCGTCGACGAGTCCGCCTCGCGGCTCCGCATGGAGCTGGATTCCAAGCCCACCCCGATCGACCAGCTGGACCGCCAGATCATGCAGCTGGAGATCGAGCGGACCGCCCTCGCGAAGGAAAAGGACGCGGCGGCCCAGGAGCGCCTGAAGCGCCTCGAATCCGAGCTCGCCAACCTCAAGGAGCGGCAACGCCATCTCAACGCCCAGTGGCAGAACGAGAAGACCGCCCTCGACGCCGTCAGCGCGGTCAACGCGCAGGTCGAGGACGCCAAGGCCCAGCTCGAGCTCGCCAAGCGGCAGCACGATCTCGGCAAGGCCGCCGAGATCGAGCACGGGCGGATCCCCGAGCTGCAGCGTCGGCTCGCCACCGCGGAGAAGGCCCTCAAGGAGATCCCCGGCGAGCAGCGCCTGCTCTCCCAGGAGGTGACCGACGACGACATCGCGCGGGTCGTGGCCTCCTGGACCGGCATCCCCGTCACCAAGCTCCTGGAGGGCGAGCGGGAGAAGCTGGTGAAGATGGAGGAGCGCCTCGCCGCGCGGGTGATCGGCCAGAAGGAGGCCGTCCACGCCGTGTCCAATGCGGTCCGACGCGCCCGGTCCGGGCTCCAGGACCCGCAGCGTCCGATCGGTTCGTTCATGTTCCTCGGGCCGACCGGCGTCGGGAAGACCGAGCTCGCCCGGGCCCTCGCCGAGTTCCTGTTCGACGACGCCCAGGCGATGGTCCGGATCGACATGTCCGAATACATGGAGAAGCACGCCGTCTCCCGGCTGGTCGGCGCGCCTCCGGGCTACGTCGGCTTCGAGGAGGGCGGACAGCTCAGCGAGGCGGTCCGACGACGCCCGTATTCCGTGGTGTTGTTCGACGAGATCGAGAAGGCCCATCCGGACGTGTTCAACGTCCTGCTCCAGGTCCTCGACGACGGTCGTCTCACGGACGGTCAGGGACGCACCGTCGACTTCAAGAACACCATCGTGATCCTGACCTCCAACATCGGGTCGCCGATCATCCAGGAGTACTTCCTCGACGGTCGCAACACGGTCGGGGCACGCCAGACGATGGAGGACAAGGTGAAGGCGGAGCTCCGGAGGCATTTCCGGCCGGAGTTCCTCAACCGCCTCGACGACGTCATCATCTTCCACAGCCTCGACGAGGAGGAGTTGGCGCGCATCGTCGACATCCAGCTGGAGGTGGTCCGGAAGCGCCTCGCCCAGCAGCAGTTCACCCTCGAGGTGGACGACGCTGGGAAGCGGCTGCTGGCGCGGGAGGGCTACGACCCGCAGTTCGGGGCACGTCCGCTCAAGCGGGCGATCCAGGAGAAGCTCCTCGATCCGCTCGCGACGCGGATCCTTTCCGGTGACTTCAAGCCGGGTGACTGCATCCGGGCGACCGCCGGTCGGGAGGACGAACTCGTCCTGGACCCTGCGTGAGGAGGTTTGCTGGGGTCGCCTGAGAGAGTTGGACCTGGGGTGGGTGGGTGCGCGGGGCGCACCCAGTGATGCAGACACTGCATCACCCACCGCCCCATGGCGGGTATCACTCACTGGGTCGGCAGTGCCTCCCTCAGCCTGGTGGGTCACGCAGTGCCCTGCGTCACTTGGGTGTGGTAGCACCCACCTTCCCCCAGACCGGTGGGTCCTGGGTTCAGGCCAGGATGCCGCGGATGACCTCGGGTTCGACCACGCCGGTCAGCTTCTGGTCGAGTCCCCCGTAGAAATAGGTCAGGCGCAGTGGGTCCAGTCCCATGAGGTGCAGGATCGTGGCGTGGAGGTCCCGGACGTGGTGCTTGTCGATGGCGGCCTCGTGACCGAGTTCATCGGTCTCGCCGTAGCTGGTCCCGCCCCGGACGCCACCGCCAGCGAGCCAGTAGGTGAAGCCCTTGGGGTTGTGGTCCCGCCCGCCCTTGTCGCCCTGCGACAACGCCTGTCGGC
>JBDLQQ010000459.1:0-16651 GCA_039800465.1 Verrucomicrobiota bacterium
CAGGAGATCGCGGACATCTCCAGCGGCGTGAAGGCCCTTGCGAAGGAACTCAACGTCCCGGTGATCGTCCTCTCCCAGCTCAACCGCGAGCTGGAGAAGGACAAGAACCGGAAGCCCCGACTCTCCGACCTCCGCGAATCCGGCTCCATCGAGCAGGACGCCGACCTGGTCGGGCTGCTGTACCGTCCGCAGGAGGAGGAGGACGACCGCGACAAGGATCGGGCGGAACCCCCGGACGACGGGCTCAACGCGATCTCGGTGAATCTGCTGATCGCCAAGCAGCGCAATGGTCCCACGGGGGATGTCGAGCTGACCTTCCTCAAGGGGATCACCCGCTACGAATCCAAGTCGAAGATCGGGGACGAGGAGTAGCCTTCGTATCTGGGCGGAACGCGCAGGATCGCTCAGCGGGCATCGGGTGCGGCACCCCTCGAACCGGTTTTACGCCTTGTTTTTGACGTGGTGGGTCGGGAATCCTCGGGTTTTATGAGTTCCACGACAGCACAGCAGCCGAGTGCACCGGTTCAGGATTCGGGCCCGGGGTTCGACCTTCTGACCTGGTTGGAGATCAACCGCCGACTGGTGGTGGGGGTCGTCCTGGCCGTGAGTCTGGTCTTCGCCGTCCTCGCCGTGGTCCGATCCCGGGAGCGGGCAACCCGTGCCGAGGCGGCCAAGGAACTGCTTCAGCTGATCCCGCCGACCGGCCCCGGGGAAGCTCCCAAGGTGGCAGACGTCGCCAAGCTGTTGGCCCTGAGTGGCCAGTTCCCCGGCACTGCGGCAGGGCAGCAGGCCCGACTCCTGGCTGCCGGCCAGTTGTTTGTCTCCGGGAAATACGCGGAGGCCCAGGCCGAATTCTCCAGGTTCGAGGAGCAGAATCCGAACAGCGATCTCCTGGGTGTGGCCCTCATCGGCGTCGCCGCGGCATTGGAGGCGCAGGGTAAAGACGCGGATGCGATCAAGGCCTACGATCGGGCGATCCTCGGTGGTGGCGAGGGGTTCGCGGTCCAGGCCCGGTTGGCGAAGGCGCGCCTTCTGGAATCGAGTTCCCCTGTGGTGGCCTTGGGACTGATCGACGAGGTCCTCAAGAGCGCCGCGGCCTCCGTCGTGGGCGAACAGGCGGCTGCGGCCAGGACCCGGCTCGTCCAGAAGCACCCGGAGTTGGGTGCGGCGGCCCCCACCAATGCCCCTGCGGCCCGGTGATATCCTCGGAGTTCTGGCAGTAAAGTTGCTCCCGGGGAATCCTCACGGATGAAAATCACCATCATCGGGACCGGATACGTGGGGCTTGTGACCGGCGCCTGTCTCGCCGAGGTCGGCCATCAGGTGCTGTGCGTCGACAACGATCCCCGGAAGGTTGAGCTCCTCCGCTCGGGAGGGATCCCCATCTACGAGCCGGGTCTCGACGAACTCGTCCAGCGCAACGTCGCAGCCGGTCGCCTTGGTTTCACCCAGTCGACTTCCGAGGGGGTCGAGAGGTCCGACATCATCTTCATCGCGGTCCCGACGCCTCCCCAGGCCGATGGATCCGTCGACCTCAGCTACATCGAGGGGGTTGCCCGGGAGATTGCGACGAGCCTGACCCGGTATCGGATCATCGTCGACAAGAGCACCGTCCCCGTGAAGACCGCCGAGAAGGTGACCGAGACCATCCGGAGGTACTGCAAGACGAAGGTCGAGTTCGACGTGGTCAGCAACCCGGAGTTCCTGCGGGAGGGATTTGCGGTGCAGGACCTGATGAAGCCCGACCGCATCGTCCTCGGGGTGAACAGTCCCCGACCGGAGACCGCCATGCGCGAGGTCTACGCCCCCTTCAAGGCGCCCATCATCGTCACCGACACCAACTCGGCCGAGCTGATCAAGCATGCGGCCAACTCATTCCTGGCGCTCAAGATCAGCTATGCCAACGCCCTTTCGGTGGTCTGCGAGGCTGCTGGGGCGAATGTGCTCGAGGTGGTCCGGGGCATGGGGCTCGATGAGCGCATCGGGACCCGGTTCCTGAACGCAGGCCTGGGCTTCGGCGGCTCCTGCTTCCCGAAGGACCTCAGCGCCTTCATCCACATCTCCTCGCAGCTCGGCTACGACTTCCGGCTCCTCAAGGAGGTCCAGCAGATCAACTCCGACCAGATGGAGCGGTTCATCAAGAAGATCACCGATACCCTCTGGGTGATCCGCGACAAGCGGATCGGCGTGCTGGGCCTCGCCTTCAAGCAGAACACGGACGATGTCCGACTCTCACCGGCGATCGATCTCTGCCAGCGCCTCCTCAAGGACGGGGCACGGCTCCGGGTGCATGATCCCAAGGCGATGGAGAAGGCCAAGGCCGTCCTGCCGCCCGGGGAACAGGTGGAGTATGTCGGGGACCGGGATGCAGTTCCTGAGGGCTGCGATGCGCTGGTGATCGCCACAGAGTGGCCCGAGTTCACCCAGCTCGACCTGGCCCGGGCCCGGAAGTCGATGACGACCCCGATCGTGGTGGACGGCCGCAATCTCCTGGATCCGGTCGAGATGGAGAAGCACGGCTTCATCTACAAGAGCATCGGGCGCTGACGACGGGTGTGGGGTGCGCCTGCAATTCGACATGAGCCCCCTCGATGTCGCTGCGGGATTGGTCTTTGACGGCGGGCGACTCCTGATCACGCAACGTCCCCCGGGAGGACACCTCGCGGGCCTCTGGGAGTTCCCGGGTGGCAAGCTGGAGTCCGGGGAATCCTGGGAACAGGCATTGCAGCGGGAGCTGCGCGAGGAACTTGGCATCGAGGTCGCCGTCGGGCGCGAATTCTGCCGCGTCCAGCATGCCTATCCCGAACGCGTGGTGCGGTTGCGCTTCTTCGTGTGCCGGATCGCCTCCGGAACACCCATGCCGATCGGCTGCTCGGCGGTGGCCTGGGTGGGACCCGATGGGCTCGGCCAGTTCGAGTTTCCCGAGGCGGACCGGCAGCTCCTGGAACAACTTCCGATGGCGCCCGAATTCGGAGCCGAGACCTAGTCCTCCGCGCGTTCCCCCGACGGGGCCATCTTGACGATGCGCGGATCGAAGCGCCCCAGGACCTCCACGAGGTCGGCCTGTGCGGCCATCACGGCCGTGATGTCCTTGTAGACCCCGGGAGCCTCGTCGAGTCCCGCGGAGAGCAGGTGGACCCGGTGGTCCCGCAGCTGACGCCGGAGCCGGTCCCAGTCCATGCATTCGAGGGCCCGTCGGCGGCTCATGATGCGTCCGGCGCCATGGGAGGCGGATCGGAGGGATTCCGTGTTCCCCCTGCCCCGGACGAGGAAGCCGGGTGAGGCCATCGATCCCGGGATGATGCCCAGAACGCCCTCGCCGGCCGGCGTGGCGCCCTTGCGATGCACGATCACCTCCCGGTCTTCGCCCCGGATCCGATGGGTCTCCTTCCAGGCGAAGTTGTGGTGGTTCTCGACGTCGAGCAGGACGGTGGCGCCGAGATGGGTGGCGATGTGCTGGTGGATGAGCTCGTGGTTGGCGGCGGCGTATCGGCCCATGAGCTCCATGGCGGCCCAGTACTCCTGGCCCTCTTCCGAATCGAGATCCAGCCACGCCAGGTGGGCGTGTTCCTTGGGGAGTTCGGGATGCCGTTCCATGGCGAGGCGGCTGTAGTGGTCGCAGACGGCCGCCCCGGTCCCACGGCTGCCGCTGTGGCTCAGCAGCGCCACGTGGGTTCCAGCAGGGAGGTCTCCGATGGGCGCCTCGTTGGTGAAGGTGCCGAACTCCACGAAATGGTTTCCAGAGCCGCTGGTGCCGAGCTGGGCCACGGCACGATCCCGGTTGCGCGCCGTGATGGGGCTGATGGTCCAGTCGGCGTCCAGCACCGCATGGCTGCGGGGAGCCTCGAACGAGGCGCCGATGCCGAAGCGGGTCTCGGACTCAATCGCCTCGGCGAGCCGTTCCCGACGCCGGTCGAGATCCCGCACCGGCAGGTCGAGAACGGTCAGCTTCATCCGGCAGGCAATGTCGACCCCGACACCGTAGGGGATGACGGCGTTGTGGGTGGCGAGGACACCGCCGATGGGGAGGCCGTATCCGACGTGTGCATCCGGCATCAGCGCCCCGGCCTCCGCGATCGGCAGCTGACAGGCCCTGGCGAGCTGGTTCACGGCCTCGGGCTCGAGTCCCTCTCCCCACGATCGCCACGGCGCCTTCGCCGGGGTGATCACCCGGGGGCATCGGAGAAGCGCCTCGGCGAACTCACGGGTCAGCGGATCCTTCAGGTGGGCCGATGGATGGGCCACGATCTGCTGGAGGGATTCGCCCAGCTGGGAGCGGTCGAGACCCTTCAGGATGTAGCGCGTGATGTAGTCCATCCCCCGTCTGGAACACTCGCCCGGAGGGACTCCAAGCCGGATCAGGTCGTGGGTGTTCACGGTGGAGAATCAGTATATGGAGACGAAAGCCTTTGACACACGGCGCTGGATTTTTATCGTCTCCGCGCTTTCGGAAACGGGGTCGTAGCTCAGTTGGTAGAGCACCACAATGGCATTGTGGGGGTCAGGAGTTCGAATCTCCTCGGCTCCACCATCCGAAACACAAGAAGCCCGCAGGTCTCCTGCGGGCTTTTTTACGCCCAGGAATCCCCGGGATGGGAACTGGGCTGTCGACCGTGGACCGGGATGGGACCCGCCCCTGGGAGAGGGGCCTCAACGTGTGGGACCGGCGTCCGTTTGTCGGAGGATCCCGCTGGAGAGGATCCGCGCCCTCAGCCCCCCTCGTCCCTTCAGCAGTTCCTCCGCGCCGGGACCAAAGGCGGTATTCATCCAGTAGCAGGGGCTTGCCTCCTCGGTGCCCTCGAACCGGATTCCCTGGATCTCGAACTCGACGCCGATCCACTGGTTGAGGTCGATCCCGCGAGTGATCACGTTCCTGCGGTACACGGATGCGGCATGCCGGAGATTGAGGCGGTGGCAGAGATCCTCGTGGGTCTCCCAGGCGAGGAAGGTGATCTGTCCTTTGAAGCGGTCCCGGAAATCGAAGTAGCGGTCCCCGCGGATGCCGCGACCGGCCTCGCAGTGCAGTTCCTGCTCCTCAAGCATCGGGTGTTCCCGAGGCGACTTGCCGTGGCGGCCGACGAAGTTGTGGCCGGGAGAGCGGTAGAGGTGGACGAGTTCGACGGCCATGGGGGAGGACCCGGTGTCGACGACGATCAGCGCCGGGCCAACCGCGCCTTGGTCGCCGTCTGGATCATGTCGATCTCCGCCTGCCAGTCCTTCCGGGATGCGGAATCCATGCGGTCGATGAAGAGAATCCCGTTGAGGTGGTCGACCTCGTGCTGGACGGCGCGCCCCAGGAGACCGCCGGCCCGGAAGGAGAACGACTCCCCGCGGAGGTTCTGGGCGGTCACCTCGACCTCGCCCGGACGTTGGATGTCGGCATAGACCTCCGGGAAGCTCAGGCAGCCCTCGGGCTCCTTGAGCGGGTTGCCGACGGGCTTGATGACGGGATTGATCAGCACGAGCGGCATGAACGACTCCGGGTCGGCCGGCTGATTGTCGATCCAGAGCGTCGAGGGCCGTTCCTTGGCGCCCCGCACGTCGATGACGGTCAGCTGGAGGGCACGACCGATCTGTTGGGCGGCCAAGCCGACGCCGTTGGCGGCCTCCATCGTCTCGAACATGTCGGCAATGAGCTGCCGGATCTCCGGTGTCACCGTGGCGATGCGGTCCCCTCGCTTGCGCAGGACCGGATCCCCGAACTTCACGACGGGAAGCACCATGTCAGGCGGAGGGCCAGGCCCGCATCAGGTTCACGAGGTCGTTCACGCGGGGACTCTCGGCCGTCCGGACGTAGTGTCCACTGGTACTCACCCCGCAGAGGACGCTCGCGGCGTTGTCCAGCCCGAGCAGTTTCCCAAGGCAGAACCCGCTGTTGAAGTGGTCGCCCGCGCCGGTGGTGATCTTCGGGCGCCGGCAGATCGGGCCCGCGACGACATCGGCCCGGCCTTCGGAGACGGCCAGCGCGAAGGCTGTCGGGTGGACCACCAGGGTGGACACAGGGACCTTCTTCTGGATCTCGACCGAGAGTTCGGCGAGACCCTGCCAATCACGCGCCGCGCTGTTCAGTCCGACCACCCGGGCGATCTCATAGGCCTCCTTCTCGTTGAGGCCGAGGATCACGTCGAACTTCGACTGGAACTTCGCGATCAGCTCGAGGGCGGACGCGATGTCCGAGGCGAGGCGCTTCTCCGGGTCCGCAAGGTCGACGAACAGGGTGCGACGCGGTCCCGCCACCGAGGGCAGCATCTCCGACTGGATCGAGGCCCATATGTCGGACATGTACGGGAGCATGGTCCAGTTCACGAACGCCACGAGCGACGCCGTCTGGAACTGCCGGGCGAACTTGTCGCGCCCATAGCGGGCCATGAGGTTCTCCCACGTGACATGCTTCAGCATGTAGTGCTTGCCGAGCATCAGCTTCCCATCCTCGAACTCGAGCGCGTCGGTCAGCCCCGGCTCGGAGATCGAGTTCACGTCCGCATGCTGCGCGAAGTTCTCGAACACCGGATGGAGGGCGGGCCATCCGAGGGAGCCGACGTACGTGACCTTGAGTCCGAAGCTCGACAGGGCGTTGCCCATGATGGGGCCGTTGCCGCCCAGCTTGGTCATGGCGTTCACCAGCTCGATGTTCGTGCTCTTCCCCGCCGCGGCGGCGAGGCGGGCGGCGTAGGCGGCGATGGTGGGGACCCGGTCGAACCGGCTCGCGTCGTACCGCTTGTCGACCACCTGCAGGATCTCGTCGACGAATCCGTCGAGGCCGACGAAGGCGGTCAGATCGGGTACACGGGAGGCGGCCGCCTCGAGTTTCTGGGCGGTCTGGTTGCGGAATTCAGGAGTGTCAATCATGCGGGAAGGGGGGTGTGAGGGCAGCAGTTCGATGGGGCGGACCTCAGTCCAGTGAGACATCGAGGATCTCCAGGATCCGGTTGAGCTCGGCGTCGGAGAAGTAGCGGATCTCGAGCGCTCCCTTTCCGTCCCGGTGCCGCAGGTGGACCTGGGTGCCGAGCCGTTCCCGGAGCCGCTCCTCGATGCTGCTGACGAGCGGGTCCCGGGTGGCGCCTGACGACGGCTTGCCGGGCTCCTTCTTCGTGTCGGTGCTGGCTTCCGTGGCCTGGGACACGATGCGTTCCGTCTCTCGCACGCTCAGGCCGTGGTCGACGATCCTCTGGGCGAGCCGCTGCTGCTGGTGGATGTCTGGGAGGGTGAGGAGGACCTTGGCGTGGCCGACGCTCAGGCGGCTGTGTCGGACCAGATCGCGGACCGGTTCCGGAAGGCGGAGGAGTCGGATGGCATTGGCCACCACGACCCGGGACTTGCCCACGCGCCGAGCGATCTCCTCCTGGGTCAGCTGGAACTGGGTGTTCAGCTGGACGTAGCCGAGGGCTTCCTCGATCGGGTTGAGGTTCTCCCGTTGGAGGTTCTCGATGAGTGCCAGCTCGACCACCTCGCGGTCGGTCGCTTCGCGCACGACGACGGGCACCTCGGTGAGCCCCGCCAGTTGGGAGGCACGCCAGCGGCGCTCGCCGGCGATCAGTTCGAAGCCGGAGCCGGAGGGCCGCAGGACGAGGGGCTGGATGAGGCCTTGGGCACGGATCGAGTCGGCGAGCTCCTGGAGGGATTCCGGAGTGAAATCCTTCCGGGGTTGGAGCGGGCTCGGATGGATCTGGGACAGGGGAAGCCGACGCAGGCCCTGGCCTTGTGCGGGCTGGATTTCAGGCGCCTTGGTCGGGACCCCCTTCGGCACGACGGGGGCTGGGGTTTGCGATGGGGCACCGCCGAGCAATGCCCCCAATCCGCGTCCCAAGCCTGTTTTCGCCATGCGGCCAAGAGTAGGAACCGCCCCGTCGCCTTGGCAAAAGGGTTTTTGCCGGAGACGGGTCCCAAGAGCCCTCGATTCCCCTGGCTACCGCCCCATCAGGTGGTTCAGCACCAGCTGATCGAGGTCCTGGTAGTTCAGGTCGTCGATCAGAGCCTGCGCCTTGGCCTCGGGGAAGGAGCGGGCCTTGTCGACGAGCCGCAGGAACGTATCCCTCGAGTTGCCCAGATGCTTGAGCCAGTGCTCCGGACGGGTCGTCCGGAACGGATGGACGTCGAAGCACACGTACTCGCCCCGGCGACCGTAGCCATTGCGCTCGAGGGCCCGGACCTGGTTGAACGCCACCCGGAGGTTGTGCGATCCGAACGGCTTGTCCTGGTCGAACTTGAGTCCGTTCTGGTCGTTGAGGTGGAGTGACCACAGCTTCTTGAAGGCCATGGCGAAGTCGATCTCGTCGGCCGGATCCAGCCCGGCGAGGATGGCGTGGGCGGATTCGATCAGGGCACCCACCCGCTTTGGATCCCGGGTCAGCTGGGCGATCGCAAGGGCGTGGCCGATGGTGGGCACGTACGCGACGTCAGCTGGCTCATTGGGCTTGGGCTCGATGGCGAGGCGTATCTTCGGATCGTGTCCCAGCATCGCATCGAAGGCCTGGACCAGATAGTCGACCGAGCGGGCCCCGGATTTCGCCTCGCGGAGGTAGGTGCCTTCCCGGGCGAGCCACAGGACCAGGATGTCCGTCCCGAGGACGTTCGCGATGTCGATCGAGCGTTTCGAGCGGTCGATGGCATACTGGCGGTGCTTCTTGTTGTTGGAGGTGTACGCACCGTCGACGGTCTGGGGGGCGAACCACAGGCGGGGCGCGACCATCTCTGCGGCGATTCCCTCGCCGGAAAGCCGCTTCCGTAGCTCCTTGGCCTCCTTGAGGATCTGGGCCGAGGACTTGGAGTCGATGTCCGGCACGGCGTCGTCGTCGTGGAACATCATCGCCTCGAACCCGAGCTCCTTCAGGGCGGACAGTTTCCAGTCGAAGGACTGCGGCGAACGGGTCGGGGGACCGTAGGGATCCTGTCCCTCGCTGAAGTTCCAGGGTCCGGCGCAGAAACGGTAGACGGTGGGCTTGGCCATAGTGGTTCGGAGAGCGTATGCCGCTCGTGCAACAGAGGGGGAGCGAAAAGACGGGACTCCGGCGGTGTGATCGGTGTGTGCCAGCCGCCGATCAGTGGTCATCCCGGCGCCGCAGGGAAGCCAGCATCCCCAGGAGGCCCAGACCCAGGAGCGCCACGGTCGAGGGTTCCGGGACCACGGTTCCGGTCACGGTGAAGGCCTGGTCGTAGAGGGTGCTGTCCTTGAAGGTCGACCTCCAGGGCTCGACTGGATCGACAGTCCCGTCGCCGTGGTTGTTGGCGTAGAATTCCCCATTCGGGGTGATGCCGGGGCCAAACGAGACGGCTGCGCCACGGTACCATTTCGGATCCGTGCTGCTGGACAGGTCGAAATTGTAGAGAGTCAGGTAGTAGTCCCCGGGACCGAGGGTGAGCCCTGAGAAGAGTTCCGTGCTCGCAGGAAGGCCAGTGGTCTGGGCGATGGAGACCGTTGAGGTCGCGATGGGGGATCCGGCGCCGGGACCGATCGCGGAGGTCAGGTAGGCGGTGACCGTGGACCCCGCCCGGGCGTCGCCGAGGAATGCCGCGATCCGGACGTCTCCATACGCGATGGACTGGGACCAGCCCATGACCTCGGCCTGCTGCTTGGAGGTGCCCACCGAGAACGAACGGTCATTGGGTGGGGGCAGGGTGCCGCCGAGGTCGGAGATCTCAATCATCGTCGCCGCGGTCGCGGGGAGGACGAGGCATGCCGCGGCGAGGACCCAGGGCAGGCGGGTTGTGGTCGATGTATGCATGGAGGAAGTCGGGTTGATGAAGATTTCGGGTCGAGTTTTCCTGACCGACGAGGCAACTCCAGCGCGAAGTTCCGCCCGGTCCTCCGCCGACGAACCCAGCGGGCGCTACTGCTGCACGAAATAGCTGAGGTGCTCGAGTTCGATGGCGAGGTTGACGTTCTTCACCATGACGGTGTCGGGCACGGAGAGGATGGACGGGGAGAAGTTGAGAATCCCCGAGATCCCGGCGTCGACGAGCTGGTTGGCCACGGCCTGGGCTGCGGCCGCGGGGACCGTCAGGATGGCCATCTTCACCCCGCGGTCGCGGAGGATCCGGGGGAGGCGTTCCATGCCATAGATCGGGGTCTTGAGGGGGCGATCCCGTTCCCGGTGTGGCTCGGCATCGAAGGCCGCGATGAGTTCGAATCCCTCCTGTTCGAAACCCCTGTAGCTGAGGAGCGCAGTGCCGAGATGTCCTGCCCCGATCAGGACGACTGGCTGGAGGCGATTCGTCCCGAGCAGATCCCCAATCATGGTCGACAGCTGGTCGACGTCATACCCGAGTCCGCGGGTGCCGAACTGGCCGAAGTAGGTGAGGTCCTTCCGCAGCTGCGTCGATTTCACCCCGGCGGCGCTGGCCAGTGCCTCGCTGCTCACGGTCTGGATCTGGTTCTGCTTCAGCCGTTGGAGGCAGCGCATGTAGATCGACATCCGGTATATCGTCTTCGGTGGGATGACGGGGCGGATGTTCTTCACGGAGGACTCGGTTTGGTCGTTCTTCCTTGGAGCCATCGGTCTGGGGGGCTGGGGATCCTAGTCCACGAAGACGAACTCGTTCGCGCTGAGAAGGACCTGCGCGTAGCGCTGCCACGCATCGAGCGGGGTCTGGGAGGTTTGGGGCCCCGCGAAGTCGCGCCCCGCCTTCCAGGCGGAGGCACGGTCCGACGGCGGGTCCAGCCTCTCGATCGAAGGAGACCACCTGAAGGAATCGGAGTTCTCGTTGGAGCCGGGTTCCACGACGAAGTCGAGTGTCTCGCCGGGTTCCACGGCCACCCACCCCAGTTCGGTCACCGTCTTGCCGTGGGCCACATCCCATTTGGCCAGCTGGCCGCGGCGGCTGGACACGACCCGGCCCACGACACCATCGCCCTCCTGCGCCGGGTGCTCGAGGGTTCCTTCGATCCGGACGACACCCTGGATCGGGGACGTCCAACGGCGGATTGCCGCGTTCTGGGCCCCGGAACCCGGGTGTCCGCCCTTGGCGTCGAGCATCGTCCACAGTCCGTCCGCTGAGGGGAGCTTCGCGTCCCACTGCCAGGCCTTGCCCGTGAAATGGGGCAGGGGACGCCACCCTTCCACCTTTCCGGTGGCGGGGTTGAACCCGCCGGTTCCGTACCGCCACGCGGCCGTCGGGGGCGGTTCGGGCTGGGCAGCCGCGGGACGGGAGACGAAGTCGAGGCCGAGCCGGATCTCCTCGGTCGAAGGATCCCGCTGGTAGGCGAGCTGATAGAGCCTACGGATCCGATCGGCGGGCCTGGCCAACGAGAGGACATCGGCCCTTCCCGTGAAGTCCCGGGCCCTGTCGGCGAGGAACGCGCTGTTCATCAGGAACAAGGCCTGCTGCGGCGTCGTGGTCTGGAATCGCAGCGGCGCTGTCGTGTCGGGACTCGCGAAGTCGAAGGCCCGGAGGAGTCCGGGCAGGTTCTGGCGGTCGATGAACCCGTACAGCGTCCGTCGGGGCGTCGCGGTTTCCTCGAACATCGGCACGGGTTGGCCTCCAATGTCGCCGTCGAGTTTCCCGGAAACCCAGAGGAGGCTGTCCCGAAGCGCCTCGAAGTCGAGCCGCTGACGGTTCATGCGCCACAGGAGGGTGTTGCCCGGGTCGAGCAATTCTCCCTTCTCGAATCCGGTGCGGTCCCCGGGGCCTTCCGGATCGCTCCGCTGCTGGTAGGTGTCCGACAGCAGGATGTAGCGGTGCAGGGCCTTCAGCGACCACCCATGGTCCATGAACCAGACGGCCAGATGGTCGAGGAGTTCAGGATGGGTCGGCTTCTCGCCCCGGACACCGAAGTCGCTGGGGGTGTGGACCAGCGGGGCTCCGAAGTGCCACATCCAGACGCGATTCACGAGCACCCGTGCGGTGAGCGGATTGTCCCGGTTGGCAATCGCGCGCGCCAATTCGAGCCGGCCGCTTCCCTTGGCGAATGCGGGGCGGTTGGTGCCGCTGAGGATGCCGAGGAACTGTCGGGGTACCTTGGCACCAGGATTGCCGGGATTGCCGCGCTTGAAGACAACAGGCTCGATCGGTTGCGGACGGTCTAGGTACGCCATGGCACGCAGCGGAGCGCCCGGATGTGTGGCCTCGAGTTCGTCGACCTTGCGCTTCAGAGCCCGGATCTTCTGTCCGGTGGGAGTGTCAAAAAAACGGTCGATGTCCTTCATCGCGGCCATCACCGGTGAGTCGGGGGCGGTCAATACGAGTCGAAGCCGCTCCAGATCGGGATCGGGCAGGGACTCCGGGGCCGGGCGTCCCTGCGTCCTGGCCAGGTCGAGTGCGTCCGACCATGCCCGATCTGCCTCGACGAGGAGTTCTCCATAGCGTTTGGCCACGTCCCCGAATGCGTTCGGCATCGGGTTGCGCAGGGCCTGGATCACCCGGGTGTTCCAGGCGGCGTTCGTGCCGGCGTGCTGGGGTGGAGATTCGAGGAGGGCCTTGGCATGGGCCGCGAAGTCGTTGGTCCCGAGACGAGCAAGGGCGAACCAGGGGCCGAAAACGGCATCGCCATCGCCCTGCCAATGTTCGAGTCGCCCCTTCCAGGCACCGACCAGGCCCGGATCCAGACTGCGGACCCGTGCCAGTCCCTCGAGGTTGGTCCAGTCGAGGGCCATCGAGTCCTGGGCCGCCAGCAGGTAGTCCCCGACCCGGTCGCGCAGCTTCTTGGCGATGTCGCGGGTCCGCTCCGCACGGAACTCTGCCAGTTCCTTCTCCCGGTCGGCCTTCTCCTTGGCATACGCCGCGGCCTGCGTCGGATTGGGGTTGGGTCCCAGCAGGGGTTTCTCGTCAGGCTCCTGGCTCGAGTTGAAGACCCCGTAGAGGGAATAGTAGTCGGCGGCGGGGATCGGGTCGTACTTGTGGTCGTGACATCGGGCACAGCCCACGGTCAGGCCGAGGGTGCCGCGTGTGACGACGTCGATGCGGTCGTCGATGATGTCGTGGGGATTGTCGAGGAACCGGCGTCCGAGCGTCAGGAATCCCTGTGCCGCCATCGGCCACGGGTTGTCGGTCGTCGCGACCTGGTCCCCGGCGATCTGCTGGATCAGGAACTGGTCGTAGGGCAGGTCCTGGTTGAGTGCCTGCACGACCCAGTCGCGGTAGGTGAAGCTGTGGCTGAAGCGTCGCTCCTGCTCGAAGACGTAGCCCTTGGAGTCGGCGTAGCGTGCGATGTCGAGCCAGTGGCGTCCCCAGCGTTCGCCATATCGGGGCGACGCCAGGAGGCGGTCCACCGCGGACTCGAAGGCCTTCGGCGAGGGATCCGCGAGGAAGGCCTGCATCGCCTCGGGGGTCGGGGGCAGTCCGGTGAGGTCGAAGGCGGCCCGGCGGAGCAGGGTGTGCCGGTTGGCGCGGGCGGCGGGTGCCAGTCCCTTGGGGGCCAGCTGGGCCGCGATGTACCGGTCGATTGGATGGGAGAGGTGTTCGAAGCCGGCCACCGCGGGTGCGGGGACGGATCGGGGCGGCTGGAAGGCCCAGTGGCCGTCCAACGGACCGGTCCGGGTCGTCTCCCCCGTTCTGGGATCCGGTGCCCCGTCGCGGATCCAGTCGGCGATGGCGGCAATCTGCTCGGGCCGGAGGGGTCCTCCCGACTTCTTCGGGGGCATGACACCCAGGTCGGGTGCTGTGCCATGGAGGACCTTGACCAGGAGGCTCTCCTCGGGTTTTCCGGGCACGATCAGCGGGCCGGAGGCGCCCCCGTTCAGGACCCCCTCCCGGGTGTCGAGACGGAGGGAACCCTTGAGATCCTTCGACTCGGCGCTGTGGAACGGGTAGCAGTGTTCCACCAGCACCGGACGGATCGAGGTCTCGAACCGCTCGAACTGCGCTGGATCTGTCGCGGCGCTGACCCATCCGCTCGAGAGCGATGCCAGGCCGCCCAGGGCCACGGCGAGAAGCCGGGGCCGGAGGACAGGACTGGGTTTGGAGAATCTCATGGGTGGTGCATCGTTCGGAGGTTCAGGACCACTATGTTCAACGGGGATGCAGTTGGCCATATTCGAGGCATTGCCGGTTTGGAGCGGACGAGCCGGCCTTGGAGATCTCCCCGGGCAGTGGCTTGCCTCCCGGGACCGGTTTCCGCGAGGGTCTCCCGTCTCGCATGGGTCACTGGTTTCGAATTGCGCTGGGGATGGTGTTGGCCGGATGGGGTGCCTATGGCGCCACCGTCCCGGAGGTCGCGCTCGAGGATCCGATCCAGGCGGGTCCTGTTTTCTCGGAGTTCCAGACCGTTTGGGAGTCGGGTCGGAAGACCGAGATCCTGGGTCCCTTGGCGATGTGGGAGACGACGGCGGACGAACGGAACTGGGGCGTCTACCCGCTGATGAGCTACCAGTCGGCCCCGATCGTAGAGCTCGAAGAGCTGGACGTCCTCTACCCGCTCTTCACCTGGCGGAAGCAGGGGACCGAATCGAGGTGGCAGTTCTTCCAGTTCCTCAACTTCGCCGGGGCATCCTATCAGTCCGAGGACCCCGTGGTCCGGCGGACCGTGTTCCCGTTCTACTTCCAGCAGAAGTCCGCTAGCGGGACCAACGACTACATCGCGGTCCTGCCGTTCTACGGTCATGCCCGCAACCGGATGTTCCGGGACGAGTTCGATTTCTACATGTTCCCGCTCTACCTGCGGAGCCGGAAGGGAGATCTAGTCACCAAGAACTACATGTTGCCGTTCGTCCACACGCGACATGGTCCCGGCTGGGATGGCTGGCAGGTGTGGCCGTTGTTCGGATGGGAGCGGAAGGAGACGGGTTGGACCACCAACCACCTGGGCGACCGGGTCGTGTCTCCCGGGGGCGGGAAGGTCTTCGCGATGTGGCCCCTTTGCTTCAACGAGAAGCTTCGACTGGGTACACCGCAGGCGACGACCAACTTCGCGGTCCTGCCGTTCTATTCCCAGCAACGCGGGACGAACCTCCATCAGACCTCGATCCTCTGGCCGTTCTTCAGCCGCACCGAGGACCGATCCAAGGGTTTCGTGGAGTGGGGAGCGCCGTGGCCATTCATTGGTTGGGCGGACAGCACCAACAAGACGGCCCGGCGCTTCTTCCCGTTCTATGGAGTGGCCAAGGCCCCGGGTGTCGAGTCGCGCCTGGTGATGTGGCCCTTCTACACCCATCGGAAGGCCGAGGATGGGGCGATGCGACGCGACCGTTGGAGGGTTGGATTCTTTCTGTATGACGACGTCCGGCTCCAGAGCAAGACGGACGGACGGTATCGTCGGGAGCGCGCGCTTTGGCCGTTCTTCGTCTGGAAACGGGACCTCGAGGGGCGCGAGCGCCTCCAGGTGCTCGAGTTGCTCGAGACCCTCTTCAGGAACCGGGACTCCGTGCAGCGGAACTATTCTCCCCTCTGGGCCCTGTACCGTTCGGAGAACAATCCCAACACGGGACGGTCCAGCGAATCGGTGCTCTGGAATCTCTATCGGCGGGATGTGTCCCCAACCCGCGTGCGCACCTCCTCGTTCTTCGGCCTGATCCAGACCTTCCGTGGCGATGATGATCGCCGTCATTGGCGCTGGCTATGGCTCCCGAACCCCCATTTCCACGAGACCTCCTTGTCGATGTCGGGTTCCGTCGCCGTTCAGGATCCCAACCCCTCCTCTCCGCGATTCCTGGGTGTCGACACGGCGCGTGGTGCCGAGCGGTTCGGGACCCTGTCCCATCGACGAGGACAGGCCCCGTGAACCGGAGGATCCCGACGGCGTTGATCCTGATCGGGCTGGTGTTGCCGATTGGGGTCGCGGTGATACTGGTGCGGGATTCTCGACGGTGATGATGTCGTGCCAACGGGCGGGTCGAGCATCCGCCTCGACCAAAGCCCGCTTCCTCTCCGTTCAAAATCCTGCTCTCCTTACGGCCTGGTCCGGGAATCCTGACGCATGTTCCGCAATATTGGTGAAATGGTGCTGCTGTTCGTCGCCACGGTGAAGGCCCTGCCGTGGGCGTGCCGGGAGCGTCGGAAGATCGGGGAGCAGCTCTTCGACATCGGGAACGCGAGCCTCTTCATGGCCTGTGTCCTCTCCCTCTTCATCGGAGGTGTGCTCTCGCTCCAGAGTGGTCCGGTGCTGGTCGAGAACGGCATCGGCTCTGCCCTCGGAAATCTTGTCGCCATCGCCATGTGCAAGGAACTGGCCCCGGTCATGATGTCGATCCTCGTGGCCGGGCGC
Source organism: Verrucomicrobiota bacterium (assembly GCA_039800465.1). Taxonomy (GTDB): domain Bacteria; phylum Verrucomicrobiota; class Verrucomicrobiia; order Limisphaerales; family UBA9464; genus UBA9464. The sequence goes on from JBDLQQ010000459.1 coordinate 16,136, forward strand.
GTCGGCTCCGCCATGGCGGCGGAACTCGGCTCGATGAGCGTCTACCAGGAGATCGACGCCCTCCGGACCCTCGCCATCAATCCGATCCGCTTCCTCGTCCTGCCGCGGGTCATCGCCATCAGCATTGCGGTGCCCTGCCTCGTGGTGTTCTCAAACCTGGTCGGTTGGCTGGGGGGGGCCTTCGTCGCCGCCCACAACGATCGCATCGCCGTCCCCGCCGAGACCTTCTTCACCAGTCTCCGGGAGGGCGTGGATCCCGGGGATGTCGTGAACGGCCTCATCAAGTCCTTCTTCTTCGCCCTCTGCATCGGAGTGATCTGCTGCCACCAGGGACTCACCACGCAGGGCGGTCCCCGCGGGATCGGCCGGAGTGTCACCAAGGCCGTGGTCAACTCGCTGGTCCTGATCCTGATCCTCGACTACATCCTCACCCGGGTCCTCCTGCCGTTCGACAAGGGGTTTGCCTCCTGACCATGTCCGACTCCCGATCCACTGGCATCCCCCTCTCGGTCCGGA
>JBDLQQ010000460.1:0-4653 GCA_039800465.1 Verrucomicrobiota bacterium
CGGAGAGGAGGAACGCCCGGATGATCCCGGAACCCCGGGTCTCCGAACCAGCCCCCACCACGAGCTGGGCCCTCGGGCAGTGGCGATGGAGCTGATGCTGCAGCCACGCCAGCTCCTCCAACCGCAGGTCCTGGCCCCCCGTGAGGTGCAGCAGGATACCGTTGGCCTCGGCGAACCGGGCAGGGGTCTCCAGGAACGGATGGTCGACGAGGCCCGCCCAGAGCCGGCCGACCCGGTCCTCGCCCGAGGCCTCGGAGAAGGCCGCCACGGCATGGGCCAGGCGTCCGCGGGTCCAGCGCTCGAGGTCCGCAATGCCCACCGGCACGAGCGACGGGCCCTGGACCATCCGGACCATCGCTTCCAGCACCCCGACCAGATGCTCGTCGGCATGCCGCAGGAGGTCGTGGACCAGGGTGGACTCCGGATGCAGCCGCACCATCGCCTGGTTCGAGATCCGGATCACGAGATCGGCCGATCCCTGGAGCGTGGCGAGGCACTGCTCGGTGTTGCGGCGCCGCAGCGGTCCCTCGAAGTCGAAGGGTTCCACAACCACCGCCACGACGAAGGCGCCCGCCTCCCGGGCGAGTCGGACCAGGACGGGTCCCATCCCTGCCCCGGCACCGCCGGCACCGCCCAGGAGGACCACGAGGAGACCGGACGACAGCTGGGCCCGGATGGATTCGGCATCCTCCTCCGCGATGCGTTGGGCATGCAAGAGGTCCCCACCGCAGCCGAGGCCGCGGGTGACCGTGCGTCCCACCACGAGGGCAGACGGTCCCGGGCTGGCAGCGCCCTCGGCGGTCAGTTCCGTGTTGAGGCTCCAACAGCGGGCCCCCGGCACTGGACCCAGCCGGCGGAGAAGGCGTGCACCCATCCCTCCGACACCACAGATCGTGATGGGGGTGGGGATCGAGGAATCTGCGGTGGTCATGGCAGGTCGGGGTTCAGAAGAGGAACGAGCGGGAGCCGAACGAGGCGAGGGACTTGAGCTTCCCGAGGATGTTGGGACGGGCGCGCTGGCGGGCCCGCATCGCGCCGTAGCGCAGGAGCCCGATGGCGGCGACGAACTCGGGGTTCTCGAGGACGTTCGCCGGGCCGGAGACGCCTTGGACGAGTCCCTGATGGACCGGGGCCTGGAAGATCCGCCGGGCGACGTCGAGGAGCCCCACGGTGCGCGCAGCGCCACCGCACAGGAAGACACCCGCGGTGGCCATCCGCAGCGCATCCGCCTCGCGGAGCCGGAGTGCCACCAACTCGAGGGTCTCCTCGACCCGGTGGCTCATGATCCGCTCCAGATGCTCGAGGGGGATCCCCTTCCCTCCATGGAGACTGCCGTTGTCGACGCCGACCTGGACCCCGGCGCTCTCGGCGCGGGCCACCGCCGATCCATGCTCGAGCTTCAGCTCCTCGGCGCGGCCAATCGGGATGCGCAGGCCGTAGGCAAGGTCGTTCGACACATGATCGCCCCCGACCGCAAGCACCCCGGAGTGACGCAGGAGTCCCTGGTGGAAGAAGGCGAACTCCGTCGCCCCGGCCCCCAGATCCACCACCACCGCACCCGCCTGCTTCTGCTCGGTCGTGAGCACCGCCAACGCAGAGGCCAGACCACTGAAGACCGGCTTCTCGACGCGGACCGGGACGGCGTTCTCCACCGCCTGACGCGAGGTGGCCAGACGGTTGGCATGGCCCCGGATCACATGCACCCGGGCCTCCAGGCGTCCCCCCACCACACCCACCGGATTGTCATAGACGGTGTGGTCGTCGACGAGGAAGTCCTGCCGGACGCTGTCGATGATCTCGGAACCCGCCGGGCAGCTCTGCGACTTGGCGTTTCGGAGGGCCAGCTGGACGTCCTCCTCGTCGATGGCCCGGTCGACGCTCGGGATGGTGTGCACCCCGCGGTAGTTCTCGCACTCGATGTGCCGTCCCGTCACCGCGAGCAGCACCGACTCGATGGCCACATCGGCCATCTCCTCGGCCTCGGCGAGGGCCTGTCGCACGTCATCACCCACCTTCTCGGCATCGAAGATCTCCCCCTTCCTGACGCCCCGCGACTTGGCCTGCCCCAGTCCGAGCACATTGAGTTCGCCGGCATCCGTGACCTCGCCCACGGCGGCGCAGACCTTGGAGGTCCCGATCTCGAGCCCTACGATGATGTGTCCTGAGTCAGACATGGCGACGGGTGTTCTTTCGTTTGGGGGTGCGGGTGCGGGGCTGCGGCTCCGGCGACACGGTCCCGGGTTCCGCCCACCGCAACGGCGGATGATTGGTGACGCTGAGGTCGAGCTCGGAGATGGCCAGACCCTGCCGGCGACCGAACTCACAGACCGAGAACCACTCCTCCAGCTGTCGGGCATGGTCCCGCTGGGTGGCCATCACGACACGGCTGCCCCCCCGGGTGAGGAGCTTCAGGACATCGGTCTCCGAGATGTCGATCTCCACGAGGTCGGCCAACGCCAGCATCGGCGAGCGCTCGAACTCCGAGAGGAGCTGCAGCGCCGAGAGCGCCCGCTCGTCGCGGATCCGGCTTCCACTCACGAGTCCGGTGAGTGAGAGGCCCACGAGGTTCGGCAGCGCCGCCTCGGCCTCGAGCACCTCGAGCGGGGCGTCGCCGCGCCGGAACGGGAGGAAGACCGCGCCGTGTTCGTCGATCAGATAGTAGGCCTGGGCCGACCCCAACGGAGGCAGGACGAGCCGTGCGACCGGGACCCGTTCGCGGACCGAGATCCGCAGCACGTCGGGAAATTCGATCTCGACCCGGGCCTCCTCGATGCGGGGATGCCTGAGCAGACTCTGCCGGACCTGGTAGAGATCCACGGTCAACGCGTTCCGGCCCGGTTCCACACCGGCCAGGCGCCGGACCTCGTCCTCGCTCAGCAGGCCCTCCCGGGTGACCGCCACATGCTGGATGGCCAGTCCCCGGATCCGATGCAGCCAGTGGTCCTGGGCCAGCCGCAATCCCCAGTGTCCCCCACCGACCAGGGTCATCAGGACGAGGAGCCCCAACACGGGCTTCACCCACCACCGCGTCCGTGACGTCTTCCCGCCAGCCCCCGAGGCGCCGGCCTTCACCGCGAAGACGAAGTCCGCATCCCGTCGCCGGTTCTTTCGGGTGATCGAGAACAGTCTCTTCATAGGAGTCAGGATCGCTGTCTGCGGAGGGCGAGATCGACCATCCGAGCACACAGTTCACGGAAGGAGATCCCGGCGGCGGCTGCCGCCTTGGGAAGCAGGCTCGTCTCGGTCATGCCCGGGAGCGTGTTGACCTCGAGGACCATCGGTGCGCCCTCCGCCGTGACCATCACGTCCACCCGGGCATAGTCGCGCCCCCCCACCGCCCGGAAGGCCCCCAGCGCAGCCTCCTGGATGCGCTGGGTCGTCTCCGGGGAGAATGCGGCCGGACAAACGTAGTCAGTGCAGCCGGGGGTGTACTTGTTCCGGTAATCATAGGCCCCCGACTTCGGCCGCACCTCCACCACCGGCAGGGCGACACCATCCAGGATGCCGACGGTGGTCTCGCGCCCCAGGATCCGGGGTTCCATGACGATCTCCGCCCCATGTCCCAGGGACGCCCTGAGGGCCTCCGGAAACGCCTCCGGGGTGTCCACGAATTGCAGACCAACACTCGACCCCTCACGGGCCGGCTTGAGGACGACAGGACACGTCCAGTCGGATCCGGGCCACGGATCAGTCACCGAGCGCAGGACATGGAGCCGCGGCGTCGGGACGCCCGCCTCCCGCATGCGCTGCTTGGCCAGGATCTTGTCGAACGCGATCCGGGAGGACTCGACCCCGCAGCCCGTGTAGGGGATGCCCCGGGCCTCGAGTTCCGCCTGGACGGTGCCGTCCTCGCCATAGGTGCCGTGCAGGGCAAGAAAGACCACCTCGGTCCCCGCAGGTAGCTGGAGTGAAGCCGGGGAGGGATCCACCTCGTGGACGACATGGCCGGCCTCGCGTAACGCGGCCGCGACGGCCGCTCCGGAGCGGAGGGACACCTCACGCTCCGCCGAGGGCCCGCCGAGGAGCACGGTGATGGTCAGGGGTCTTCCGGGGGTCGCCATGCGCTCAGTCCTCTCCCACGATCTCGACCTCCGTCTCCAACTCGAGTCCGCGGGCCTCCCGGGCGCGCGTCCGGACCAGGTCGATCAGCGTCAGGACATCCCGCGCCGTCGCCCCGCCGAGGTTCACGAAGAAGTTCGCATGAACGTCGCTCACCATCGCGGCCCCCACCCGAGTGCCCTTCAAACCCAGCTCATCGATGAGCCGTCCCGCCGGCAGCGAGGTGGAGGGGTTCTTGAAGGTGCACCCGGCACTGGGCTGGTTCGGCTGGCTGTCCCACCGCTTCCGGCTGAAGCCATCCATCTTCTCCCGCACCTCCTCCGCCGTGCAGGGCTTCCCCCGCAGGGTCGCTCCCAATGCCAGATGGGTCTGGAGGATCGGACAGCTCCGGTACACCACCTCGACCTCCGAAACCGGGAGATCGAGCACCCGTCCCGTCGGCGTCATGCAGCGCAGCCGTTCGACAACATCGAAGGCCCACGATCCCATGGCGCCCGCGTTCATGCGGAGCGCACCACCGACCGATCCCGGGATCCCCTCGAGGAACTCGAGTCCCGAGAGCTGGTTGCGCCGGGACTCGACCGCGAGGTGCTT
>JBDLQQ010000461.1:0-5911 GCA_039800465.1 Verrucomicrobiota bacterium
GGCCCTTGGCAACGGACTGCTCACGAGCAGCGGCGAGTTCTGGAAGCGTCAGCGCCGGATCGCCCAACCCGCCTTCCACGGGGAGAACCTCAAGCGGTTCGCGCCGATCTTCAGCAGGCTCGCCGACCAGTGCGCCGACCAGTGGGAGGCGACCCACCGCGCCGGCCAGCCCGTCGATGCCGGGACGGACATGATGAAGGCCACCCTGAGCGGGGTGGCCGAAGCCCTCTTCGGTGAGGACCTGTCTGCCCAGGCCGCAGAGATCAATCGGGTGTTCCCCACCATTCTCCAGGAACTGGCCCATCGGGCCCGTTCGCCGATCCCCCTGCCGTTGTGGATCCCCTCCCCCGGGAATCGGCAACTCCATGCTGCGCTCGGAACGATCGAGCAGATCGTCGACGAGATGATCCGCAGGCGCCGGGATCGCCTCGACGCCATCGCGGCCGAACCGTCTGTCCGTCGCGACCTGCTCTCCACCCTCATGCTCGCCAAGGACGAGGAGACGGGGGAATCGATGAGCGACCAGCAGCTTCATGACGAGGTGATGACGCTGCTCATCGCCGGGCACGAGACCACTGCCAATGCCCTCTCCTGGGTCTGGTATCTCCTGGATCGCCACCCCGACGAGCAGGAGCGGATCCGGGAGGAGCTCCGGGTCGTGACCGGGGGGCGTCCCCCGACCGTCGAGGACCTGCCCCACCTCCATCGGCTCCGCATGGTCTTCCTGGAGGCCCTCCGGCTCTATCCCCCCGTGTGGCTCTTTGATCGGCGGGCCCTCGCCCCCGATCGGCTGGGGGACACTGTCATCCAGCCCGGGAATCTCGTCCTCATCTGCCCCTACGCGATCCACCGGATCGAGTCTCTGTGGCCGGACCCTGAAGCCTTCCGTCCTGAACGGTTCGAGCACGGGAAGGAACAGCAGAAGAACAAGTTCGCCTTCCTCCCCTTCGGCGCCGGGCCGCGCATGTGCATGGGGATGAGTTTCGCCATGATGGAATCCCAGATCCTGCTCGGGACCCTGGTCGGCCGGTTCCGAACCCGCCTGTGGAATCCGGATTCGCTCCTCGCCAAGCCCCAGGTGACACTGCGACCCGATCGTCCAGTCCTCCTGCGTCTGGAATCCCTGTCCTGAACCCATGCACATCGGACTCGTCTGCCCTGAGCTCAGTGGTCATCTCAACCCGATGACGACCCTGGGTCGCGAATTGGCGGGCCGCGGACATCGGGTGACCGTCATCGCCAGGCCCGATGCCGAGGTGAAGTCGAGGGCGGCGGGGTTGGACTTCGCCGCGATCGGGGAACGGGAATACCCGAAGGGCTCCCTGGCCGCCGCCAGCGCGCATCTGGGCTCCCTCACCGCCTTGGCTGCGCTGCGCTTCACGATCGGCATGCTGAGGCAATCCGCCGAGGTCTCCCTCCGCGACACCCCGGAGGTGATCCGCTCCCGGCGGATCGAAGGACTGCTCGTGGACCAGCTGACCCCGGCCCCCTGCTCGGTGGCGGAGGTGCTGGGGATTCCGTTCGTCCATGCCTGCAACGCCCTGGCCCTCAACCTGAGTCCGGATTCCCCACCGGGGGTGCTGCCCTGGAACTATCGACCCGGCGCGCTGGGACGCCTCCGGAACCACCTTGGGAATGTGCTGCTGTCGATCGCGTCCGCGCCCGTCACCGGAACCCTGAATGTCTATCGCAGACGCCATGGTCTTCCGCCGAAACGCCCCTGGGGACGCCCCAACTATCTCGCCGCGGTCGCGCAACAGCCTGGGTTCTTCGATTTCCCCTCGTCCTACCAACAGCCCCGATTCTTCCACACAGGCCCCTGGCATACTGCAGGTGCGGCACCCCAGGTCCCCTTCCCGTGGGAACAGCTGGATGGCAGACCTCTGATCTATGCGTCCCTGGGGACGCTTCAGAACCGGATCCTGGACCATTTCGTCACCATCGCCGAAGCGGTCGCGGATCTCGACGCCCAGCTGGTCATCTCCCTCGGCTCTGCCGACCAAGATCCCTCGGCCCTCCAAGCCCGATGCCCAGGCAGACCCATCATCGTGCCAATCGCCCCGCAGTTGGCACTCCTCCAGAAGGCCTCGCTGGTCATCACGCATGCGGGTCTGAACACCACCCTCGAATCCCTCGCCCAGGGACTTCCCCTCGTCGCCATTCCCATCACCAACGACCAGCCCGGAGTCGCCGCACGCATCCAGTGGCTCGGGGTCGGTGTGACCGTCCCTCCCAGCAGGCTGACCACCGAGACGCTTCGCAGCGCCCTCCGGACGGTCCTTTCCGACCCGGGATACCGGACCCGTTCCCGGGAATGCCAACGCCGCATGGCAGCCATCGACGGTCCCCGACTGGCGGCGGATATCACCCTCGCCGCACTCGAATCACGCGCCCCCATCTATCAATGGCCCCCGTGATCCGCACGGGACGTCATCGAGGCGACATCAGGTCGGATGGGGCGTGGAAGCGCGACGCCCATTGAGGATCCAGCCAATCCAGGTCCGACGGACCAGGAAGTGGTAGCTGAGGAGTCCAATGGCGGTCACGACACCCACCCACAGGAAGAACTTCACGGCGTCAGGAACAGGCCACGTGCGGGTCTGGATCTGAAACCAGAACAGCAGCGGCAGGTGGATGAGATAGATCCAATACGAGGCATCGGCGAAGTACCGGGCCCACCAGATGGGTCGCCCCACCCCATGGAGCCCCCAGGCGAAGAGGCCCAGCGTCAGGAACCAGGCGACCATCCCTTCCGCCACGAGCCCCACTCCCTCCTCAAGTCCGGTGGCCCGCATGCCCTTCCCGAGGATCTGCCACCTCAGCCCGAGCAGGATGAGGAGCGCCACGATCCCGGTGACCAGGAATGCACCCCGACGCTTGAGGAGTTCCCGACGGGCCCCGGGATCCCCGAAAAGCCGCCACCCGACGACGAAGAACCCGAGGCTGAAGACAAGAATGGAGGGTTCCAGGACCACGGTCGCGTAGTCCAGGAACGGGACCCCTTCGCCGAGTCTTGCACCCCGGAAGCAGGCCGCGGTGGGGAACACCAGGAGGCTGATGGGCCACACCGCGCGAAGCCCTCGGGCCAGAACCGTAGGGCCACCCGTAGGCCGTGAGGTGCTGCCCGACTTCGAGGCCGGCTGCATCCATGCCAAGACGTAGCAGATCAACAGGACCTCCAGGAACCACAGATGATAGGTCGGCAGGTAGCGGATCGACGCCAGAGTCGGTTTCCCCTCGTTGACGGGAATATCGTGCTCCCGCAGGAAGGCGAAGAGGAGCGTGGGATCCTTGAGCGCCATGGATAACATCCAAGGGACCAGGGTCACCATGCCCACCACGAACGGCAGTCCAATCCGGAGGAGACGCTGCAGGAGAAACGGGGTCGGCCCGAGGCGTTCCTGCTGGAAGTGGGCGAAGAATCCCGCCAGGAGGAAGAAGAGGGGCATCCGAAACCCGTGGATCACCACGAAGGTAAGGTCGTAAACGGGATTGGACGTCTCCACCTGGAAGACCCAGGGCGCATCGACCCGGGTGAAGGGGATGGAGGCATGCAGGACCACTCCCAGCATCATGGCAACGCCCCGGAGGAGATCCAGCCCGTGGAGACGCCCCTCCATGCCGGATGCCGATCGGTCACCGGCGCCCGCCTCCTGGCTGGACGACGGGTGGCTCACGCAGTCCCCCCACAGCATCCGCCTGTTGAAAACACCTGGTCGACGAGCATCAGACCCCTGTCGTATCGCAGGAGATTTCGTGCGCTCGAGACATTTCTTGGACGGCACTGCCCATTCAGTCTCATCGCAACAAGGCCCAGGAGGCCCATCCTCGGCCCGCGGCACCCAAAGGTGGGAGGTGTCACTGCCCCACCCCTGCCCCGGGGGCATCGTCCTTCCGGCCGACGAAACTGAAATACGTCCAGAGTCCGGCGTAGGCGGATCGCACGGCTCCGGACTCCTGCTTCAGGCGATCCCGCAGCCTCGGGAGCAGATGCGCCTCCATGCGGACATGGTGGTTCGCCATGTGTCGTCGGAACCAGGGCACGGGGGATCCATGGAAGTCCACCACCCCCACGATGCCGCCCGGCTCGAGAGCGGCGAGAGCCGCCTCCAGCACCGTCTGCCAACCCGGATTCATCATGCTCAGCGCATAGGAGAAGAGGACGACCTGGAACCCGCCACCGAGGACGTCGCGCTGGATCTCCTGCCGCAGCATCACCCGCCCCCCAAACCGGGCGGTCTTCCGACGGGCGATGGCAAGCATGTCGGGCGACAGATCGATGCCGGTGATCTGCGCATCCGGGAACCGCTCGGCCAACCCGCACAGGTTGTGCCCGGTGCCGCATCCGATCTCCACCAGCTGACGCGCCCCGGGAGCGGCCTTGGCGAGGGCGTCGAGGATCTCCGTCCTGCCGAACAGGAACGCCCAACGCGTGGCGTCGTAGATCGTCGACTGGAACCGGTAGTATCCCTCGAGATGTTCCATGCGACACGGGTCCAGACGGTGGAATCAGATCACCTCGGCGAGATGCAGGCTGCCGTAGGTGCCCACCCGATCGATCCGATGCAACGGTTCCGTCCGCTTGGGATGGAACCGCAGCCGACTCAGGATCCCGGCGGGGATGAAGCTGCAGTCGAGTCCCGCCGAGCGCAGGAGGATTTGGGTTCCGGGCCGGCTGAAGGCCAGGATCAACTCCCACTCCTCACGGAGTCCCGCGGGATCCTTCCACGCCATCCAGTCCTGGTGGTCCAATAGGAGATAGTGCGAGTAGACCCCAGGGTGGGCCCGGAGGAATCCTGCGATCGTGTCCGTGTGGCACGTCACCCTTGGGAGGTGCGCGGCGAGGCTGTCCTGATGTTCCCGACGCAGGTAGTTCGGGCAGCAGTCAAAGGTGTACGAACCCGTCGTGTACACCCTCCAGAAGTAATTGTCCCGGGCGGGCACCTCCGTCATCACGTGACGGAACTTGTCGCGGACATAGCCCGACAGGCCTCCGGGATGAGAGGCTTCGATGAGGCGTACCTGGCTGTGAGGCACGCCGAGGAGGGACATCAACGCGGGGTGCCGGAAGAGGCGTTCCATCCAGGGTCTCCAGATCCAGGGTTCCGCGATCCGGAAGATCTCCTGCTGTTCCGCGAGGGAGCGCGCCTCGAACAGCGCGAGAGCGAGGCCCCGGACCCGGACATCGAGACCGGCTGCGGCCACCCAGATGAGCGAGGCCGCCAGGCCCGACGTGCCGCGCCAGTAGAAGGAGGGCCTCAGTCCCCGGGGCGAGAACAGCGAAAGGTGCTCCCGCCAGTGGACCAGGGCCTCCGGACGCAGATGGGGGCGGAGTCGCTCCAGCACTTCATGACGCCCCGGATGGGATCCGATGCCGAAGAACTGGAAGAGGTCCCCGAAATCCCCGGCTGCAATCAGGGCCATCTTCAGTTCCAGCAGCAGGTTCTGGCGGGGGTTGACGTCGACAGCATGAATGGACCTCGGCCGATCGAGGAGCATGTCGAGGATGTTGCAGCCGGCGCTCGTGATCGCGACGACATCACTCTCCGGCCCGAGGCCCAGAAGTTCCCGGTCCAGCCGTGGGTCCTCCCAGGTGGCGTTGTAGACCAGCTGGCTGCTGTGGAGCTTCCGGAACAGCCACTGGTGGAATCCAGAGTCCTCTGGGGAATCCGCCGAAATCGCAGCGCCTGGTGCGGTCATTCGACTCCCCCATGCCATCCCCTGTTATGGAAACCCAGTTTGAAACCCATCTCGCGGCTTGTCCTATCGCAGCAGGATTCGCAGGCTCGAGACAATTCTCGGGTGGACCGCCGACGGAGTCGGACGGGAACCCCGGTTGCACTTCCTGCCTCCATCGTAACTCTCGCGCGTGATCGGATTCCTGAGACTGGCCTTCCTGATGATCTTCCGG
>JBDLQQ010000462.1:0-3195 GCA_039800465.1 Verrucomicrobiota bacterium
CGGAATGGAGCCGTCTCTGGGAAATCCGGAGCCCGATCCCGCCTCGTTTGGCGGTCAACGGTAAGATCGGGTGGAGGACAGGAGGGCCTCCACGCGGGCGACGTCCTCCGGGACATCCACCCCGATGCTGTCATGGTCCACCGTCGCCACGGCGATCGGGATGCCGTGCTCGAGGGCCCGCAACTGTTCGAGACGCTCCGCAGCCTCCAGGGGCGACACCCGATGGCGCACCAGGCCCAGCAGTGTATCACGACGATAACCGTAGATGCCGAGATGCTTCCGGAACGGGAATGCCAACCGCTGATCGGCCGGGGGCAGGTCCGCCTGGTCGCGCAGGTAGGGGATGGTCCTGCGGGAGAAATAGAGGGCCCGACCGTCCTGGGCGCAGACCACCTTGACCACGTTGGGGCTCGCCCACTCGGCATCCGACCGGATCGGGGTGGCAGCCGTGGACATCGGGGCGTGTTCCAGGAGCGCTGCCACGGCATCGATGACGGCCGGATCCATCAGGGGCTCATCGCCCTGGATGTTCACGACGGCATCACAGGTCTCACGACCCGCCACCTCGGCGATGCGGTCGGTACCGCTGGGATGGTCGTACCGGGTCATCTCGACCCGGACGAAGGAGCGCACGGCGTCGGCGATGCGGGCGTCGTCGGTGGCCACGATCACCTCGGCCAACCGGGAGGCGAGGCGGCATCGCTCCAAGACGCGCTGGATCAGGGGCTTGCCGGCGATCAGATGGAGGGGTTTCCCCGGGAACCGGGTGGAGCCGTAGCGGGCCGGGATGACGCCGAGGATCCTCATCGTGCCGCCTTTGTGCCAGAGATCGACACCCCGAACATCACAGTCCAGGCCACATGGGCATGCCGGGTTTGATGAGGGTCCCACCGATGATCGCGGTGTTCGGACCGGTCGAGGCCACCACCGTCTCGATCCGTTCGGGCCGCTTCACATCCTTGACCTCGAGGGTGAGGGTTCCGTCCTCGGTGCCCTGGCGGATCTTCCAGCTGAGGTCCTTTGCCGTGACCCGGATCTCTCCCGGGGTCTTGCCCTGGATCTCCTGCCGCTTGCCATCGACGAGAATCACCCCGCTGTAGCCGACCGGGGTCGCGCTCGTCAGCTGGAGGACATATTCCGTGGGGGCCTTGGTCTGGCATCCGGAGAGGGCCAGGATCGCGACGGTACAGAGAGGCAGGATGGGACGGAGATTCATGGGTTCAACGCGCTTGGCGGACTCGGATCGTATAGGACGTCGCGGAGTTGTTCAACGAGGTGAATTGAACCGACTCGGTCGCGTTCTCGGTCAGGATCAGCGTCTCCCAGGGCGTCTCATCCCCATTCCCGAAGCCGGCGGCATCCTTGAAGACGCACTGGATCTGGACCTGGATCCGCCGGTTCTCTCGGTTCAGGACCTGGCACACCACCTGGAAGCGTCCGTCGGGCAGGCGGATCTCCTGCAACCCGGTGCTTGTGACCGAACGCCGGGCCCCGGGGTCCATCAGGACGAACTTGGCCGACTGCTGGTCGGCCGTGAGGTTTGCCGGCTTGGGCGTGTAGGCCCCGGTGTGACGGGCACAACCAGCGGCGAGGCCGACCAGGAGCAGGCACGGGAGGATGGTGAGGTTTTTCATGGGGAATCAGGAATTGCGATCGCTCAGGAAGAGGACGGTATCCCGGCCGGGAACCACGTGGAAGGTGGCGTCGCGGGTGACCACGATGCGTCCGCCGGGATCCTTGAACTCGACCCGCAGTGAATGCTGTCCAACGGGCAGCTTCAGTGCGGCAAAGCTCAGGAGGTTTGGAAGATTGGACCAGCCCCGGGTGTCGGCGGCGGGCGTCGTCGCGGCGCTGACGATCTTGCTGACGAGGCCTGCCGCGACGAGGCCGAGCCCGACCCCCTGGGCGGTGTTGGACTGTCCAGCGATGGCCACTCCGGTACCTGCGATGATGGCCCCGGTCCCGAAGGCATCGGTGCTCTCCTTGAAGACCGCCTTCCCCTTGAGCACGTGGTCCATCACCCGCCCCCCCCGGGTGGTCGCCTGGAAGGTGATGTCGTCGAAGGGGCCGACCTGGACGCTCTCGGATCCGAATCGCAGCACCGCGACGGGGTCGGAGGTCGATCCCGGGTGGAACCTCAACCGCTCCCCGTATTCGCCGTCGGCATACTTCACAGGCCCCTGCCCCATCTCGAGGAAGACGAGGACATTCGCCTCGCGATTGTACGGCGGCGGCTTGTTCGCCCGCGCCTCCTGGGTTGCCCGCTGGAAACCATCCTGTCCATCGCCGCCCAGCTTCAGCGTCGCCAAGCCCTCGAGGTAGTCCAACAGCACCCAGTCGGCCTTCGTGATGCCCAGTTCCGGGTTCTGGTCCTGGACCGCCGCGCTCCGGAATGAGGCCCTGGCGTTGTCGGGCTCGCCGTCCATCCAGTACAGGATGCCCCGGTAGTAGTAGGCCATGACCCGCTCGTAGGGTTCTCCCTTGAAGGCCTTGACGGACTCCGGGTTGAAGGCGCCGCGGGCCTGCCGCGCGCTACGGTCCCCGGCCGAGGAGGCGCCCATCTGGAGCAGGGCCTCATCGAGATCCGACCGAGCCGCGGGATAGTCGCCCCGGCGGAGGGCGGTGAGACCATTCTGGACCAGCGTCAGGGGCCGATCCCGGAGGGCCTGCTGCTCCGGGCTTACGGAGGCGCAACCGAGGGCGAGAAGGCCCAGCAGCGCCCAGACCCCTGCCTGCAGGAAGTTGCGGTTCACCGGTAGGCGGCGTCCTCGACCGACTGCTTCTTCATCTCCGCGGAGTCCTCCCAGACGATGTCGCTCGTCCGGGGATCGATCAGCTGGAAGGTATAGAGGACGTAGTCGCTGGTCCCGGCCTTGGCCTGGGTGGTCATGCCCATGAGCTTGCCGGTGAGGAAGAAGTCCGCCCCGCGGAACTCCTGGACCTGGGGGTCGGAGTTCGCGGTCACCTTCCCTTCGCGCTTCAGCTGTCGCTCCTGCTCGAGGGAGGTCATCCGGTCCCGCGCGAGGAACCGCATCTTGCCCTGGGCCTTGCTGTTCAGGAGCGCCTGGATCCGGGCCGTGAAGATGTCCTTGTTGACCGGGAACCGGGTGTTGTTCTCCACCGGCAGGATCACCACCCGCGGGATGCCGGCCGCGAACTTCTGGATCTCAGGGGTCCCCAGGAGGCTCCGCGCCA
>JBDLQQ010000463.1:0-2899 GCA_039800465.1 Verrucomicrobiota bacterium
CTTCCGGTTCATCCTCGACCAGACCGGTGTCGACTGCGTCCTGAGCTACAACCAGGCGACACTCCAGAACACGCGGTTCCTGGAGGAGACGGTCCCGTATCTGGAATCGAAGGGGGTCGGCGCCCTGAATGCAGGGCCCTTCAGCGCCCGGCTATTGACCCAGGCGGCGCTGCCAGCGTGGCTGAAGGAGCCAGAGGAAGTGAAGGCGGCGGCCCGGAAGGCGGCGGAACTCTGCGCCCGGCGGGGGACCGACATCGCCAAGCTGGCGCTCCAGTATTCCTGCAGCCATCCCGCGCTGGCCTCGACGCTCGCGGGGAGCGCGAACCCGGACAACATCCGGAAGTGGGCCCAGTGGCTGGCCGAGCCGATGGACCAGGAACTCCTGGGGGAGGTCCTGGGGATCTTCGGGCCCGTCCGGAACATCGGGCACCGCGAGGGGCTGCCCGAGAACAACTGACGCGGGACGGTCACGGGTTCCCTGCGGAGCAGGTCCCACAATCAACACGGCCTCGGACCGGGGGTACTCCGAAAGATCCCGCACCGGCTGCTTGTGCCCACCCCGGGCGTACTCTCTACTCTCCGCGCAACTTTTTGGGGGAAACACCGTTCCATATCCCGTTCCGTCACGCCCATGGCCTACCGGTCCCTACAGAGCATCCTTGAACGCGCGGGTCTTGTGACCCCGGCCCAGTTCCGAGACTGGTCCGCATCGTGGCGCACATCCGTGGATGCCGGGGGCACCGAAACCCAGCTCGCCTTCTTCGCCCGCGAGGCCGGCCTCACCGAGGAACAGTTCCTCCAGAAGCTGTCCCAGGCCCTCGACTGGCCATTCGTCGAGCTCGGCAAGCAGACCATCGAGACCGAGGTCCGGAAGCGCATCTCCACCAAGGTGGCGTTCCAGTACTCCGTGTTCCCGGTCGAGGTCCTCAATGGCGTCCTGCGCGTCGCGGCCCACAACCCGTTCGATCCGGGAATGCAGGCCTCCGTCCAGTTCGATGCCAAGGGACCGGTCGAGTACGCCCTCGCCACGAAGGCCGACATCGAGAAGGCCCTCAAGAAGTACTACGGCGTCGGCGCCGAGACGCTCGACGAGATGGCGGAGGACGATCCGATGGAGCTGATCGTCGGGGATGACCGCGAGATCACTGGAGACGACCAGGAGGCCAGCGTCATCAAGTTCGTCAACCAGGTCGTCTGGGAGGCCTTCAAGGAGCGCGCCACGGACATCCACTTCGAGCCGTCCGAGGACGAGCTCCGCATCCGCTACCGCATCGACGGCATCCTCCACCAGACCCCCCTGCCCCCTCAGATCAAGCGCTACCAGGCGGCCCTCATCTCCCGCATCAAGGTCATGGCCGGGATGAACATCGCCGAGAAGCGCCTCCCGCAGGACGGACGCATCAACGTCCGGATCAAGGGCGAGGAGATCGACATCCGCGTGTCGACCGTCCCGACCGTCTGGGGCGAGTCCGTCTCCCTGCGTCTCCTCACCCGCGGCAAGATCTTCTTCGGCCTCGACAAGCTCGGCTTCGGCAAGGACGAGGACGCGGCGATCCGGGACCTGATCGTGAAGCCCCACGGGATCTTCCTCGTGACGGGCCCCACCGGCTCCGGCAAGTCGACCACGCTCTACGCGTTCCTCTCGACCATCAACTCGGTCACGAAACGGATTATCACCATCGAGGAACCCGTCGAGTACGAGCTCAAGGGCATCAACCAGATCCCGGTACGCGGCGAGATCGGACTCACCTTCGCGATGGGCCTCCGCCACATCCTGCGGCAGGACCCCAACGTCATCATGGTCGGTGAGATCCGCGACCTCGAGACCGCCGAGATCGCGATCCGGGCCTCCCTAACAGGTCACCTCGTCTTCAGCACCCTCCACACCAACGACGCCCCCAGCGCGTTCACGCGTCTGATCGACATGGGCATCGAGCCCTTCCTCGTCGCCTCCTCGGTCGAGGCCGTCATGGCCCAGCGTCTCGTCCGGACCATCTGCCAGCACTGCAAGGTGCCGCAGAAGGTCGACCGCGACTACCTGATCAAGGTCGGGTTCCCCGAGGCGGAGATCGACTCCACCACCTTCCTCAAGGGCATCGGCTGCGAGGAGTGCCGTCAGCTGGGCTACCAGGGGCGGACCGGCATCCACGAACTCCTGGTGGTCGGCGAGTCGATCCGGCCGCTGGTCATGAACCGTGCGACCGCGTCGCAGATCGCCACCGTGGCCCGGGACGAGGGCATGCGGACGCTGCGCGAGGACGGCTGGCGGAAGGTGAAGATGGGAGTCACGACCCTCGAGGAGGTCTTGCGCGTGACCCAGTCCGAGGAACATGCCCGGAGCCTGGGCGTCGGTGAGAAGTCGGAACCCGCATGAAATCCGCCTCCCCGCGCCACCACAGCTGTCAGGTCCGGTCCACCAGCCCCTCGGGCCGACACGTGTGGACCTTCCAACTGTCCAAGAACGCCCTGACCCCGGCTGGTGAGACAATCCTCCCGGCCTCGGCCCAGGCCCAGAAAATCACTGCGTCACAGGACTGGAAGTCCCTGGTGCAGCCCCAGCTGAACATCGCCTGGCTGCCTGCCGACTCGGTGTTCATCCGGGCCATCCAGCTGCCTTCGGGCGAACCCGCGGAACTCCCGGCCATGGTGGAGTTCCAGCTCGAGAAGATCTCGCCCCTGCCGCTGAACCAGATCGTCTGGACCGCCCTCGGAGTGCCCCATCCGGACGGGGCCCAGCAGACCGCCGTGGTGACGGTCGCCAACCGGACCGCCGTGGAGGAGTTCCTCAACGCCGAGGTCGCGTCCGGCTTCACCCCGGACCGGCTCGACCTGCCCCTGCTCCGTTGGTGGAGCCAGCTGCGTCCCGAGGACTCCGGGATCTGGATCCTCCTCGAGGAAA
>JBDLQQ010000464.1:0-8682 GCA_039800465.1 Verrucomicrobiota bacterium
GGCCTCGGGGAGGTAGTCCATGACCACGTTGAACATGAACCGGTCGAGCTGGGCCTCGGGCAGGGGGTAGGTGCCCTCCATCTCGATGGGGTTCTGGGTGGCGAGGACGAAGAACGGTTCCTCGAGCACGTGGCGCGTGCCGCCGGCGGTCACCTGGTGTTCCTGCATCGCCTCGAGCAGGGCCGATTGGGTCTTGGGCGGGGTGCGGTTGATCTCATCGGCCAGGATGAGGTTGGCGAAGATCGGACCCCGGACGAAGGCGAGGCGTCGTTCCCCGCCGACCTCCTGGAGGATCTCCGTCCCGGTGATGTCGGCCGGCATGAGGTCCGGGGTGAACTGGATGCGTTGGAACCTCAGGTGGAAGATCTGGGCGATCGACTTCACGAGCAGCGTCTTCGCCAGACCGGGCGCCCCGGTGATGAGGCAGTGTCCACCGGAGACGAGTGCGATGAGGATCTGCTCGATGACGGCACGTTGGCCGACGACCGCCTTGGCGAGTTCGGTCTCGACCCGGGGCCGTTGCTCCATGAGGCGTTCGAAGGTCTCGCGGTCGCGCTGGAAGGAGTCGGAGATGTCGGGGGTTGACATGGGAGGGTTCGGGAATCGGGTTCGGGGATCCGGGAGACGGGGCGACCGGCTCAGTGGGTCATGACGTAGAAGATCAGGTTGATGCCTAGGGGATACGCGATTTTTTCGGAGAAGGTCCGGAAGTAGAAGTCGTTCTCGCCCTCGCGTTCCCAGCCGTCGCCGTTGTCGGTGTTGTGGGCGGCGAAGGCGACCATGCGGCCGCGGTCGTCGAACCACGCCCGGTGGTGGACCTCCTCGGCATCGGGCCGTTCCGCGGTGACGCCGTCCCACTGGCTCTGGACCCCCAGACCGACGTTGGGGACCTGTCCCTTGGAGCGGATCTGGAACACGCAGTGGTACAGGGGGTGGTCGAGCGGCAGCTCCACCCAGGAACGTCCGGGGAGCACCCGGGCCATGACCTCCTCGACGTTCTCCCACTCGTTGTCGCCCCAGAAGTCGTCGAACATCAGGAACCCGCCGTTGAGGAGATAGTTGCGGAGCGCGACGGTCTCGGCCTCGTCGAGGCTGAACCCACCTGGTTCCACCGCGTAGAGGAATGGGTAGTTGGGGAGGTCGGGATCGGTGACCCGGAGGAGGCGCCCGTCGGGATCGACCTTCATCGACGTCATCTGCTGGAGTCGGAAGGAGAGGTTGAGGTCGCTGTCGGGCAGATCGGTCGACCAGCCACCGCGTCCCCATTGTCCACCACGGTCGTAGCGGAGGCGGGCGAAGGTGAACACATCGGTCTCGAAACCCACCCGATTGGTCCAGGTGGGGGTGCCGGTGCTGTGGGATTCCACCTCGCGGGCGGTGCGGGTGGAGTCTCCGATGTGACCGCTCTCGAACCATCCTCGGAACCCGCGCCGCTGGGCGAGGGCAAGTCCGGTGACCAAGACGAGCCCCAGGAGTACCCATCCGAGTCGTCCATGGCGTCCCGCTGTCGGGCGCGTCGGAGTCGGGTGCTGGGGCTGGGGATCCATCGGCTCGGGACTCAATGGGTCATGACGTAGAAGACGATGTTGATCCCGAGCGGGAACGCGATCTTCTCGGAGAAGGTGTGGAAGTAGTAGTCGTTCTCGCCCTCGCGTTCCCAGCCGTCGGCCGTGTCGGTGTTGTGGAGGGTGAGGACCATGATGCGACCCTTGTCGTCGAGGATGGCCCGGTGGTGGACCTCCTTGCCGTCCTCGCGTTCCCACGTGACGCCGGTCTGCTCGCTGGCGATGCCGAGCCGGACGTTGGCGACCTGGTGCTTCTCCCGGATCTGGAACACCCCGCGATAGAGCGGGTGGTCGAGGGGAAGCTCCACGAAGCGGCGTCCGGGCAGCACGCGGGCCATCACGGATTCGCAGTTCTCCCATTCCTCCTCGCCCCAGAAGTCGTCCATGAGGACGAAGCCGCCGTTCTGCAGGTAGTTCCGCAGCGCGTCCGCCTCGGGATCGGTCAGATGGAGGGCCCCGGGGGCGGACACGAACAGGAAGGGATACTGGTAGAGTTCCGGATCGTTGAGGCGGATGAGGCGTCCGTCGGGATCGACCTTGAGCGACGTGATCTGCTGCAGGCGGAAGGAGAGGTTGAGATCGCTGTCGGGGAAGTCGGTGGTGTAGCCCCCGCCGCCACGGCGTCCGGGTCGGCTCGGGTCCTTGTCATACCGCAGCCGGGCGAACGTGAAGACATCGGTCTCGAACCCGGGGGCGTTGGTCCACTGGGGGGTTCCGGTGCTCCGGGAATCGACCTCGCGTGCGGTGCGGGTGCCTTCCGGGACGGAGATCTCCCCGCCGCCGAAGAAGCCACCGCCCGAGAACCCACCCCGTTGGGCGAGGACCCATCCGCCGAGGGACACGGCCAATCCGACGAGGAGGAGGCGCAGGGTCATTGGGAAGCGGGGGACGGGGTGCCGGGGCCAGACAACGTCAGCAGCAGCGCGAGCGCGTCGCGGTGACGCGGGGTGTCCTCGAGGGCGCGCAGGAGATGGCGACGGGCCCGGTCGCGGTCGGTCGCCTGGGAGAGCCGGGCGATCTGGTAGTGGAGTTCGCCGGGACGGAGCGGGTCGAGCTTCAGGAGGGTCTCATAGGCGGCGACGGCCTCGGGGATGGCCCCGGTCTTCTCGGCCGACTCGGCGAGTGGGCGATAGGGAATCTCCACCAGCGGGTTGACGGCCAGGTACCGTTCCGCCCCGAGCCGAAGCGCGGCCCAGTCCTCGCGGTCCGAGGCGAGCTGCAGGAGGCGCTGACAGGCCTCGGGCGCGGCGGCCTCGCGTCGGACCACCTCCAGGAGGAGCCCCCACTCGGCGTTGGTCTCGCCAAGTTCGCGGTGGACCCGGGCCAATCGTTCCCGTGCGGAGCCGGCACCGGTCTGGTCCGGGAACCGCTCGATCAGGACTCCCAGGGGTTCCTTGGCCTCGGCCCAGCGCTTGGCCTTGAGGAGGGTCTGGATGCGGTGGTCGAGGGCCCAGTAGTTGGTGGGATGCGCCTCGGCCCACGGGCCCATCTCGGCCTCGAACTCGGCCTCGCCGCCGGGGCCAATCCCTCCTTTCCTGGCGAACTCCGGCTTCTGCCAGTCGAGGCCCGGCGCCATCGACTCAGCCTTCTTGCGGGCGAAGGCGGCGAACTCCTTCTCGAGATCGGCCAGCGGGATCGTACGGCGCTCGAGCGACTCGAGGATGAACTGTCCATCGTGCAGGTCCCCGAGGATCTCGCGGAGGCGGTCGATGCCGAACCGTTCGACCAGGTACTCCACGACCAGCGACGATTCGTAGTAGGCGAACTGGAGGTGGAGCGGGGACTTCGGCATCAGGAACGCGGCACTTAGCCGGGCGATCGGGGTGAGGTCGGCCCCGAGGAGCATCTCGCGGTACTTCGGGGTGAGGTGTTCCCCCCAGGAGGGATCGGCCTGGCGTTCCTCGTAGACCGAGATGCCTTCGCTGAGCCAGCGCGGCATCTTGTTGCGGGTGCGCTGAAGGGTGACGACGTGGCAGAACTCGTGCCACAGGACGGCCTCCCAGTTGACGGTGCCACCGGGGTTGGTGGCGGGGCTGTTGGCGGTCACGACCCGGCCGAAGCAGACGCCGAGGTAGCCCGGGTTGTCGGGCATGCCGAAGGTGCGGACGCCGAAGTCCTTCGACTGGGCGAAGATCTCGACGAGGGTCGGCTCGGCCAGGGTGGCGCCGTATTTCGGCACGAGGTTCGTGCGGGCCCGTTCGAGGAGGGCGAGGACACGGGGTCCGTAGAGGGATGCCTCTCGGGACTGCATCCGGACGATGAAGTGGCCGTTGGTGAGGCTGGTGTAGGTGGCGAGGGTGTCGTGGAGGGTGACGAGGTTGAACTGGGTGACGTCGTAGGCGTCGCGCTTGTGGACCTCCTGGGCGAGGCGCCAGCCGTCGTCCTCGTCGCCGAGGCGGAGGAGATCGTTGGCGAGCTGGGCCTTGGCGGGGAGGAAGTCGGGATCGAACCGCAGGGCCTCGCGTTGGAGGGCGGCGCCCTCGGCGAAGCGGTACTTCTGGGAGAGCTTGGCGCCGATGCGATGGGGCACGAGCGGGTTGTTCGTCCAGAACCGCAGTCCTCGCTTCAGCGCCTCGGTCTCGGCGGTGGGCTGGTTCCGCAGATGGGCGATCACCGCCTCGTAGGCGGCGGCCTCGGGGTGGTGTGGGTTGGTCTTGGACACCGCCCCGAGCAGTTCCTGGGCACCGTCGTAGTCCTCGGCATCGATCCGCTGGTCGGCCATGAGGAGGAGGCTCGGGATGTGACGGGGATTGATCTTCAGCGCGGCCTCGAGGGACAGGGCGGACTGGTCGCGTTGGCTGGGGGCGAAGGCGCGGGCGCGGCCGAAGTGGAGGTCGGGATCGTTGGTGGACTGCTTCAACCCCTCGTCGAAGCGTTTCGCCGCGAGCGCGAAGTCATGCTTCTCGAGGGCGAGGTTGCCGCTGGCGAGGAGGACCTCTCGGGATCCCGGGGCGGCCTTGCGGGCGACATCGAAGACGCGGTCGAGGACGATCTTGGGATCGGCGCCCGAGAGGAGGGCGGCCTGGCCGTAGACGACGAGGCTGGGGATGTCGCGGTAGTTGCCGGCGCGGTTGCCCACGAGCTGGGCGATGGTGTTGAGCTGGGCCGCGGCCCCTTCGGTATCCCCATTCGCCAGCAACACGTCACGTCCGATCCACCGGAGGCGGACGCTCCGGCCTTCCTGGGCCACGGCATTGGTCCAGGCGGCCAGGGCCTCGGGGTATTGTCCCGTGGTTAGGAGTCCCTCGAGGAGCACCCGATGCCACGCCTCGCCGGGGGACTTGGACTCGAGGGCCTCCCGTGCGGCAGCGATGGCTTCCTCGTAGCGTCCGGTCCGAAGCTGCGTCTCGGCGTCGTCGACCGCGGACGCGGCCCGGCTGGTGGGGATCCAGAGCGCGAGGGTCAACGTGAGGGCCGCGAGGACCTTCCACATCGGGGCATGGTGTGGGAGGCGGGGGCGGGTCACCCACGACAGATACCCCACCGGCTGGGTCCTTCAAGGCGAGGGACCGGAAAACCTTGGGCGCTCTCGACTCTCGACACGTGACTCTCAACTTCCCCGAACGGGGGAGGCACACGGAGACGCGGCGACGCGGAGGGGGAAGAAACAAACGGGGAGGGAGGCGAGGTGGGGACAACGGGATCCATGGGAATCCGAGGGCGGCATTCCCAACACCCGATGGCGTTCCGCTGGGAATTCCCCAATCCCTTTCGAATTTCTCCGCCTTCCCTCCGTGTCTCCGTGTCTCCGCGTGCGTCTCCTCTGATCCGTGGAGGATGCGGAGGGGATCAGTCCGAATGGTCCCGCAGCCATTGGGCGAACTGGATCTCCGTCCGGTCGCCTGCAGCCAGGGCCAGCATCTCCACCGCGGCGTCCACCTCCGAGGCATGGAAGTGGAGTCCGTTCAGTTCCAGGAACATCGTTGCCGCCATGAAGCCAATCCGCTTGTTGCCGTCGACAAAGGGGTGGTTCTTGACGAGGCCATGACCATAGGCGGCCGCCAGATCGAAGAGATCGGGGCTTCCGTATTCGAGTTGGTTTCTCGGGCGGGCAAGGGCGGATTCCATCAGGCCTTCATCCCGGATGCCGGTCTCGCCGCCAAACTCGGAGATCAGGGTCTCCTGCAGCGCGATGAGGCTCTCCCTGAGAAGCCAGGTCGGCTCCTTCATCGGGCCAATTCCCGGAGCGTGTTGCGATACCGTGCCATCAGACCTGTCGCCACCTCCATCTGCTGCCGGACCTCCGGGTTGGCCGTCATGCGGACTCCATCACCGGGTGCCTCGGTGACGTAGACATGGTCCCCCTCCGAGAGCTTCAGGTGTTCCAGCAGCGGCTTGGGGAAAATCACCCCAACCGAGTTTCCCACCCTCCGAAGCTTCAGATCGTAGATCATATCGAAGCGTATTCACGGGTGTTATAACGTCAATGGTCCTCCGATCGGGGGGTGTCATGACTGTTTGGAACCGTCCCGAGGGGACTCGATGGGACTGTCCTCGTGGCGCTGGAACGGCGGAGCGGTTCTGGCCCAGGGAAGGATTCCTGAGAACGAGCACCGAGGAGCACCACCTCACCGTGGAGGATGCGGTTGAAGCTGGCGCGGCGGAGCTTCTTGGGCGCCCCTGAAAACTACTGCCCTGCCGGAGAGGTCCGGCCTAGCCTCTGCCGATGCGCATCATCGGAGGGCAGGCCGCGGGGCGGATCGTCCGGGTCCCGGAAGGACTCGGGGTGCGCCCGATGCCCGACAAGGTCAAGCTGGCGGTCTTCAATTCCCTCGGCGGATTCGTCGAGGGACTCGACGTCCTCGACCTGTTCTCGGGCACCGGGGCCCTCGGACACGAATGCCTCAGCCGCGGCGCCCGCCATCTCGTCAGCGTCGAACGCTCCGAGAAACACGCCCGGTTCTATCGTCGCAACCTCGACCTGACCGGCCTGTCGCCCCAGTCCGTGGAACTCCGGGTCCTGGACGTCTTCACGGCGATCCCCCAGCTCCACACCGCCGGACGGCGGTTCGGTCTCATCGTCGCCGATCCTCCCTACGGCGAGAAGAACGTCGGCCGCCGGTCGGAGTCGCTCGCCCAGAAACTCCTCGACCAGCCCCAGCTTCCCGAACTGCTGTCCCCCGGCGGGCTCTTCGTCCTCGGGCACACCAAGCGGGATACCCTCGAACTCCCATCCTGGTGGCGGGAACGTCGCCAACTGCGGCATGGCGACACGATCATCCGATTCCTGGAACGGGTGGAGGCGTCGCCAGCCGGGTCTCCTCCCCAGTCCCCGATTGCCCCATGAAACGCTTCCTGCCGCGGTGGCTCCGCCTGGCCCTCAGCGTGGCTCTGTTGGAGATCGCCGTGGGCCAGTCTCCGTCGACGAACACCCTCGCCGGACTCCGCGATTCGGCGGCCTCGCCGGTGTTGCAGATCCGGGTGGGGCGTGCGGTGGAACAGACGCTGCTCGAGTTCGCCCACCGGGATCTGGCGAGCGACCAGGTCGCGATGACCGTGGTCGACCTCTCCGATCCTGCCCGACCCCAGTGGGGCAGCTATCGGGGGCGGGTTCAGATCTATCCAGCCAGCGTGGTGAAGCTGTTCTACCTCGTCGCCGCGGAGCAGGCCCTCGAGACAGGAAGGATCCGCGACACGCCTGAGCTGCAACGGGCGCTCCGGGACATGATCGTCGACAGCGCCAACGAGGCGACGCACCTGGTGGTCGATGTCCTGACCGGGACGACCAGCGGACCCGAGCTGTCGGAGCCGGAGTTGAAGGACTGGTTCGACCGTCGGAATGCCGTGAACCGGTTCTTCGAGTCGCGCGGCTACACCGGGGTCAACGCCAACAAGAAGCCGTGGTGCGAGGGGCCCTATGGCCGTGAGATGCAGGCAATCGAGCGGTTCGAGCCAAAGCGGAATGCGCTGACCACCGAGGCGACGGCCCGATTGATGACGGAGATCGTCACCGGCAAGGCCGCGTCGGAATCCCGGACGCGTCAGATGCTGGAATGGCTGAAGCGGGACGTGCAGGGACCAATCCGGGACCCGGAGGATCAGACGCATGGTTTTGTGGGGATTGCCCTGCGCGATCCGGCGTTGCGAGGGGCCCGGCTTTGGTCGAAGGCGGGCTGGACGAGTCAGACCCGGCACGACGCCGCGTATGTGGAGACATCGGAGGGCCGTCGTTGGATTTTCGTGGTCTTCACCACGGGCCATGCCAACGAGCGGGACATCCTGCCGTCCTTGGTGCGGCCGTTCCTGAGATGACCTCAATGCGGGGCGAGTAGTTGCGGACCAGGGTTTACCCGGCCATCGTCCTCTCATGCGACAGGTGATCATCTATCCCGGGGAGGACGGTTTTTGGGTTGCCGAGTGCCCGAGTCTCCCGGGCTGTGTTTCCCAGGGTGAAAGCCGCGAGGCGGCCATCGCGAACATTCGCGAGGCGATTGAAGGGTTCATCCTCGCCCTCAGGGAGGATGGGATGGAGATTCCCCAAGAGCGTTTCGAAGCGATGCTCATGGCGGTATGAGCCGGTTGCCCCAGATCTCCGGGCAGCAATTGGTGCGCGCGCTTGAGCGACTGGGTTTCACGGTCCGGCGACAGCATGGAAGTCACATCATCCTCCGTCGTGATGACCCGTTCGCCCAGACGGTGGTTCCCAATCATCGGCAGATCGACCGCGGCACCCTGAGGGCGATCATTCGCCAGACCGGGATCTCGGCAGAGGATCTGTCAGAGCATTCCTGACGGTCTCCAAGGTTGGATGCATCGCAGAGCCGCTGGCTTGCCGGATTAGTGCATCCCGGCCAGTTTCGGTCTGTGGACGAGTTCCAGGCGGAATACGACGACGCGATGTTCGAGTACTCGACGGGCAACTTCGATGGGGCTATCGGGACCCTCGAGGGGATCCTGGCGCGGTCTCCCGACCATTTTGATGCCCGACTGGGCATTGCGATGTGCCATTACCGGAAGGGCGAGTACGCCCGCGCGATCGAGGAAGGGCACCGGGCCGAGAAGCTCCGGCCAAACGAGCAGCTCGTGCACACGAACCTGTCGCTCTTCTACATGAAGTCGGGCGACAAGAAGACGGCTGAGCACCACGGACTCCAGGCACGGATCGCGTCATGGAAGC
>JBDLQQ010000465.1:0-4813 GCA_039800465.1 Verrucomicrobiota bacterium
CGGGAGCTGCTGTCGAGGATGGTCGGTGCGGTTGCCGGCAGGGTTCCGGTGCTGAGCGGGGTCGCTGAGAGCAGCGTGGCTGAGGCGGTTCGATTCGTGCGCGACGCCGAGCGGATCGGGGTCGATGGCTTCATGCTGATGCCCCCCATGATCTACAGGTCGCCCGATCCCCGGGAAAGCCTCCATCATTTCACCACGGTGGCCCGGTCGACGGGTCTCCCCATCATGATCTACAACAATCCCATCAGCTACGGGCACGATCTGGCCCCAGAACTGATGGCGAGGCTGGGCGCGCAGTCGAACTTCGTGGCGATCAAGGAAAGCTCGGGCAACACCCGGCGTCTGACGGACCTCCGCAGGGTCTGTGGGGATCGTTTCGCGCTCTTCACGGGGGTGGATGATCTGGTGCTCGAGAGCGCGGTGTTGGGCATCGATGGCTGGGTTGCGGGTTCAGGAATCGCGTTTCCGCTCGAGAACCAGCATTTCTGGGAACTCACGCGGGCCGGTCGATGGGATGAGGCCCGTGGGCTCTACCAGTGGTTCACGCCCCTGCTGCACCTCGATGTCCACCCCAAGTTCGTCCAGTACATCAAGCTGGCGGTCCAGGAGGCTGGCCTGGGCTCTGAGTGGGTGCGGGCTCCCCGGTTGACGCTCACCGGCCCCGAGCGCCGCTCCGTTCTGAAGATCATCCATGATGGCCTGCGGAACCGACCCAAGATCCCAAAGTCTTCGATGGATGGTCGGAAGGCCCAACGGGACCTGAACTCAAGGGCCGCTCGCCGATGAAGCCGTCAGCAGCCGGAGGCGCCTCCGCGGCCCGGGGAAGTTGGTGGAGGGCCGAGTCCTCTGGAGGGTGAGGAGGAGTGGACGGGACCGTGTTGTTGGAAATCCGTGCTTGCCACGCTGTGCCCTCTTCCTAGTCTCATCAACATCAATTCCTTTATGGGCTCCGTATCTCAAGTTCTCTCTGTTGCTGTCGCGGGTGCGGCGGTGGCGTTCACTGGCTGCAGCAGCATGGAACACAAGCTCGGCCGTGGTATTGCCAATGTCATGGAGCCTGTCCGGATGGGTGAGTTCACGCGCTCGACCGAGCAGACCTATCTGGCGGATGGCCCTGTGGTCGCCCGCAGCTATGGCTATGTGCATGGCGTGACCCGGACGGTCCAGCGCACGGTGGTGGGTGCATTTGAGATCGCCACTTTCCCGATCCCCTCGGAGCCGCTGATCGTTCCGAACGAGCCGGTGTTCCCGGACAGCGTCGTTCCCGAGATGTCCAGCAATCTGGGTGTATCGACGGACCGGTATGTGGGTCTCGATGGCGGCGGCGCCTTCCTCTCCGGAATCGGTTCCACCTCCTTCAATCCCGCCGAGGACTGATTTCCCAAGTTCACTTTGCGCGCCAACCTGGGGTTGGCGCGTTTTTTTATGCCCATCCGCCGCAGTTCGCCCTGCAAGGTCAACCTTGTCCTGAACATCCTCGGACGGCGTCCGGATGGGTTCCATGAGCTGGAGACGCTGTTCCTCCCGGTTCCACTCCACGATGAATTGTCGTTCGAACCTGGTGGCGACGGGATCCGGTTGACCTGTTCGCATCCCGATCTTCCGGTGGACGGGTCGAACCTGGTGATGCGCGCTGCGACCCGCTGGATGGAGGAGTCCGGGGTCCGCGAGGGTGTGGCGATCCACCTCGACAAGCGGCTGCCGCTGGCTGCGGGTCTGGGAGCGGGGAGCGCCAACGCGGCGGTGACCCTCCTCGGTTTGAACGAGGCATTTGGAGGTCCACTGGCTCCGGAACGGTTGGACCGGATTGCTGCCGGATTGGGGTCCGACGTGAACTTCTTCCTCCAGCCCAATCCCGCCCTCGCATCGGGTCGGGGCGAACGGATCCAGCCGCTGGGGCGGTTTGAAATCCTCTCGGGGACCGCCCTCTTCCTGTTCCACCCGGGCTTCGGTGTACCCACCCCATGGGCCTTCCGGGAGTTGGCTGACTTTCCGGAATGCCGGGATGGCCGACCGGGTCGGGCGGCGGCCGTGGCGGAGGCCTTGGGACGAGGGGACCTTGCAACAGCCCTGTCGGGCCTCTACAACGCATTGGAGGCTCCCGTGCTCCGGAAATATCCCATCCTGGCGCTCCATCAGGAATTCCTCAGGGCCCACGGTGCCATGGCCACCCTGATGTCGGGCAGTGGCTCCACCACATTCGCCCTGTTCCACGATCTGGATTCGGCGCAGGCGGTCGTGCCCGCCTTCCGGGCCGAGTTCGGGGAGGTGGGCTGGTTGGCGACCGTCCCGCTGTGAACCGGTGACGGGTGGGGGTCTGAAGTCCCGAGCCGGGGTGGGTTTGGACGCCCGGGTACAGAGGCCGCTTGAATCACGTGCTGGCTTCCACTGATCCTCCGCGGATGCCTCTTGCCAC
This sequence comes from Verrucomicrobiota bacterium, assembly GCA_039800465.1. Lineage (GTDB taxonomy): Bacteria > Verrucomicrobiota > Verrucomicrobiia > Limisphaerales > UBA9464 > UBA9464. Next base: position 2,417 of record JBDLQQ010000465.1, read on the forward strand.
TGAATTCAGCGGGGTGACGGTGGTCACCAAAGCCAACGTGTATTTCGACGGTCGGGTCGTCAGTCATACGGTCCGTTTTCCTGACGGATCCCGGAAGACCCTCGGGATCATCTTTCCCGGTTCGTTCCACTTCGGGACCGACGCGGCCGAGCGCATGGAAATCGTCGCTGGGAGCTGTCGGGTGAAGCTCGACGGGCATCCGGCCGAAACAGAGATCCAGGCCGGCGGGTTCTTTGATGTTCCGGCCAAGTCCGGCTTCGACATCGCGGTGGCCTCCGGCCAGTGCGAATACATCTGCTCGTTCCTGCCGTGAGCGTCCCGGGTCCGGTGGGGAAGCCGACTTCCCTTGGACCGTGGCTAGCTTGAGAGCTCCTGCCGACGGGAACCGGATCCTGATCCGCCTCGTGTCATGCCCCCGCTTCCCCATCGCATCGCGACGCTCCTCTACTGTTTCAACCCCGACGACGAGGTGCTTCTGCTGAGGCGGGCCAAGCCGCCAAACCAGGGGCTGTGGTCGCCGCCGGGGGGGAAGCTTGAGATTGGGACCGGAGAATCACCCCATTCCTGCGCCGCCCGGGAGGCCTCGGAGGAGTTGGGTATCCGGTGCCGTCCTTCAGACTTCCAGTTGACTGGAATTGTGGCTGAACAGGGGTACGAAGGCACTGCCCATTGGCTGATGTTCCTGTTTGAACTGAGGACTCGACTCGACTCATTACCGAAACCCCACGAGGAGGGGGAGTTCCGGTTCTGCCGCCGCGAGGAACTCGAAACCGTGGCCATGCCGAGGACCGACCGGGAGCGGATCTGGCCGCTTTTCTGGAGCCACCGAGGAGGGTTCTTCGCGGCGCAGTGTCGATGTACCCCCGGACTTCCCGACGTCTGGGAACTGGAGGAAAGCCGGAAGGGGTCCCGAGGATGAATCCCGAGGAGCGCGCCCAGTCGGATGACGTGTTCATGGCCGAGGCCCTGCGCCAGGCCCAGCGTGCCTACCGACGGGGCGAGGTCCCGGTGGGAGCGGTCGTGGTCCGCGAGGGACGGATCATCGCGCGCGCCTACAATCAGGTGGAGCTGCTCAAGGATGCGACAGCCCACGCGGAGATGTTGGCGCTGACGATGGCCGAGTCCGTCGTGGGGGATTGGCGGCTCACGGACTGCACCCTCTACGTCACCAAGGAGCCCTGCCCGATGTGTGCCGGCGCCGTGGTCCACTGCAGGCTGCAGCGCGTCGTCTTCGGTGCGCCGGACCCCAAGGGTGGGGCGGCCGGGGGCGCATTGAACCTGCTGCAGTTCCCGGGTCTCAACCACCGATGCGAGATCTCCTCGGGGATTCGCAAGGAGGACTGTGCAGGCCTCCTCAAGGCGTTCTTCGCGGAGCGGCGTAGGGAGCCGGGGAGCCCGCCCGTCTCGCCGTCGGATTCCCCGCCGCCCCACGGCGTGAACTGAGCCGCCGATGGTGCGCGGGGGAATCGGGACCGCGACCCGCAACGATGGATGGAAGGCCCTCCCGCCTCGGCAGTCGACAGATCCGGACGGTGCGCCCTAGGTTGGGGGGCATGCGCTTTGCCATCTGCAACGAGATCTTCCAGGGCTGGGACTTCGAGCGGGCATGCGACTTCGCGAGGCAGGTGGGCTATGAAGCCATCGAGGTGGCCCCCTTCACCTTCGGGGCCTTGGTGACCCAGATCACCCCGGCACAACGTTCAGCCATCCGGGGCGCCGCCCAGCGGGCCGGCATCGGCATCTCAGGCATCCATTGGGTGCTTGCCCATACCGAGGGGTTCCATGTGAACCATCCCGATCCTGCGGTGCGTCAAAGGACGAGCGACTACCTGCGGGTCGCGGTCGAGTTCTGCGCCGAGCTGGGTGGCCGGGCGATGATCTTTGGCTCCCCCCAGCGACGCAACATCCTGCCCGGGGTCCAGCCTTCGGATGCGGTGTTGTGGACCCGGGAGACGTTTGCGGAGGCGATCCGGATCGCGGAGCGCCTGGGGGTCACGATCTGCATGGAGCCCCTGGCCCCGACGGAGACCAACTTCCTGAACACGGCCGCCGAGGCCCTCGCCCTCACCGAACCCGTCGGTTCGGCGGCATTCCAGATCATGCTCGACGTGAAGGCCATGTGTTCCGAGTCCAAGCCGATCGAGACCGTGATCGGCGAGTGCCGGGGTCGTTTCGCCTACTTCCATGCCAATGATCGCAACCTCAAGGGCCCCGGCTTCGGGGATGTCGACTACGGGCCGATTGTCACGGCGCTCCGATCCGTGGGGTATGACGGCACGATCTCGGTGGAGGTGTTCCGTTTCGAGGAGGGGCCGGAGGTGATCGCCCGTCAGAGCCGGGAATACCTTCGCCGGCAGTTTGGCTGCTGATTCCGTGTGTGGGTTGTCGAGCGCAAAC
>JBDLQQ010000466.1:0-6096 GCA_039800465.1 Verrucomicrobiota bacterium
GTTCGTCAGGAAGAAGGCGGTGAAGAGCTGCTGGACGAAGTTCGCGCAGCCCACGAGCAGGATGACCTCCCAACGGGACCAGCCGCCGATCGAGTCGGTGTGCGAATACAGGACCGACATGAACGCCAACTGGAGGGCGAACCAGAGGAGTTCGACGACGATCCAGAGGACGAAGTTCAGCTTGAACTGCAGTTCCCGGGTGACGCTGTTCCGCCAGAGCGCCCCGTAGAGTCCCGTGTAGAAGCACAGGGTCGCCCAGGCATTCCGGCGCGGCTCCCCCAAAGCGTTCTCCATGCCTGTCCCACCCTGGAGGTCAGCTGGTTGCATGTCGCGAGAGGTCATCGATCGACTTCGTCATCCCCCAACCGCGGAGTATCTTCGGATGCCACGCGACCACATCACACGGGCTGCCGCGAGGCCTGCCGCGACCCAGAGGGTCTGGATGGCCAGGCCCTGCCAGAGATCAGGTCCAGAGACCCGCCCCAGGTAGATGGCCGCCGGGAAATAGCAGAGGTAGGGGTAGGGGGTGAACTTGAGGATCTGCGCCACCGTGGTCGGCAGGATGTCCAGGGGGAAGAGATGCCCGCTGGCGATGTACTCGAAGGCGAACTGGATGAAGATGAACGTGCTGATGTCGAGGACCCAGAACGACATCAGCGCGACGGAATACGCGATGAAGAACTGCAGGAAGGCCGCCATCACGAGCGACACGCCGAACAGCAGGATCGTAGTCACCTCAGCCGGCACCACGAGATGCTGGCGCAGGTAGAAGGAGAAGAGCGTGACCGGGATCAGCGCGACCGTCGTGTAGATCATCCGGCCCGACACATAGAGGCTCAGCCGGTAGAGCAGGTAGTCCATCGGCTTGAGCAGGATCTGGCTGATGAGACCGTCCTTGATGTCCGCGGCGATCTGCCAGTCGTCCTCCGCCACCGCCGTGAGGGCGTCGATGAATGTGATGAGCAGGTAGTAGCTGATCATCGAGGACAGGGTGTAGTCCCCGACCAGGGAGTCCGGCCCCTTGCCTGAGTAGATGGTCTGCCAGAGGAACAGCGTCCCCGTCAGTGGGATGAGTCCGAAGACGGCCCGGAACAGGAAATTGGCGCGGTAGACCAGGGTGTTCTGGATGCCGATCTTGAAGACGTGGAGGTATTTCCCCATGGGGCGGATCCGGGGTTCTGACGCCGCCGGCGGCTAGGGCTGTCCCCCGGCATCGAGGACCTGTGCCAGTGCGGACCGGGTCACGTGGAGCAGTCGTCCGAGGAGGTTCATCTCATCGGGCCCCAGGTTTCCGCGGGTCTTGGCCTCGAGCATCTCCAGCTGGTCGATGTAGATCTTCGCGGAATCCGGATCTGGGAGCCGGGTCTGGCCGGTCTCGGGGTCGGGATACCGGCCCAGCAGGATCATGGCGCTGTGGGCGTGGCTGGTGACCAGCTGGGCGAACAAGGCCGCATGGATCTCCGGCAGGCCGGCCCCGGACAGGGACTGTTCATCGAGTCGGGAGGGGCTCATTCCGTCCCTCCGCCCGCGGCATCGGCCACCTCGGCCGTCAGGAACTGCACGAGTTGGCGCAGCCGATCCTCGACCTGGAGGGTCTGCAGGATGATCTGACGCATGATGGGGTTGGGGAGGACGAGCGAGGCCACGACGTCGGCGAGGGCCCCGGGATCCCCAACCTTCCGCAGGGCGGCGACGCAGTCGACCACCTTGACGCCCGACTTGGTGTTCGGGCCCAGCAGCGGGGCCAGGAACGAGGCGGGCAACGTGGGGACCAGGCGGAGTCGCGCGTCGACGAGGTCGAGGGTCCGTTCCACCAGGGCGTCGACCACCACGGTGTCGGATTCATCGGGGGCCAGCGGTTCGATCGCATGGATCCGGTAGGGACGGTACCGGAGCGCCTTGCCGATCCGGACGCGGGAAATGCCCTGGAGGACAAGGTTCGAGGTGCCGTCCGGGTTCTGGAGGGAGACCCGGACCACGCCGAGGCCTGCGACCTCGCAGGGGCGTTCCCGGCTGGTGCCGGGCTGGTTCATGGCGAGGCAGAACATGCGGTCCCCCTCGAGCGCATCCGCGAGCATCCGTCGGTAGCGGGGCTCGAAGATCCGCAGGGGCAGCACGGAGCCCGGGAAGAGATGACAGCTTCCCAGGATCATCACGCCAGCGCGGTCGGGCAGGTCCATGGCGAACGGTACGATGGGACGGTTCCCCTGCAACAGGCCACCGGATACTTGCGTGCCGTGGCGGCGGGGAGCAGCCTGATCGGTGAAATGAATGCGAAGACCGTGAGCATCGTTCTAGCCGTGGCCGGCTTGGGACTGGGGTTCGGGTGGTACCAGACGAGCCGGCAGGCGTCCGAGGACAGGACCCGCTCCACTGGGCATCTCCTGACGCTCTCAAACGAGCTGGTCGCGACTACCTCGCGGCTGACCGAGCAGCAGAAGGTCAACGCCTCCCTGGAGACCAACCTCGCCCACCGAATCGAGGAAATCGGTCTCATCTCCAACCGTTGGACCTATGTCTCCGCGGAGCTGAACCGGACCGAAGCCGAGGCCAAGGCGGCCGCGGAGGCGGCCCGATTGGAGATCGAGAAGAAGGACAAGCAGATCTCCCAGCTGGAGGGGGAACGCGAGGACCTGACCAAGAAGATGGATGGCCTGACCGATCAGATCACGGGCCTCAACGGGAAGATTGCCGAGACCGAGAAGAAGCTTGCGACCAGTGAGGGGAACCGCGAGCAGCTCCAGCGCGAGCTGAAGCGGCTCCTTGCCGAGAAGGCCGAGCTGGAACGCAAGTTCAACGACCTCGCCCAGCTGCGCGACCAGGTCCGCAAGCTCCGGGAGGAACTGAGCGTCGCCCGGCGCATCGACATGATCCGGCGCGGTCTCTACGGGTCCGACAAGAAGGGCGCCGAGGTCCTCAGCCAGGGATTCCGGCGTCCGGCGCCGGCCTCGACCAATCCCCCGGCTCCGCTCGAGGCCGAACTGGGTTCCGACGGATCCTCCAAGGTGAAGACCCCGAATCCGAAGTAGCAGCAGGATCCCTCCGTGCCGGTCAACGACCCCGGCTTCTGGATAGGCGGACCGAGACGTATCGCGTCTCGGGGAGGATGAACTTCTTCACCTCCACCCGGACGGCCTCCGCCGGGTATTCCGTGAGCAGCAGGCCCGCGATCTCCTCGGCCAGCGTCTCGATCAGCTTCCACTCGCGTCCCTGCCCCAGTCCGAGGAGGCGTCGGCTCACCGCGAAGTAGTTGATTGTCTGGGTCAGGTCATCTGTCCGGGCCGCCGGTGAGACATCCAGGTCCAGCTCGATCGTCAGGAGCAGCCGCTGTGGATGGGCCCGCTCCTCGTCTGGAACCCCAACGCGGTAGCGGACCTCGAGGTCACAGAGCGTGATCGTGTCGAGTGTCGGGTTCATGGCGTGGTCTCCCGGGGTCTTGGGACGACGGCCTCCAGGAGGATGCGGGTCGGGGTGTTCAGCGGGAGCTGCCACGCCTCGGCGGCGTCCACCCAGCGGAACTCCTGCGCCTCGGCGTTCAGGCGCACCTCCTGGGGCCCCTCGGCGCGACAGGTGTAGTTGAGCAGCAGGAAGTGGGCGTCCTTGTAGAACTCCGGCGGGTGGATGGCGTCCTGGACCACGACGAACCGGATCTCCGTGACCCGCAGCCCGGTCTCCTCGAGGAGTTCCCGTCGCAGCGCGTCCTCGGACGTCTCGCCCCAGTCGATCTTGCCCCCGGGGATACCCCAGAGGTTCGACCACTTGTTGGTCCGCACGAGCAGCATCTTTCCGGATTCGTTGAACACCAGGGCGCCTACCGTGGGGATGGGATGGCGTTTCTGTCCGGGTTCAGACGGCGGATGAAGCCGGAGTCCCTGGCGCTGGAGGATCTGACGCAGTTCACCGAGGTGCTCGACGATGACGTCGGGCCCCGCCTGTCTCAGGTGCTCGAGGGAGTTGTAGCCGGTAAGCACCCCGACACTGTGGACGCCACCCTCCTTGGCCGTCTCGATGTCGTGCTGCATGTCGCCGATGAAGACCGTGGCGTCGCGGTCGAGCCCGTTTTCGGCGAGTAGTTCCAGGATCCGGGTCCGCTTGTCCATGACCCCCGAGTAGATGCGCTCGAAGAAGGGAGCGAACCCGATTGTCTCGGCCTGGACTGCGAAGGCCTTGGGGTGGACTGCCGTGAGGACGAAGAGCCTGAGCCCCTGGGCGCGGCAGAACTCCAGCATCTCCCGGGCGTGGGGGAGGGGCACGATGGAGTCCTGGCATTCCGCGAATCGGGTCCTGAACCATACCTCCAGCTGGGGCATGGGTACCCCGGGGAGATACCGCTCGTAGAACCCGTGGAAGGGTAGCTGGAACTCGGAGCGGAACTGGTCGAGCGACAGCGGTGGGATGCCCGCCTGGCGGAACACGTGGTTGCTGGCCTCCCACACCGCGGGCAGGTCATCCACCAGGGTCCCAGACCAGTCGAAGATCACGTTCCGGATCACGGCGTCGAGAGTACGGCTGGTCTCTGGAATGTCGACGGTCCGCACCGATTGGCAGTTGAGGGATCCCAGAGGCTGAACCAGTCTCTCGGACACGATCCGGTCGATCGCACAACCGGTTAGACACCAGCCATTCCATGTCCCTGAGACGCACCCCTCTTTTCGAAGCCCATCAACGCCTCGGCGGCAAACTCATCGAGTTCGGCGGCTGGGAGATGCCCGTCCAGTACTCGTCGATCGTCGACGAGCACCTCTGTGTCCGGCGTGCCTCGGGCATCTTCGACATCTCCCACATGGGCGAGGTCTTCGTCACGGGGCCGGCCGCCGAGGGGTTCCTCAACGAGACCCTCACCAACGACGTCCGGAAACTCGCCGTCGGGCATGGGCAGTATTCGCAGATGTGCCGGGAGGACGGTGGGACGGTGGACGATCTCTACGTCTACCGGATCGCCCCGATGGAGTTCCTCCTGATCATCAACGCGAGCCGCATCGGGGTCGACGTTCCCTGGATCCAGGAGCGGATCTGCGGCTCCAGCCATCGGTCAGGAGTGATCTTCGAAGACGCGTCTTCCCGCCTGGGAGCGGTCGCCATCCAGGGACCCCGGGTGGTCCAGTTCATCGCGGAGGTGTTTCCTGGACCCAGCCAGGCGGGTACGGCGGTGGGATCGGTGCTCGACCTGAAGAAGAACGAGATCGGCCTCTGGAGATCCCTCTCGGGTGTCTCCGGGTCCACGGCCCCCATCTGGGTGGCCCGGACCGGGTACACCGGCGAGGACGGTTTTGAGGTGGTGGCCCCGGCCGACCTGATCGAGACGATCTGGAAACGCTGTCTGGACCTGGGGCATGTCGGCTGCCTACAGCCCTGTGGGCTCGGCGCGCGCGACACTCTCCGGACCGAGGTCTGCTATCCGCTCTATGGCCATGAACTGGATGAGGCGACCTCCCCCATCGAGGCCGGGCTCGGGATCTTTGTCTCGTTCGACAAGGGCGAATTCGTCGGCCGTTCGGCGCTTCTGGCCCAGAAGACCGAAGGACCGAAGAAGCGTCTTGCCGCCTTCCGGATGACCGACAAGTCCCCTCCGCCCCGCCCGGGCTACGCGGTCGTGTCGGGCGGTCAACCGGTTGGAACGGTCGTCAGTGGGACCCAGAGTCCGTCCCTGAACCAGGGCATTGGACTGGCCTATGTCCCCCCGGCTCTCGCCCAACCGGGGACGGTCATCGCGGTCGAGATCCGGGGTCGGAGCTTTGCGGCCGAGGTGGTGAAGAAGCCGATCTACCGGAAACCCTGATTGACCCGGCGTTTTGTCCCATTCCAACCTTCTCCAGCGATGAGTTCCCAAGTCCCTTCCGATCTGCGCTACGCCAAGTCCCACGAGTGGGTCCGGGTCGCCAACGGCATTGCCACCGTCGGCATCACCGACCACGCCCAGCATGAGCTGACCGACGTCGTGTTCGTCGAGCTGCCGTCGGTGGGCAGGGTCGTGAAGGCCTCGGAGGCCTGCGCCGTCGTCGAGTCCGTGAAGACGGCCAGCGACATCTACGCGCCCGTCTCGGGGGAGATCGTCGCGGTGAACAAGGCTGTCTCCGACAACCCGGCTCTCGTGAA
>JBDLQQ010000467.1:0-5005 GCA_039800465.1 Verrucomicrobiota bacterium
AGACAGGGGCCCGACCGGTACGAGGGGTGTCGGATCTGGCCCTGAGTTGTCTGCGCGACCTGCGCGTCCAGGTGGCTGGATGATCCCGAAGGCGGAGTAGAGCTGGGATCGGACATTCTGAGGGAGGAGAACCCGCGACTTGGATCGCCGCAGCAGGGGCGATCTGGGCGGGCTTGGGTCGATCGTTCCCATGTGGCACCTGCAAAGTGTGTTCTGAGCCTATACAAGGTCTGTGGAGAGGTTCCTTGTACAGTCCAAACCCGCAGATCCCCGGTGCGGCGGTTCAAACCGGGGCCTCCGGGCGGTTGAGTGATGGTTGAGGCAATTAAATCGGCCTTCTGCACCGATCTATGACCTGACCCCGAATGCGAATACAGACCGATCACCTGACCCTGATCCCGGACTAATGACCTGACCCCAAAGAAGAGAGTGGAGAGAGGAGACGGCAGGTCCGAGATGCGTCGCCAAATCATGGCGGCCTTCGATGCGGATCGGTAAATCGGATAGATTGTCTGTCCCCATCTGGAAGACGGCTGAGGAGATTCTCATCGAGAGTCGCGACAACTGTGGTGCCGTGATCCGTAGTCCTTGGTGTTGCGGGCGGATTCGAAAATGCGGTCGTGACGATGAACCGGCTCGACGACTCCCTCAGTGCCTCGGCGGCGTTGGCAGGACGGGAGCTCTACCTGCGCGGCGAACGGTTCCTGTATTGTCTGGCCGAGGAGTGAAAGTCTTCCCCCCTTGCCTTCACCTCGGGGCCGAAGCCCCGGAGCGGCTCCTGGCCATCGGCTGGTTGCACCCAGGGATAATCGATAGAAAACAGTAACCTTTCACGGCCGCTGACATCGACCCACCCCAAGAAGTGTCCCCCGTGGTGGGACCAACCTCGTTGACGATCCCGTCACTCCGAGGCCCATGGCGGGACCGGTCGCACACGACCACCCCCATTCTCATCGAGTTCACGGATCGAAAGGGACGCCCCCGGGAGTTGATCGCGGGAACGGGCTGTCACCAACACCACATGACGCCCCTTCCCCAGGAACATCGGCAGCCGCTTCGGCGACCACGTCTCGCGCCCCAGTCGCAGATCGAACAACTCGCGTCCATCGAGATGGAACTGGAGTTCGTGACGGGAACCCGGCCCACCCAGGCTGGCCGTCCACTCGACCCAGACGTCCCTGTCGGCTTCGAAGATCGCGACAGCGAATGCTCCGTGGGTCCCTTTTGGCCTTTCCTTGGGCTCGGGGAACGCCTTCCAGAACTCCAACACCGGTGCGTTGGTCGCCCGCTGCCACGCTCGTCCGGTGTCACCGAAGGCAACAGGTTGGTCCCACAACCATTGGTCGGGCCGCCGCGTGAAGATCGACGGATCCACAGCAGCGCCGGCCATCTCGGGGCCGACGACCCACCAATCCACCACGGAGCCCGTTCCCGCCTGGAGCACCTCGTCCCAGGCCAGCGACGCGTCACCGACCGTGAGCTGAACCCGGACCGGGAACGCAAAGGTACCCCTCGCGTCCTTTGGAACGCGGACCGGGAGGCGCACGGTGGAGCCCGATGGCACCGAAACCTCCGCGCGGATCGGGTTCGATTCCCAACCAGAATGACACTGTGGGGCTGCCTGGACGACCACGGGATCCGGTCCGCGACGCTCCAGTGTCAGCTGCCACTCAGCATCCCCACCGGCACCGCTCTGCAGGAGAGCATTCAGCGTCCCCGAGGCGGCAGTAGTTAGCCGGATATCGAAGAGGACCTCGACAAGGTCCGGGTTGTGCGGCGGTGGAAAGGCCTGGGTCACGGCCGTCGCCACCGCCTGGCGGATCTCCTGCCAGCGGGGATCTGATCCATTCTCAATGCCCAGCCGTGCTGCACGTTCGCGGAAGGGGCGGAGGTCGACGCGTGGTTGTGACGAAAGCCGCGCCAGAACCCCTTCCAGGGACTCGAACCAGTACTCGATGCGGCGTCCGGGCTCGATCCAGGCCGTCTCGATACCCGCCCCGACCAGCGGACGTCGGACCGCCTGGAGTTGATTCCGTCGCAGCATGATCCCGGCGGTGCGCCCTCCGATGTCGAGCCCCTCCGGGGCGTCCGTGATGCGATTGTCCTCGATCAGGATGTCCTCCGCACGGAAGGGCAGCTGGCTTCCGACCGAGATGAGGATCTTGCCGCCCCGAACCTCATTGCCGCGAAGGACCGCCGCGTTCATTAGGCATGGGGTCTGGGCCCGACCCAGCGAATCCACGTCGCCCCCGCTCAGTTCGATGGCGGCCGTGCCGGACTCGAACCGCCGCATGTCGAACCGCGGTGCGACCAGCCGGTTCCCGAGCATCTGGGAGAAGAACGAGGGTTCGGCCGCCTCGGGACCATCGCTGGTGTGCTGGAAGGCGAGGAAGCGCAACGCCGCCTCGGTGCTGCCGCCCACCCGCTCGAGCTGGTTCTCGGCGAACACCACCTCGTGGTTCAGGCCGTACATCTGCATCGAGTCGCCGTCTGCGATCCGGTTACCCACCATGAGCCATTGCCGGAGGCTGTGGTTGATGCCCAGGAGGGAGGTCGCGTCGAGGGGAATCGACCACGGCTGATCCACCTCGATGGATTGGGCATCTCCCTTTCGGACCGTCCGTGCCTGCCCCTTCCCATGCCCCGCCATCACGAAAGCGAGATGACCCTCCGGCTCGAATGGCCAGGAACGAACGGGTTTGGCGAGTTGGATGGACGTCCCCTGCGTCGAGGCCACCCCACCGTAGTAGACGGGGGAGGCTCCATCGGATCCCACGATCTCGTAGTCCGCCGACTGGGCGAACGCGACGGCGTTGCCGCGGAAGTAGACCTGATCGTAGTAGGGGTGCGCCTTGGTGCTCCATCCGGCCCGCGACATGTTGTCGGCGCCCCGCATCTGGTTGTTCTCCCAGATCACCTTCCGTCCCCGCTGCGCCCAGACGAGACCGCCCCGCCCCGTGTGGAGGATGTTGTTCCGGACGAGGCTGCCATCGGACATGAAGGCCAGCAGGAGGGGGAATCCCCCGGAGTAGATGTCACAGTCCTCGACCCGGATGTCGCGCCCACAGAGCCAGACCGCGACCCCGGTCCCGGCGGCATCCAGCGACTCGAAGTTCAGCTGGCGGGTGATCTCGATGGTGTCGCTGAGCTGTCCCCATCCCGGTCGCGCCGCATACGGACTCCACCGGATGACCAGGCGCCGGAGCAGGATGTCGCCCTCCTGCCACCACGGGGGACGGTTCGCCGTCGAGTACAGCGACTTGCCCTCGACCTCCGCCATGTTCTCGATCCCGCGCTCGGCCCCGACATACCAGATCGTCATGTCCTCGAGTCCGAACTGTGCCTCGCCATGGACAATGCCCCGCAGCCGGGCAAAGTGGCGATTGCTCCAGTGCAGGAGGGTCTGATCCCGACCCGCTCCTCGCATCAGCACACGCCGCGGAATCCGGAGCGTCCGATTGAACCGGAACTGGCCTGAGGGGAACCACACCACGCCGCCCCCCTCCCTTCCCGCGGCATCGAGGGCTCGCTGGACTGCGGCGGTGTCGTCCACGACCCCATCCCCACGCGCCCCATGCTGCAGGACGTTGAACTCCCGATCCGGCCAAGGAACGGGTGCCACCACGCGGAGGGGTTCCGGGCATCGACCCCAGGCCTGCGGTCCACCGCATCCGTTGTGGACCCAGACCTGGTAGTCGCCTGGCTTCAGATCAGCAGGCATCGGGGCCCGCAGTGAATAGAGGTCGGACTCCGACACGGTCAGTTCGACAGTCTGTTCGCCGACGAGCACCAGCCGGGTCCTGGGAGAGCCTGGGGGCGTCCCCGCCAACGGTTCCCGCACCCCCATCCATCCGAGTCCGAGTCCAAACACCCGCACCTCGTTTCCGGGCGACGCCTCCAACCGGTCTGCCCCCCGGGCCCACCAGGGTTGTGGGGCGTTCACCAGGACGGTCTGTCGGCGATCCCCCGCTGTCACCTGCAGCGAGAAGACGCCCGGGGCGTCACCCTCGGGAAGGAGCGCCTTGAGGGCCTGCTCACGGGGCTGGATCGCGACGGATTCCCCGCCCGCGACAACTGGGACATCGGAGTCTGTCGCGACCCTGCCCGGCAGTCCGGGTGGGAGGTCCTGCAGACGGCGGATCTGGACCCGTGCCGCCGAAAGGCCATCGCCATACACCAACACGGTCTGTCCCGGCTTGGCCGGTTGCGAATGCCACGTCACCAGCGGCACCCCGTTGCCATCCGCCATGCCGCTGACCAGCGCCAGCCACCCCGCCAGAACAAACAGGGCACCTTGCCGGTGACTCAGTCCCATCAACCCACGTGGTTTCATTCCAAGTCCTTTCCTGCTGCCGGATCCATCGAAAGGGTGTCGTGGCTTCATCGCTTCACACCGCCGCGCATCCCGCGTCGGAAGGTCTGGTTGTTTTCGCGAACGCGACGCCGCATCTCGGACAGGATCCGGCGCCAGTGCGGGGCGAGGAACCTCGGATGGAGGAGGCTGTCCTGGGCATACTTCCGCGTCGCCCGGGCCAGTTCGAGGTCTGCCACGAGCACGGTCTCCCGTCGGTTGTCCGCCAACCGGAGCAGGGTCCCGTCGGGCGCGATGATCTTGGAATCCCCTGCCGACCACAGTCCCCCGCCCTGGGGTCCAACCGAGTTGGCAAACACGTAGAAGACGGCGTTCTCGAAGGCGCGGACAGGGATCCCATCCCTGCCCCCTCGCTTGGTCTTGGAGACCTCGAGTCGGTCCATGCCGGCGTTGGGATGGAACACGATCTTCGCCCCGGCCATGACCGGGATCCGGACGAGTTCAGGATACCGGCGTTCGTGGCAGAGGATCGCGGTTGACGGCACCCCATCCAATCGGAACAGCGACAGGACGTCGCCCGGGGTGAACCAGCGTCGGTCGGACTCCGTCAACTGACACTTCGCGTAGGTGTGGACGAGGCGCCCCTGTCGGTCGAAGACCAGCAGGGCGTTGAAGAGGTGGCGTCCACAGAGA
>JBDLQQ010000468.1:0-3588 GCA_039800465.1 Verrucomicrobiota bacterium
ATGTGCTCAGCGGACGGCGGGCCCGGTCGCCACGGCGACCCGGGAATCAGCGGTGCCGTAATACAGCAGCCAGCGGCCTTGGAACGTCACCATTCCCTCGATGAAGCAGACGTTGCCCACCTGTCCGGTGATCTCGTAGGGGCGGTCCGGGGTGAGGAAATGGCCGTCGCTCCGCTTCAGGATCCGCGTCGGATCCTTCCGGTCCATCAGCAGCTGACCCGAGGCGAAATTGCCTGGTGGGAGTTTGGGATCGCCGTTGGTCTTCGCGTTGACGCCGTTGTAGAGGAGCAGGATGCCGTCATCGCGCAGCCAGGCCTGGGGACCGGGTTCGACCAGGTCGCTGTCGAAGAGGCCGCGCCGGGACGACACGATCTCCCTGGGCTTGCCTGCGACATCCCGGACGACCTCCCAGTTCCTCAGATCCTTGGAGGTTGCGAGAAGGAACTTCGAGTCCCGGAGGTACATCCAGTAGCGGCCATCGATGGGCTCGGCAACGAAGCGGTCGCCCTGCCTGCGGCAGACGATCGAGCCGCTCTTGGTCCATTCCTCGCGCATCTCGCCCTGGAAGGCGGGACCGTGCTTCTGCCAGGTGAGCAGGTCCCTGGAGGTCGCCACCATGAGGCGGGCGGTCCTGCCGTCATAGGCGGTATACGTCAGCACGTAGTTCCCGCTGGAGTCCTCGATGACCCGGGGATCCTCGCAACCCCCGCCCGCCTCGAAGGCCCGCTGGGCATCGTTGTCGGGATAGACCACGGGTTTCGGGTGCCTCACGAAGCGCAGGCCGTCGATGCTCGACGCGAGGCCGAGCCTCGAGATGCCGGACTTGCCCTGGGCCCGGTAGAGGATCCAGACCTTGCCGTCCCGGACGACGGCAGCCGGGTTGAAGACATGGGATTCCTCCCAGCGGACCCGGCCCTCGATGGGGCAGTTGAACTCGGAGGCGGATGTGGGCTGCAGGATGGGATTGGCCGCGTCCGCCTTGGTGAAGGGGAGCAGCTGCCACTGGCTTGATGGATCGGCTCCCCTGGCGGAGGAACCGGCCAACAGGGCCAGCAGGGCGAGGCATCGCAGCGGGATCTTCGTCAGCATGGAGGATGGCCTACCATCGTCGCGCGGCGTCGTGAAGGGGCGATGTCGTTCCTCGGCGACGGGTGGGTTGGGCGGCGGTTGAGGGATCCCGCTCGGAAGGCTCTGGTCCCTGGATTTGGGAGCGCGGCTGGGCTTGCCTGGAACTCCCTGCGCCGATTCACTCCTGAAGCTCCGGGCGGGCAAACCGAGCCCGGTTCAACTCCTCCATGAACCCCAAGAAATTCGCCGTCCTGAGCCTACTGATCTCCTCGACACTCCTTGCCGCCGATTCCAGCGGGCCCAGCGAGAAGGATCTGAAGAAGCTCAAGGAAGAGGTGCCCACCACGATCGAGAACTTCAAGAAGGCCGACTCGACCCTCGATGATTTCTTCAAGAAGAGCGTGGGCTATGCGGTGCTCCCGCGTGTCGGGAAGGGTGGTTTCATCATCGGTGGTGCCCGGGGTACAGGGCTGGTCTACGAGCAGGGCAAGCTCATCGGCCACGTCGTGATGACCCAGGCGACCGTGGGTGTCCAGGTGGGGGGACAGTCCTTCTCCGAGATCCTCTTCTTCGAGAACACCGAGGCGATGAAGGACTTCCAGAAGTCCGAGACCACGATGAATGCCCAGATGAGTGCCGTCGCAGCCGGAGAGGGGGCCGGGAAGAACGCGAAGTACAACCAGGGCGTCGCGGTCTTCACGCTGCCCCGGTCGGGCCTCATGGCCGAGGCGTCCGTCGGAGGCCAGAAGTTCCGGTTCACCGCGATCAAGGAATAGCCGCGGTGGAATGTCCCCTGAAGTTTCCTCCATTTCCTGTAAGAGATCCCGGCCCCCCTGCGATTCCCCGGGTGAGGCTGCTCAGATCGAGCCAATCCTCAACCGGGCACGGCAGGTGGTTACCAATCCCGCTCCGCCTGCCGTGCCTATCCTGATGCGCTGACGCAGCCGGCCGACGCCCAGGTTCCCCGACTTGCCGTCCGGTTCCCTCCCGGTCCAGCCTTCCGGGTGCTCCGCATCACCCAGCTCCGCATCGAGGACATCCGCTTCCCCACCTCCCGGGAGAAGGATGGTTCCGATGCCATGAACCCGGACCCCGACTACTCCTCCGCCTATGTGATTCTCGAGGCCGAATCCGATGGCGACCCATCGGGGCGATTCCGCCTCCCCGTCGGGGTGCGTTTCGAGGGTCATGGATCGTCCTTCACGATCGGCCGCGGCAACGAGGTCGTCTGCGCGGCCATCCGGGCCCATGAACATCTGGTGTTGGGGCGGACCCTCGACGAGTTCGCGGAGAACCCCGGCGCCTTCTGGCGTCACCTCACACAGGATTCCCAGCTCCGATGGATCGGACCCGACAAGGGGGCCATCCACCTGGGCCTTGCCGCCATCGTCAATGCCCTGTGGGACCTGTATGCGAAGGTCGAGGGAAAGCCGCTCTGGAGGCTGGTCTCGGACTTCTCCCCGGAGGAATTCGTCCGCTGTGTGGATTTCCGCTATCTGACGGATGCCCTGACCCCAGAGGAGGCTCTCCAGCTGCTCCGGCGGGTGGAGCCGGGAAAGTCGGAGCGGATCGCCCGACTCCAGGCGGAGGGCTATCCGGCCTACACGACGAGTGCCGGATGGCTCGGGTATCCGGACGACAAGATCCGTCGGCTCTGCCGGGAGGCGGTTTCCGAGGGGTGGAGCCACCTGAAGGTCAAGGTGGGGCGGGACCTCGAGGATGATATCCGGCGTCTGGGCATCATTCGCGAGGAACTGGGCTGGGAGCGGAAGCTGATGGTGGACGCCAACCAGGTCTGGGACGTCCCCCAGGCGATCACGTGGATGCGTGAGCTGGCCCGGTTCAAGCCGTGGTGGATCGAGGAGCCGACCTCGCCGGACGATGTCCTGGGCCATGCGGCGATCGCTGAGGCGATGAGACCCCTTGGAATTGGGGTGGCGACCGGGGAGCACGGGATGAACCGGATCCTCTTCAAGCAGCTGCTCCAGGCCCGGGCGATCTCGTTCTGCCAGATCGATTCCTGCCGGCTGGGAGGCGTGAACGAGAACCTCGCCGTGTTGTTGCTGGCCGCGAAGTTCGGGGTCCCGGTCTGCCCGCATGCGGGTGGCGTCGGCCTCTGCGAGTTCGTCCAGCACCTCTCCATGGTCGATTTCGTCTGTGTGAGCGGCACCTGGGATGGGCGGGTCTGTGAGTTCGTCGACCACCTGCACGAGCATTTTGTCGAACCGTGCAGGATCCGGAATGGCCGGTACCTCGCCCCGGTCCTGCCTGGATACAGCACCGAGATGCTGGCCGAGAGCCGTCGTCGACACCGCTGGCCGGACGGGGATGTCTGGGTCGAGAAAGCCTAGTCCTCGTTGATTCAACCGTCGTTCCACGGTTCCGGGTCTCTGGTCCCGGGCGCCGTACGCCAAAAGTAACTGTTACCGGAGCGGAGGGCTGAGGGTGGATCGTTGCGTCAAAAAGGGTGTTACCCGGATGTTGGTTTGAATTGGAAACGAAGGAAGCCGGGGCACGGTG
>JBDLQQ010000469.1:0-5728 GCA_039800465.1 Verrucomicrobiota bacterium
TCTGGCGCTCGCCCATCTCCTCGGGCATGCCAGCCCGGAGGCCGGGGCGGGTGGAGTGGGCCTGCCGCACCGACGTCCCCGAGCCAAGGCGGTGATCAGCCTCTTCCAGCACGGGGGGCCGAGCCAGATGGACCTCTTCGACCACAAGCCCGAGCTGAACCGCTGGAGCGGCAAGCCGTATCCGGGCGGCGACCTCGAGGTCCATTTCGACAAGCAGGCCGGGAATGTCCTCGGCGCCCCCTATCGGTTCAGCCCCCGCGGGCAGTGCGGCATGGAGCTGTCCGAACTGCTGCCCCACACGGGGTCCATCGCCGACGACATCACACTGATCCGGTCGATGACCACGGGGTCGGTCGACCACGAGTCCGCGCTGCGGATCATGCACACCGGGCGTTTCCTGGCCGGTCTGCCCACGTTCGGTTCCTGGGTCCTCTACGGACTGGGCACGGAGAACGAGAACCTGCCGGCCTATGTCGTCCTGGCAGACCCCGGGGGCCTGCCCGTGGATGGCGAACGGAACTGGTCGGCGGGGTTCCTCCCGGCGGTCTACCAGGGCACCCCATTCCGGGGCGGGGAGAACCCGGTGTTCCATCTGAAGAACCCGGCCTCGGTCTCCGCGGAGGCCCGACGGAACCAGCTCGACCTGCTCCGCGAGATCAACCGGCGGCATGCCCAGATCCATCCGGAGACCAGCGAATTGTCGGCGCGGATCGCCCAGTTCGAGACCGCGGCCCGGATGCAGACCGCGGTGCCGGAGGCCCTGGATCTGTCGGGCGAATCCGCCGCGACACGCCTTCTGTACGGGCTCGACGACCCGGTGACGGAGGAATACGGCCGACGGTGTCTCATTGCGCGTCGGCTCGTGGAGCGCGGGGTCCGCTTCGTGCAGCTGTTCCTCAACGGGCAGCCGTGGGACACGCACGACAAGAACGCCGAGCGCCTGAAGGGCCTGTGCGCCCGGACGGATCGTCCGAGTGCGGCGTTGGTGAAGGACCTGAAGTCGCGCGGTCTGCTCGACTCGACGGTGGTGCTCTGGACCGGTGAGTTCGGTCGGCTCCCGATCTCCCAGGGCTCCGATGGACGGGATCACAACCGGCATGCGTTCTCGCTCTGGGTGGCGGGGGGTGGATTCAAGGCGGGGCATGTCCACGGGGCGACCGACGACTTCGGCTACAAGTCGGTCCAGGACGTGGTGAGCGTCCATGACCTGCATGCCACGCTGCTGCATCAGCTGGGGCTCGACCATCACCGGCTGAACCATCGTCACGAGGGACGGGACGCGAGCCTGACGGATCCGGAGGTGACGGGTGCCCGGGTGGTGCCGGCGTTGCTGGGGTAGGGGGGGCTTTAGCTGAGAGTTGAGCGTCGAGAGGTGTCGGTTCAAACACACCTCACGCGGGCTGGCGCTGACGGGCAATTCCCTACCAGCCAAGGGATGGAGTCCCTTCCGTCCCCATCTCGATCCCGCTGCTGCAGCCTGCTCCGCTCCCCACGGCGTCAGGAACGCGTGATGCCCAGGAGCGTCAGGAACGCCTCGTGGGTATCGATCGCGGCGACGCGCCGAAGCCACGCTCTCAAGACCTGGGGATCCGACTCCGTCTCAAGACGGGCCCCGACCCCGACAGGCATGAAGCCAAACCGATCTCTGAAGAGGTCCTTGATGGCGGCCCGGAGCGCGAGGAGCTGTCCCTCGTTGCGACCCTCGGTACGGCCTTCGTTACGACCCTCGGTGCGACCTTGTGAGCGCCCTATTGCCAGGGCCTCCTTGCGGGCGGATTCCTCGAAGCTGGTGTAGTAGGGCATGATCTTGTGGGAAGGATGTTCTCGGACCTCACGTTGGAATTCAATGGCCAGCTCCTCGGGGAGCGGATTCATCCAGTCCAGCGCCCGCAGCAGGATCCGCTGATCGGCCTCTGGGAACTCCTGCGTCAGGATCCGGTCCATCCACCGCAGCTTTCCTTCCAACCGAGCCCTCGGATTCCGAGCCGTCTCCTGCGCCAACCGCTGGGCCAACACGACCTTCGCCACCGGATTGGTGCTTGCGTCCAGGAAGTCCGGGTCGAAGTCCAGGAACTTGCAGGTCCGGAACTCGAACTCATGACGACAGCCCCCCAGTTGGCGAAGGTACCGCCAGGGACGGAACCTCGGGTTCGGATCCGCCAGCAGCACCAGACTGATGACGTCCAGACCGTGGATCTTCCGGAGTGATGTCGAGTACTCGAAGACCCGATGGCCCAGGGGTAGTTCGACCTGAGACTGCACCTCGGTGTGGATCAGGGCCCGGCTACCGGTGGGTTTCCAAAGGACCCTGGCCAGATGGTCGACGTGCTGACGTCCCACTTTGGCCGCCGGGGCCAGGGTCTGGAGCTCGGTGTTCAGGAACTGGATCGGCCGGGTCCAGTCGATGTCCGCGACGAGGTCGGGACACGACAGCTCGAGGACCCTTTGGAAACGGGTGTCGCACACCTCCTTCCAGGGTTCATCGTAGTCGGATGCCGCCGTCACCATCCTCCCAGTAGAGCAGGTTCCAGCAGGCTCCCACCATCGCCAGATTTAGGGAGGAGAAGAGAGTTGACCGAACCACGTGGGCGCGGCGGCACGCACTCGCAGACGAGAGGATCCGCTCGCGAAACGTGCGGGGCGAAGAGGCAAGGTCCGGATCACCCCCACAAGGATGCCGGAGGCATCGCAGCAGGTAGTCGGTGGTCGAGCGCAGCGACACCACCGGATACAGATTCAAAGGCCCCGAGCATCCCGGCAGGGATGCCAGCCCCGCTCTTCGAAACCTCGCATGCGCCCCCGTGCGCCTTCGCACCTCTGCGGGAGCCTCGCGGTCTAGATGGGGACCCAACGGAGTCGTACCCAGCCGAAGGGCTGACATCCTCGTCGGCCCCATCTAACCCGTGAGGCTGAGGAATGAGTTGAGCGTCGAGAGTCGAGAGCACTGCCACTGCGCCCAGGCTTGTTTGAACCCTCAGCCTCAACACTCAACTCTCAACAGAGGCGCCTCCTGCGCCTCGCCGCCAATACCAACGACGTGCTGGGCCTGGAGTTCCCGGATGGCGACACCGCCAAGCCGGGGGTGCCGTGGCGTCTGGTGGTGAAGCTGGCTCGGGCGGGGTCGACGATCTCGGGGTTGAGCTTCACGGTCGGGTATCCGCAGTCGGTGCTGACGCTCACCGGGAAACAGGTGGGGGCGTTGGTGCCGTCCGATTCATTGCCGCTATGGGCGGAGAATCCGGGGAGCGTGAGCCTGGCAGCGGTGCGGTCGACGCCGTGGTCGACGAGTACCGGCGTGGCCGCGGTGCTGACGTTTCTGCCGGGTCCGGGGATCACGAGTCAGGAGACCTGGCCATTGGTGGTGAGTCAGGCGGAGATCACGGGCAGCGGGTTTGACATCCGTCCGGTGGACACCGTGAACGCGGCCGTGAAGGGCGGAGGAGGACCTCCGGTTCCGCCGGCCGTGGTGGTGACGCCACCATCTGCGGACGGGAAACTGAACCTGCAGGTGGAGGCGCCCCTCGGTTCGGAGGTGGTGTTGGAGACCACGACCGACCTGAGTGGCTGGAGTGTGAGTCAGCGTACGACGGGTCAGGGCGCCGGGAAGCCGGTGACGTTCCCGGTCGTGCCGGAGAACGGGACGGTGGCTCGGTTCTGGCGCGTACGAGTACCCTGAGGAAGTTGAGAGCTGAAAGTTGAGGGTTCAGACAAACGCCACTCAGATCTGTACGCGGTGGGGGAGCAGTGCCCTGCGAACAGCGCGCGGGAGCGCCTCCCCAATGTGTGATTCACATCCTCGTCGTCCCCATCTGGACCGCGAGGTTCGATCGAATATCCCGGGCCGACGGGTTCTTCCAACGCGTCAGCAAATCCTCGTTGCCGCGTAGGTATCCCGCCCTCGTCCAGGGATCGAGATGGGGCCGCGAGGGACCGACGGCCCTACCGAGGTTGGCGGGTAGCATGCCTCACCGCTCCACTCTCAACTCATCCTGTTCCCCGCCACGCCGACGGGCGTAGTCTCAGGGTCCATGGCCCAAGGCATCGATACCCCGGACAACGCCACGCTCCTGAAGGCATTGGCCGAGGGTGATCCCAGGGAAATCCAGGCCCTCATCGATCACGGCGCTGATCTCCACTGCCAAGACAAAGACGGTTACGGAACCCTGCTCCATGCGATCCATGGACGCGACGTGTTCCTCGACGGGCGTCTGCTCGACCTCCTGCGGCTCCTGATCCACCACAAGGTGGATCTCAACGGGATCACCTCCCATGGGGAATCCGGGCTGCGGGAGCTCTCCCGACTCGGCCGTTTCGATGCGGTTCAACTCCTCCTCGAAGCCGGGGCCGATGAAGCACAGCTCGAATGGACGCCGCTCATCAGGGCCGTCGCCATCGGGACTCTGGACGACGTTCAACGCCTGTTGGATGCGGGAGCTGCCCTAGAGGACCGGGATCGGTGGTCGCGCACCGCTTGGCTCGTGGCACTGCAGACGGGTGACCTCGCCAAGGCCGCGCTGCTGGCGGAACGGGGCGCCGATCTCGAAGCGGTCGGGCGCTGCGGAAAGCCCCCGCTTTTCTACGCCATCCAATGCCATCGGACCGCCCTGTTGCGGTGGCTCCTGGGGTTGGGATTCGACATCGAGCGCACCGACGAATTCGGAACCACGGCACTGATCCAGGCCACCGAGTCGGGGTTTGAAGCGGGTGTGGAACTCCTGCTGGACGCAGGGGCCCAGATCGATCGCGAACACAATGGCGGCACGGCCCTGTCCGCAGCACGGACCCGGCCGCTGGCGGTTCGGTTGCTGACGGCGGGCGCGGATCCTCGGCATCTCGGGAACGAAGGCCGCCGGGCGATCGTCGGCCTGCCCACTGACCCGGACATCGGTCTCCTGGAGGGCGTGACGCCGACGGAGTTCCTGAGGGCACGGACCCGTCGCCATGGCGCGTCGAATCCGGAGCGGATGCAGGAGCCATTCTGGATCGGCATGATCCGCTCGGGCGTCACCGGCTATTCCGCGACCACCCACTTCGACGGTCCCTCGTCCATGGGCCGGGAACCGGTGTGGTGTGCGCAGCGTTTCGGCCAATCCCTGACCCTCCTGCCCGATGGACGGGTGGTGCTGATCGGTGGTGAACACGAGGACCACTACGATCCCGACTTCTGCATCTACAACGATGTCTTCGTGCATGGAGCCGATGGCTCGATCGAGATCCTGGGCTATCCGGAGGCGGTGTTCCCACCCACTGATTTCCACACCGCGACCCTCATCGACGAGGCTATCTACATCATCGGATCCCTCGGCTATTGGGGCCGCCGGGCTTACGGGCGAACCCCGGTGTATCGGCTCGACACCCGCACGTGGCGGATCGACCGCCTCGAACCCTCCGGCCCGGGTCCGGGCTGGATCCATGGGCATCGCGCGACCCGGATCGGGGATCGGGGAATTCTCGTGACCGGCGGAGAGGTGCTGACCCTGGAGGGGGACGAGGAACAGGGCTCCGACAATGCGCGAGCCTTCCTGCTCGATACCGTGGATCTGGTCTGGACGAAGCGGGAGGGGTGACCCGTCGGGATCCATGGACACGCTGGAGATCTCCGGCGGGACCCCGCCTCCCAATTCCAAGGGTAGGGATGCGGTCCCTCTCGTCCCCATCTCGATCCCTCCGCTGCGCTCCAATCCACCCACCACGCCATCGGGTCCACTGGGGCGTCCGAGGGTCCCGA
>JBDLQQ010000470.1:0-4623 GCA_039800465.1 Verrucomicrobiota bacterium
ACACGTATCGAGACACTCTTTCCCTACACGACGCTCTTCCGATCTCCGCGTTGTAGCCGTCCGGGCCGTCGGCCTTCTTGACCTGCAACACGTAGTTGGGGCCGACCTGAACGACGGTGACCGGGGTCGAAACACCGTTCGCGTCGTAGACGCGGGTGTGACCGATCTTCTTTCCGATGAGTCCGAGAGGCATGGTCTAAAGTCGGTTAGATTTTGATGGTGATGTCCACGCCGGCCGGGAGGTTGAGCTTCTTGAGCTCGTCCACCGTCTTGGCGGTCGGGTCGAGGATGTCGATCAGCCGCTTGTGCGTCCGCTGCTCGAAGCTCTCCATCGACTTCTTGTCGGCATGGGGAGAGCGGTTGACGGTGATCCGCTCGATATTGGTCGGGAGCGGGATGGGTCCGGCCACACGGGCCCCGGAGCGCTTGACCGTCTCGACGATTTCACTCGCCGAGGCGTCAATCACCCGGTGGTCGTAGGCCTTGAGGCGAATGCGGATGCGTTGTCCAGCCATACAAAGAACAGGTTGATTTGGTTCCTACAAAATGGGTCAGCTGCGGGCCGCCGGACGCTTCTTGGCGGCGTCCATCACCTCGGCCAGGACGGATGACGGCACCTCCTGGAAGGCCGACGGTTCCATCGAGTACGAGGCGCGTCCCTTCGACAGGGAGCGGATCGCGGTGGCATAGCCGAACATCTCCTTCAGAGGCACGTTCGCGGTGACGATTGTCTGGCCGGCCTTGGCATCGACGCCCTGGATGACACCACGGCGGCGGTTGATGTCGCCAAGGATGTCGCCCTGGTACTCGTCCGGGGTGGCAACCTCGACCTTCATGATCGGCTCGAGCAGCTTGGGGCCCGCCTTCGGGAAGGCGTCCTTCAGCGCGAAGATGCCCGCCATCTTGAACGCCAGCTCGTTCGAGTCGACCTCGTGGAACGACCCGTCGACGATGCTGACCTTGATGTCGATGACCTGATAGCCGGCGTACACGCCCGACTTGATGGCCTCGCGGATGCCGTCCTCGACGGCCGGGATGTACTCGCGGGGGATGGCGCCACCGACGATCTCATCGAGGACCTCAACGCCCTTGCCGCTCTCATTCGGCTCGACCTTGACGCACGCGTGGCCGTACTGACCACGACCACCCGACTGGCGGATGAACTTGCCCTCGCCGTCCGCCGCCTTGGTGATGGTCTCACGGAACGCGATCTGCGGTGCACCGGCATCGGCTTCGACCTTGAACTCGCGCTTGAGACGGTCGCGGATGATCTCCAGGTGGAGCTCACCCATGCCTGCGATGATCAGCTGACCAGTCTCCTCATTGGTGAAGACGCGGAAGGTCGGATCCTCCTCGGCCAGACGCTGCAGACCCTCGGACATCTTGTCGCGGTCAGCCTTCGTCTTGGGCTCGATCGCCATGCTGATGACGGGCTCAGGGAACGTCGGTGGCTCGAGCATCACGTCGTACGACTCGTCGCACAGCGTGTCACCCGTGGTGATGTTGCGGAGACCCACCAGTGCGGCGATGTCACCGGAATACACCGTCTCGACATCCTTCCGCTCACTGCCCTGGATGACCATGAGGCGGCTGACGCGCTCGCGCTTGCGGGTGCGGGGATTGTAGATCGTGTCGCCCTTCTTGAGCATGCCGGAGTAGACCCGGAAGAACACCAGCTTGCCGGCGTAGGGATCCGTCCAGAGCTTGAACGCAAGCGAGCAGAGCTTCGAGTTGTCGTTCGACTCGACCGAGATCTGGTCCTCCGTTCCCGGCACGTGGCCCACAGCCTGGGGGATGTCCAGCGGCGACGGGAGGTAGTCGATGACCGCATCGACCATCACCTGCACACCCTTCTTCTTGAACGCGGAGCCACAGAGCACCGGCACAAACTCGATCCTGCAGGTGAGGCGCCGGATGGCAGCCTTGAGGTCGGCAGCGGAGACCGGCTTCCCCTCGAGGACCATCTCGGCGATGATGTCGTCCTTGTTGGAGACCGCGTCGATCAGTTCGGCCAAGGCGGTCTTGGCCTGCTCCTCCATCTCGGCGGGGATGGGCTTGATCTCGTACTTCAGACCCTCGTTGAGCACCTCACCCGGACCCCAGACGATGGCCTTCTGGTTCACGACGTCGATGACGCCGGCGAAGGCATCCTCGGCACCAATCGGGAGCATGATCGGATAGGCATACGCATTCAGCTTTTTGCGCATGTCGTCCAGGGCGTTGTAGAAGTTGGCCCCGGTCCGATCCATCTTGTTGACGAAGGCGATGCGGGGGACCTTGTACTTGGTCGCCTGACGCCACACGGTCTCGGACTGCGGCTGCACGCCGGCGACGCCGCAGAAGACGGCCACGGCACCGTCGAGGACGCGCATCGAGCGCTCCACCTCCGCGGTGAAGTCGACATGTCCCGGAGTGTCGATGACGTTGATCCGGTGCGCGATGCTCTCGCGGGACTTGAAGAGGCCTTCCTCCTTCTTCTGGGTCCAGAAGCAGGTGACGGCGGCGGACGTGATCGTGATGCCGCGCTCCTTCTCCTGCTCCATCCAGTCCGTGACGGTGTTGCCATCGTCGACGTCACCGATCTTATGGATAAGTCCGGTGTAGAAGAGAATCCGCTCCGTCGTGGTGGTCTTGCCCGCGTCGATGTGGGCACAGATCCCAATGTTCCGGGTCCGCTCCAGCGGATACTGGCGACCGGCATGGTTCAGGTTCGGATTTACGGCAGCGACGTCGCTCATGGGCTCGGATCGGTTCGGTTCGGTTCGGAGGGATGAAAAACGCCCCGCCTGAGGACGGGGCGTGTTCAGATCGTTCTGGGTTACCAGCGGAAGTGCGCGAAGGCCTTGTTGGCCTGGGCCATCTTGTGGACGTCATCGCGCTTACGGATGGCGTTGCCCTGACCCTGGAAGGCCTCCATCAGCTCGGCAGCAAGGGCCTCCTTCATGGGAATCCCCTTCCGCTTGTCGGCGAACGAGGTGATCCAGCGCATGGCGAGCGCAGTCTGCCGGTCGGCCGGGATCTCCATCGGGACCTGGTAGGTGGCGCCACCGACGCGGCGGGCCTTGGTCTCGATCCGGGGCTTGGCGTTGTCGATGGACCGCTGGAGGATCTCAAGGGTGTTCACGCCGGGATTCTTCTCGGCGAGAGCATCCAAGGCATCATAGACGATGCGGCGCGCCGTTGCCTTCTTACCACCGCGCATCAAGACGTTGATGAGGCGGCTGACCAGCGTGCTGTTGAACTTGGCGTCCACCGAAGCGGGACGCTTATCTGCCTGACGACGACGAGCCATACAAAGAACAGTGGGAGGTTAACGGGGAGGGGTTACTTGGCGGCGGCCTTGGCGGCCTTCGGGCGCTTCACGCCATACTTGGAACGGCTGACACGCCGCTTCTCGACACCGGTGCAGTCGAGGGTGCCACGCACGATGTGGTAGCGGACACCGGGGAGATCCTTCACACGGCCACCACGGACGAGCACGATCGAGTGCTCCTGGAGGTTGTGACCCTCATCCGGGATGTAGGCGATGACCTCGGTGCCATGGCTGAGGCGGACCTTGGCCACCTTCCGCATGGCGGAGTTCGGCTTCTTCGGTGTGCGGGTCATCACCTGAAGGCAGACGCCGCGGCGGAACGGGGACCCGTTAAGAGCAGGCGCCTTGCTCTTGTAGTCCATTTTCTTGCGGCCCTTGCGGACCAGCTGGTTGATCGTGGGCATGTACGGCCGAACAGGTTTCAAATCCGCGCCGGACACCGGCAACGGAGCCCCGGAGCCTATCGGACAGACCCTTCACTGCAATACGTTTTTTGGAAATTTTTGGGTCCCTAGGGCCCGCAAGGCACCCCGCGAGGTCGAAAAGCCCCTCCGAGTTCAGCGCTTTTCTGAGTAAACTGCCTCAATCGAACCGTGGGACTGGAAAAATAGAGACCTGGATTCACCTAGCTGGGCGAGCGATTGCGCTGCCGGAGGGAGGCGGAGCTCTCCACGGTTCTGTTCCCGCTTGGGAGACCGCTTCCTTCTTCCTTCGACTGGATTTCCCATTGAATTGCAGTCCATGCCCCCGAGACCTTTCGCCATGAACTCACCTGCCCGTAGCCCCCATCCCGCAGGTCTCGCGCTGCTGGGGATCCTCACCTTCTGGACCTTCGTCATCTACCCTGTCCACGCCGCTCCGGATACAACCGCTCCGCGAGCCGTTCGCATCGAGGCCATCCGGTTCGCCGAGACGCGGCCGTTCCGGGAACTCGCCGAGGAGGCGACCCGGGCCGGCAGCCGAGGCTGGACCCCGTCGTTGCTCATCGAGGATCTCGATCGCGAAGCCGGACCCGCGTCGCGTCGCCTGGGACGTCACGGAGCGGACAGCGCCCCGACCGTCGATCCGCTGGTCCGATCCGATCGAGTCACCGGCACGATGCCAGCTCCTCTGCTGACCTTCGAGGGGCTGTCAGGATTGGACAACCGCAACATCTTTGGAAAGGCCCCATCACCCTCGGACTGCAATGGGGACATCGGGCCGGATCATTATGTGGAATCCGTGAACTGCCTCTACCGTGTCTACGACCGTTCCGGCAAACCACTCATGCCGGTCTCCAAGTTCAGCACCCTCTTCGCTGCCCTCGGAGA
>JBDLQQ010000471.1:0-10141 GCA_039800465.1 Verrucomicrobiota bacterium
TGCGAGGAATCGGAAGACAGTTGATGGGTTCGAACGTTTTCCATCCGACTCAGGAACCACGCGAGAGCAATCACACCGACACTCGTGAAGGCGAGGATGCTCCATCCAGCAGTATCATGCCACTTTTCAAGGATATCGATACCGTGACGATAGGCGAGGACTGAAAGGGCGTAGGAACGAAAAAGATTACCGATAACGGCAAGACCGATTCCCAGGAAGAAGAACGCGATCTTGGCTGAGAGACGGTGAAGGACGAGGTCCGCGATGAAGAGAGCCGCCATGAGGCTGGATTGGAGACTTCGGATGCCGCTGCAGGCTTCATCGACGCCCACTGAGCCATTCGGAAGGAGGATCACATGGGCCTGACGGGCGGCCGGGATGCCTGAGAGGTTGAGGAGCTCCACATCCAGGATGGAGACCCACGATTGCAGGGTGAAGACGATAGGATTCCAGAGGATCTTGGGAATCGGCACGGCCAGGAAGAAGAACAGGAAGGGGAACGCGAAATGCCGCAGGGTTTTCGGGCCCCGGAGCAGGAGGATGTTGCCGGTCAGGAAGAGTGAGCAGCCAAGGCTGAGGCACATGCACTGGGCTGGCGATCGGGCGACGCCGATCCGATAGAGCTCAGCAACCGTGACCAAGGGAAACCCCAAGAGACCAAGACCGAGCGGCCAGTGGGACTTCGAGTGTGTGTCGTCCGACGGCAAGGACTCAAGCCGATCCCAGATCAGGAATCCGGTAAGAGCGGCAACCAGCCATCCATGGTGGAACTCCGGGTTTCCGGACCATTGGAACGAGAGGTCGCGGATCCACCAGAAGACGATGAAGGCGGGGCCCAACCAAGGGAGGAACCCCAGGGGAATCCTGCGGAGCTGAGTTGAGAGGCCACCTGACATCAAAGGGATCCGAGGGACCCAGACTCGAAATCGAGCGCGTCCATCGCAAGCGCAAAACCGATTCAAGGGACACAGGGGATGCCGGAGGCATTCGACTTCAAGCGAAGATCGGGGAAGGGGATGCGGGTTCGGTTGCGATTGGGAGTCAACGGGTGCTCGGATTTCGAACCGTTTTCATCTCCCTGGAGAGTGGCGCCAACGCTCCTCTTCGATATCAAGCCCGGCACCGGCGTGCGGCAACGGGAACTCGCCGCATCAGGTCGCTAATCGAGACAGATGCCCAGCACCTCCAGAAACACCTCGGGCGCACTGACGGTTGCCGCGCAGCGAAGCCATGTCCTCAGGACCTCGAGGTCCGACTCCAATTTGAGATGGCGTGCGAGGCCCGCCGAGCGGAAGCCGAATCGCTCCTCGAGCAGATCCAGGATCGATGCACGGAGGATCAGGACCTGCCCCCTGGCGAAGCCTTGGGAGTACCCAATTGATCGCTCCTTGGCTTAGGCATTCCTATGGGCGCGGTCCTCGAAGGGTGTGCGGTCGGGCATGGTCTAGTGTGTGTGTGTATGATGCCGTGGGACACGTCGTTGGAATTCCATGGTCAGGCTGCTGGACAGCGGATTCATCCAATCCAGCACCCGCAGCAGGGTTCGTTTCTCGTGCTCCGGGAAACCCTGCGCCAGGATCCGATCCATCCATCGCAGCTTTCCCTCTAGCCGGGCCCACGGATTGCCAGCCGTCTGCTGGGCCAAGCGCAGGGCCAGAACAATCTTCGAGATGGGATTCGTGCTGGCCTCCAGAAACTCAGTCTCGAAGTCGAGGAACTTGCAGGTCCGGAACCGGAAATCGAGGGAACATCCTGCGAACTCCCAAAAGTACCTCCAAGGACGGTAGCCGGGGTCCTGATCCGCCAGCAGGACCAGACTGATGACATCCAAACCGTGGTTAAAAAAAAGGGAACCCCAATCGAGGAAGATCCGAGTTTCCAAAAGCGGCTCGACCTCGGAAACCAGTTCGGTGTGGATCAGGACCCGTTTGCGCGAGGCCTTCCAAGAAACCTTGGCAATGTGGCGGAAGTGTAGGTGTCCCATCTCGGGTGGATTGAAGGTCTCGAGCTTCGGGTCCAGGAAATGGACCCGACGGGTCCAATCGATCTTGGGCACAAGCTCGGGGGCCGACAATTCGAGGAGGCGCCGGAACGAGGTGTCGCAGATCTCCGTCCAAGGTTCTGTGCGATCAGATGAGTTTTTACGCATCCTTCCAATAGAGCAGGTCCTGGTGCGTTTCCACCATCGCTAGATTTAGGGACCCCGAAACCCTTGCACTGAAGTGAGGCATCGGAGACGAGGGAGGGTTGAAGAAGCCATCGTTCCAGTCTTCGATCCCGGCTGCATTGTGGGTGGATCAGAGCGGACGCCAGCGATCGAGATCGACGCCTCCGGAGGCGCGACCTCGAGATTGTCCGATGAACATCCGCGTTGCCCGCAACGATCCTGCGTTCATGCTCGCTGGAGCACGTTGATCCCCAGGCTTCGCCGGTGCGGGATCGAAGCTACTGGGCCCATAGCTCAACGGTTAGAGCAGGGGACTCATAATCCCTTGGTTACAGGTTCGAATCCTGTTGGGCCCACCAACCCCGAATTACCCCGGACTCGACGGGATCGGCTCCCGTGAGCGAGCCTGCCGAGGTGAGTGACACCCTCAAGGCGTTGCGGGCGCTGGCGGATCCGACCCGCCTCCGGCTCCTCTCCCTCCTCGAAAACGAGGAGCTTTCCGTAAACGAACTCCAGGAGATCACACGGCTCGGTCAGTCCCGGATCTCCACCCACCTAGGGCTCCTCCACGAATCCGGATTCGTGACGCCCCGGCGCGATGGCAAGCGGACCTTCTACCGCATCGCGCCCAGATCCCAGGAGGATCGCGAACTCGTCCAGGTCGCCGTCCGCGGTGCCCAGGAACTCCCGGAACGGGCGGCCGATGTCATCAACCTCCGCCGCGTCGTTGCCCGTCGTTCCGAACAGGCTGAGCAATACTTCAACCAGGTCGCTGGTCGGTTCGACCGCAGCTACGGACCAGGACGATCCTGGCAGGCGTTCGGACATCTCCTGCTGAGAATCCTCCCACCGCTCGAGGTGGCCGATCTCGGGTCCGGTGAAGGACTGCTCTCGGAACTCCTCGCGCTGCGGTGCAAGAAGGTCATCGCCGTCGACAACTCCGAGAAGATGGTCGAGTACGGCACTGCCAAGGCGAAGAAGAACGGGATGACCAACCTGGAGTTCCGGCAAGGCAACCTCGAAGACCCGCCGATCAATCCCAACGCCGTCGATCTCGTAATCCTCAGCCAGGCGCTGCATCACGCGGAATCACCGGCTCGCGCCATTCAAGGCGCCTTGCGGATCCTGAAGCCCGGGGGTCAGGTCATGATCCTCGATCTCGTGAAGCACCGATTCGACCGAGCGCGCGATTTGTACGGTGATCGTTGGTTCGGGTTCGCTGAGGCGGATCTCCAGGACTGGATGGAGAAGGCGGGATTCCAGCGCATCGAGATCACCGTGGTGGCCCGGGAGGAAGCACCGCCCCACTTCGAGACCCTGCTCGCCTCAGGCATCAAGTCGGAGCGGGCCAAGTCCTGACACTCAGCATCGCCCGCGGTCCGGTGAGCTACAGGGACTTTTTGTTCGACCCTCCGCCATCGTCGTCCAACCCTGTCGCCCGATGGATGCACCGCTTTTGACGCTCGATCTCCCCGGGATCCGCAAGGTGAAGTCCGGCAAGGTCCGGGAGGTCTTCGACCTCGGAGATCGTCTCCTCTTCGTCGCGACCGATCGGATCTCTGCCTTCGACTGCGTGATGCCGAATGGCATTCCCCAGAAGGGACAGGTCCTCACCCAGATCTCCCACTTCTGGTTCGATTTCAGCGCCTCCTGGCTGCGCAACCATCGACTCGCTCGCGCCCAGGATCCGCTCCCGGCGGAGCTGGCACCCTATGCGTCCCAACTCCGGGGTCGCAGCATGATCGTCCAGAAGGCCAAACCGCTCGCGATCGAGTGCGTCGTCCGAGGCTACCTGGCGGGCTCCGGCTGGAAGGAATACCGGTCGAACCAGACGGTCTGCGGTATTGGACTTCCTCCAGGGCTCAAGGAATCCAGCGAACTCCCCGAACCCATCTTCACACCCGCGACCAAGGCCGAGACGGGGCACGACGAGAACATCTCCTACGGCGAGGCGGTCGACATCGTCGGCAGTGACGTGGCCTCCCAGGTCCGTGATCTGAGCCTGCGTCTCTACGCGGAGGCTCGGCGTCACGCCCGGGAACGCGGCATCATCATCGCCGATACCAAGTTCGAGTTCGGGATCGATGATGGTGGGCTGCTCCTGATCGACGAGGCGCTCACACCGGATTCCTCGCGCTTCTGGCCCGCGGACCAGTATCAACCTGGTCGCGGCCAGCCGAGCTACGACAAGCAGTTCGTCCGCGACTACCTCGAGACCCTCGACTGGGACAAGACCCCGCCAGCGCCAGCGCTGCCTCACGACGTCGTCGAGCGGACTTGTCAGAAGTATCTCGAGGCCTACGAGAAGCTGACCGGGTCGACGCTGTCGGTCTGATTCACCAGACCGATCCAGGGTCAGGGACGTATCGGGGTCAGACGTCGCCGAAGCACCTCAGGACCGAGGTGTCGTGAGGACGTACCACTCCGGCATGAACACGCCGAGAGGGCCCCGGAGCAGTGCGAGCTCCTGCTCCGGACCATGGACCTCGACCCGGAGGAGCTCCGTTCCCGTGAGCAACCGCTCAAACCATTCCGAGGTCCCCGCCAGATGGTCCAGCAGGGGTTCGGCCGACGGGAAGGCGATGCGGAGAGCCAGATCCTCGGACCGGAACGAGGCCTCGTGGAAGAGCACCAGGGGATTCTCCGAGGCCCTGAGTTCCAGTTCTCCAATTAGTCGCCCCACGGTTTCCCGATGGCTGGGATCGATCCGGAAGTGGGCGTGGATGGCCACGAACTGGGAGATGCGGGACATGGCGGGGCAGGGGTATGGAGTTTGAAACCGCAGATCCCGGGATCAGCGGCGCCGGGCCATCAGGGCCTCGATCTCGTCCACCTCGATCGGAATGTCCCCCATGAGATCCTCGAAACCGGTCTCGGTGATCAGGATGTCGTTCTCGAGCCGGACACCAAAGCCCTCCTCCTTCAGATAGAGGGCAGGCTCGACGGTCATGACCCAGCCCGGTGCGAAGGGTTCCGTCGTGAACCCGACGTCATGCACGTCGAGTCCGAGCGGATGGCCGCACCCGTGCATGTAGAACCGTTTCACGGGAAGACCCATGCGGTCCTCGACCTTCACCTTGAGATCCTTCGCTTTGATCAGTCCGAGATCCACACACTCCCGAGCCATCAACTCCTCGGACTCCTCCTGCCACTGCTGCGGCTTCTTGCCCGGGGTCAACCCGCGGATCTGAGCCTTCAGCACCCGTAGGACCGCATGATACACCTGACGCTGGCGTCGCGTGAACCGGCCGGAGACCGGGATCGTCCGGGTCATGTCGGCATTGTAGTTGGCATAGCTTGCGCCCACATCGAGAAGGAGCAGGTCTCCGTCACGACACGTCTCCTTGTTGTCGAGGTAGTGCAGCACGCAGGCATTGGCGCCGGAGGCGATGATCGGTGGGTACGCGAAGGTAGCGCGACGCCGGATGAACTCGTGGGAGAACTCGGCCTCGACCTCGCATTCGTTGACCCCGGGCTTCACGAACCGGGCCACCCGCTGGAAGCCGGCCTTCGTGATCTGACACGCCTTCCGCAGAAGCTCGATCTCCTGGGGGGACTTCAGGATCCGGAGCCGATGCATCACCCGGGCCAGGCGGTGGTAGGTGTGCAGCGGGAATTGCCTCTTCACCGATTCGACGAATCGTGCGTCCCGGGTCTGGACGACGATGTCCGCACGCTTGTGCTCGTTGGAGTTCAGGTAGACGTGCTCGGCCTCGCACATCAGGCGATGGAAGATCGCGGGGAAACTCGACAGCCACTCGACACGTCGGATGCCGGTGACCTGACGCGCCTCATCCTTCGTGAGCTTGTGACCTTCCCAGGTCGCGATGTGGTCGTTCGTCTCGCGCAGGAACAGGATCTCGCGCATCCGCTCGTCATCGGCCTGCGGATAGAGCAGCAGGATACTCTCCTCCTGTTCGACGCCCGAGAGGTAGAAGAGGTCGGAGTTCGGGACCGGGCGTTGGAGCCCGTCGGCGTTCGTCGGGACGAGGTCGTTCGCATTGACGATCGCGAGCGCGTTGGGAAGGAGCAGGCGGGCGAGGCGTTCCCGGTTGTGGACGAACAGCTGCGGGTCGATGGAGTCGTGACGCATGACGACGGAGGGTGATCGCGAGGGATGGGAAGTTTCAACCACGGCCAAGAGACCCGGTGGACGGATGACACCAAAGGGAGAGATCCGGTTTGAGAGTTTGGGTGGGCGTAGGATCCTAGGGCGTGTCGTCGGATCATCCTTCAACAGACGAATCTTCGAAGAACGCTTCTCGAAGCCGGTTCACCTCCGAATCCTACCGCCAGGCGACCATATTGTTTGGCTACCTGGGGCCCTACCGTGGACGTCTCATCGTGGCCGCGGGCTGCCTGCTGGTCTCGACCTCCCTCGGCCTCGCGTTCCCGTTCCTGACCGGGAAGCTCCTCGACGCGGCCCTGGCAGGAAGGACCCCGGAGGCTCCGACCACCTGGGCGGCCGGCATCGATGGCACCGCGCTGATCCTCGTCGGCTGCCTAGCAACCCAGGCCTTCTTCTCGTTCTTCTCGTCCATGGGCTTCCATCAGTCCGGCCAACGCGCCTTGGCGGATCTCCGGATGGACACCTTCGGACGGCTGATCGGATTTCCGATGGGTTTTTTCGGCGAACGGCGCGTTGGTGAACTGGCGAGTCGGCTGGCCGCCGACCTCTCCGTCATCGAGGAGACCTTCACCACAACCATCCCGCAGTTCCTCCGTCAGACGACCCTCCTGTTGGGCGGCGTGATCCTCATCGCGGTCACCTCGTGGCGACTCGGCGGGGTGATGATCTCCACGTTCCCCGTCCTCATGCTGGCAGCAGTCCTCTTCGGACGCCGGATCCGGAAGCGGTCCCGGGATGCCCAGGACCGGCTCGCGGCTGGGGGATCCGTGGTCCACGAGGCCTTGCAAGGCATCGCCACGGTGAAGGCCTTCGGGAATGAGCGTCTCGAACTCGAACGGTATTCGGTCCAGATCCGCGGCTTCCTCGACCTGGTCCTCAAGACCGCGATGTACCGGGCGTCGCTCGTCTCCTTCATCATCTTCGGGGTCTTCGGGTCCATCGTCCTCGTCTTCTGGTACGGAGCCCGCCTCATGCAGTCGGGCGCCATCACCTACGGCGATCTCACCCGCTTCATCCTCTACACCACCTTCGTGGGCGGATCCGTGGCGTCGTTCACCGAGGTGTACTCGCAGGTCCAGAAGACGCTCGGCGCCACGGAACGGGTCCGGGAGATCCTCGCCGCTCCAAGGGAGGTGGAGGCCACACGACCCCGAGGTGCAGCACCCCGGGAGCGTTTGACCGGGGCTGTGGAGTTCCAGGATGTCGGATTCCACTACCCGTCGCGGCCGGAGATCGAAGTCCTGAAGGGACTCCACCTCAAGGTCGCCCCGGGCGAGAAGATCGCCCTGGTGGGTCCCAGCGGATCCGGCAAATCGACCATCGTCTCGTTGCTGCTCCGGTTCTACGGGCCACAACGGGGTCGGGTGCTTCTCGATGGTCGACCTGCTCAGGATCTCGATCTCGAGCGGCTTCGGGACCAGTTCGCCCTTGTGCCGCAGGAGGTCCTCCTCTTTGCGGGGACCATCGAGGAGAACATTCGATATGGTCGTCCCAACGCGACACACGAGGAGATCCGGGAGGCGGCGAGGCGTGCCCTGTGCGCGGGGTTCATCGAGAAGCTGCCCGAGGGATACCAGACCCTCGTCGGTGAGCGGGGCATCCAGCTGTCTGGTGGACAACGTCAGCGTCTTGCGATCGCGAGAGCGCTGCTGAAGGACCCGTCCATTCTCGTCCTCGACGAGGCCACGAGCGCCTTGGACGCCGAGAACGAGCAGCTCCTGCAGCGGGCCCTCGAGGAACTGCTTCAGGGTCGCACCGCCTTCATCATCGCCCACCGGCTGTCCACCATCCGGAAGGTCGATCGGATCTTCGTGGTCGAAGAGGGCAGGGTGGTGGAATCGGGCAACCACGACGAACTCATGGCCCATCCGGACGGCCGATATCGACGACTCGCGGAGATCCAGTTTGGAGCGGGTACCTGAGCGACGGGGAATCCAATGGTCCAGGATCCGGGCCTGGCCTATATCCGTGGGGTACCCCATGAGCCCGTTCATCCTGCGGTTCCAGAGGTTCCTCACCCTCGCCGGTCTTCTATCGATTCTAGGTGTCGCGCCAACGCGGGCGGCGGATGGTTCCCCGTCCTCCTCGGCTTATCCCGTGAAGATCGAGTGTGGCGAGGACGCCGTGACCTTCCGTCTGCGCTCCAAGCCGGTCGTCACATACAAAGGCGGTCATGGAATCCTGCCGCCCGGGGTTCCGGAGGAGTACCGGAGGGCGGGCTATCTGCATCCGTTGGTGACACCGGGAGGCGTTACCGTCTCGGGCGACTACCCCAAGAACCATCTCCACCATCACGGCGTCTGGGCCTCGTGGACCAAGACCGAGTTCGATGGAAGGACGCCGGATTTCTGGAACATGGGACAGAAGAAGGGCCGGGTGGAGATGATCCAGTGGCTGGGATCGAGGGAGGATCCAGATGGGGCGGAGGTCGAGGTCTTGCACCGATATGTGGATCTCACGGCCAAGGAACCGACGATGGTGCTCCACGAAGGATGGCGCATCCGGGTGAACGCCACAGGGCCCGGACAACCGTATCAGATCGACCTGACGGTCCAGCAGACGAACGTGACGTCTCACCCACTGGTATTGCCGCAGTACCGCTATGGGGGACTCGGATTCCGGGGGCTCGACGCGTGGGATGGAGCCGAGAGCTGTCGGTTTCTCACCTCGGAGGGCGTGACGAATCGGGTATCGGGCAATGAGTCCCGAGGACGCTGGTGTTGGATTGGCGGTGCTGCGGGAGCTGGGATGGCCGGCGTGGCGATCCTGGGGCATCCGACGAATCATCGTTTTCCGGAGCCGATGCGGCTGCATCCGACCGAACCCTTCTTCTGCTGGGCGCCCCAGCAGGTGGGTGACTTCACAGTGCCTCCGGGCGGAACCCATCGAATGCGGTATCGGATCCTCATCGAGGATGGCCCACCGGTACCGGCCCGGATCGAACAGGCGTGGCGGGAGTGGTCCAAGGTGCGGTGAGCTTGGGCGGATCCCTATTTTTGATGAGGACTCACCGCTTGATTGGAGTGCAGCCTGATTTTAAGACTCGTCCTATGGAATCAACGGTAACAGTTACCGAAGCGGTCCGAGGATTTTCCGGGCTGATCGACCGGGTGATTGGTCGCGGCGAGATAGCGATACTGACCCGGAACGGCAAACCGGTGGCACGGATCACTCCTGAAAGGGTGCGGCGGACGACGGGTCATGAGATGGCCGAGTTCTGGAAGACCCGGATTCCGATGCCCCCTGGAGAAGCAGAGTCATTCGCCAAGGACCTTGCCGAGATTCGTAGCAGTGGGAACCGACCTCAACGCGATCCCTGGATGTCATGAAAGAGCTCTTCGACACCTCCGTGTTGATTGAGCAGGAACGCGGTCGTTGGGATGCGGTTTCCTTCAACGGTCAAATCGTCGGTGAACATGAGGTGGCGATCAGTGCGATCACCGTATCCGAGATTCTGGAGGGGGTTTTCCGCTCGGTTCCAGGGAAGCGTCAGCGGTCTCGGCGGCTATTCCTGGAAGCTCTCTGCGCCAGTCATGTGGTCTTGCCCTTCGGGATTGAGGAGGCGTCTACCCATGCCCGACTCAGGGCTAATCTATCCGCAACGGGGTTCATGGTGGGTCCGCACGACCTGCTCATAGCGGCCACATTTCTCCACCATGACTTCAGCCTGGCCACGTTGAATGTCGAGGAGTTCTCCCGCATTCCGAGACTCAAGATTGCCCCAGCCGACCGGTACGTGAACTAACGGGATTTCGACGGCATCAGCAGTATCTGAAAAAAGGCATCTACTAGGAGCGGAAGCAGAGGCCTTGTTTCACCGCTTGCGTGATCGACGCGGCTGGCCC
>JBDLQQ010000472.1:0-6260 GCA_039800465.1 Verrucomicrobiota bacterium
AGCTGCCGAGCACGGCGCCGAGGGCCCAGGCGCCCTGGGTGGAGGCCTTGTAGCCCGGGGTGGTGGATCCCGCGACGGCATCGGCCCAGGGAATCATCCACTTGCTCGCCGCCCACGCACCGATCATGGGGATGGATCCCAGGAGAATGCCGACCAGGGTGGTGCGGAGCAGGGGAGGACGCAGGAGGTCCCGGACCGGGGAGGGGGAAGGCGGGCGGGCGGGTCCCGGATCCGCGGGGGATGCTGCGGCCCGCTGGGCCAGCCAGAGCGGGGATTCGGGGATCACCCGGAGCGCGAGCAGTCCGAGCACGGCGGGCACGGCTGCGAGATGGAAGAGCCAGCGCCAGGACTCCGGGGTCACGGGCCAGAGCCGCGCGACCTGGGAGAGTCCGAGGATCCCGCTGTTGAGTGCGGCCCCCAGGCGGCCGGCGACGCAGGGACGGGATTTGGCGGGCCAGCACTCGGCCGCCAGGGCAACCGCGTTGGGCCAGACCCCGCCGACGCCGAGACCCACGAGGAAGCGGAGGAGCAGCATCTCCTCCTGGCTCCGGACCCAGGCGCCGAGCCCGGCGAACACGGAGTAGGCGAGGACGCTCACGCCCAGGGCCCGGGTCCTGCCGATGCGGTCGCCAAGGCCCCCCAGCACGATCCCACCGACCGCCGCCCCGAGCATGAGCGCCGCGGTGAACCGCGCAAACCAGTCGCCCCCCAGCGTCGGCGTGTAGGACGCCCCGAGCAGGCTTTTCGAGACCGACAGCGAGGCCACGGGCATGAGCCCCAGCTCGACACCATCGAACACCAGCGCCAACGCCGCCGCGACCAGGACCACGAGGCGACGGCCCTCCGTCATGACACCCACTCCCTCCGATGCCTGTCGGATCTTCCCTCCACTCGCGCCGTTGGACTCTGGATTCCGGGAGGCATGGCTCGGGGTTTGGGCGTGTTGGATGTCAGGATTTCACCGCGGCAGCCGGGCCACGATGTCGGCCAGGATCTCGCGGTCCGACTCCGGGCGCCGGGGCGAGCGGGGATGGGTGTCGTCGCACCCGATCCATCCCCGGAGCTTCAGGAACTGGGCCGCGCTGTGCTTGTAGGCGGGCACGGGCGGACGGAAGGCGAGGAAGCCCAGGTACTGCAGCAGGTCGTTGAGCTCATGGAAGGCCGGATCCCCCGACTCCCACGCGGCGTCGCGGCGGGCGAAGACATCGGGCGCGAAGGTCGAGAGGCCGAGGAGGTAGTCGCTGCCATACATGACCATGTCGATCGCCAGGTCGTTGCCGGTGTACACTCGGAAGTCCGGTCGGATGGCGTCGCGCAGCACGAGGCGCTGCCATTCGAGGTCGCGCCGGAGCGACGAGTGCTTGGCCCCGATGCAGGACTTCACCCCCATGAGCCCACGGAACACGTCGAGCGAGTAGATCTTCCCGAACGGGGCGAACATCGTGCCGAGCTCGAAGCCCACGAACCGGTCGGCCAGCGTCCCGAGCGAGGCGTAGGCGGCCACGATGGCGTCGTCGGATTGGCCGGTCAGGCCATGGCTCTGGAAGATCACGGGGATGCCGCCGAAGCCCTGGATGATCTCCATCTGACGGGCATAGGTGTCGCGGGCGAACGCAGCCCCGGGCTGGTCGCCGACGAAGGCCCCGGCGACGAAGGCGCGGCCGGCACACTCGTGTCGGGTGATCTCGAGGGCCTGTCGCTTCGTGGCGTCATCGATGAGGTTCCCGAACCCGGTGTCCATGTTGACCGCGGGTCCGAGTCCGGCCGCGACGGTGCGTTGGACATGGCCCCGGAAGCCGTCCCAGTCCACGGCCCCATCCGGCAGGAAGGGCAGGAGGATGGCGGAGAAGCCTTCGATGCGACGTCGGGGGCGGAGAAGCTTCAGGGGATCGGGCATGCCGGGGTTCATGGAGAGAGGTTACCGTCGTGGCTTCGGAGAATAAAGGAGCCAGACGCCCAGCGGGTGCTTCAGGGCGGTCCACCGATCATCTGGACATCTCGAACCCGCCGATCTGCTGGTCCCACGTTGGCGCATGCGTTCCAAGACCGGCTTCGGTCGCGGTGTCCAGGTGGCGGACGGGCTCCGCCGGGATCGCCTGGAGGCAGGTCCATGCCCTCCTGCAAGCGGGATGCTCGTGAATGCAGCCATTGGCCATCATGGGATGCTGTTCCACAGGTTTTCCTTGGGTTGCCTCCCTCCGAAGGCGAGGCTCTGCGCCTCGTGGAATCCGCCATCGCCATGGAGTCGCTCGAACGACAGCTCGACACCTTCCTCCGACGCAACCCGAGGCTCGGCATCGGGGTCTACCTGGCTCGGACCGCGGTGGTGGTCGGGGACGTCACACTCGGGGACCACAGCAGCGTCTGGTATGGGGCGGTGCTCCGGGGAGACATCAACCGCATCGTCGTCGGCCACCACAGCAATGTGCAGGACAACGCGGTGCTCCATCTTGCGGACGACTTTCCCTGTCTTGTGGGCAATTGGGTGACCATCGGGCACTCGGCCAATGTCCATGCCTGCACGATCGGGGATGAGTGCCTGATCGGAATGGGTGCGACGGTGCTCGATGGCGCGGTGGTCGGGGCCCAGAGCCTGATCGGGGCGAATTCCCTGGTGACCCCCGGAACGGTGATCCCGCCCGGTTCGCTCGTCGTGGGGTCGCCGGCCAAGGTCAAGCGGCCGCTCACGGCGGAGGAGCGTGCGGGGCTCCGGCACTGGGCCCAGAAGTATGTGGTCAACGGCGCCTATTGCCTGCGGCATGGGCTCCATGTCGGGACACCGCTTCTGGCCTCCGGCGAATCCAAGCATTCCTCGGGTTGAGGTCAGTCGATCCGGATCTTCCGGGTCCACTGCTGGTTGGCTTCCCAATAGGTGATCTTCTTCTGGATGTCCGGGGATTCGGAGGAGGGTTGAACCCGTCCGTCGGCGTCGGTGGCCCTCGAGACGACCGTGTGGTCCCCAGGGGTGGGTCGGATCCAGTCGAGGTGCCAGAACGTCCAGGTGTAGCGCGCTTTCTCTCCCCGCTCGGGTTTGCGGTCCAGGACGGCGGCCTGCCAGGGACCGTCGTCGATCCGGACCTCCACCGAACGGATCGGGGTCCCATCACTCCATGCGGCCCCGGTGAAGCGGACGTCCCCGTTGGGCCGTCGGATCGCACGGGCTGTGACCGACTTGCAGCAGAGGTTGCAGACGCTCGTCTCCCGCCAGAGGGGTTGATCCTCGCCTGCCTGGGGTTCACCGCGAAGAGTGACGTATTCCCGTGCCATCCATTTGCCCATGAAGCGCCGGTCGAGGATCTCGATCCTGTGGAGCCATTTGACCCAGGCGATGCCGAACCATCCTGGCACGACGAGGCGGAGGGGGAATCCGTGGCTGGCGGCGAGGGGTTGGCCATTGTGCTCCCAAGCGAGAAGGACCTCATCCCGGAGGGCATGTTCGATCGGGAGGCTGCGGGCGAAGTTCTGGGTGAAGTCTTTGTCCCGGATCCTCTCCACCTTCTCGTCAGCCCCGTAGAAAACGACCTCCTTCGATCGACGGGTGAGCCCAAGTTCCTGGAGCAGTGGGCCCAGTGGGGTGCCGGTCCAGCGGATGTTTCCACACGCCCCGGAGAATCCTGGGTTCGAGCCATTGCCACCACATTCCAGCGTGGCGGTGATCGTCCGACGGGGCCGACGCAGGATCTCGGCCAGGGTCACAGCCCTCGGCTTCCTGAGATGCCCCGCGAAATTGACGGTCCAATCCTCAGGCCGGAGTCCCGGATCGATCTTTGGTTTCGGATAGTGACTCACCTCATAGAGGTCTTCGGTGCGGGTGATCCAGTTCGTCAGGTTGGCCCAGCGGAGCATTGGGCGTTTGGGATCGAAGGGCTGCGGGTCGAGGAATGGGATCAGCCGGTCCTCCGGGTCGGGCTCGAGACCGAACGCCCGGAGCGGACGTGAGGCCAGCGAATAGGCAGCGAGGGCGACAGATCCGCGGAAAAGATCCCGACGTGTGATGGTCGACTGGGGCATAGCCGGAGCGTGCTTGAGAACGTCCACCTGATGGAACCATGAACCGTCGCTCGACCCGGTGGGCAATGCAGTCGGACCCGAGTCCTGCTGCCTCGCCCCGGGTGTTTCAGCCCCTGCGCCGGGCGGCCGACCGGGTGCCGATGAGCTCGATGAGGAGACGTTGCAGGACCACGGCCTCGTCGAGGCCGGACGCCACGAGCTGGACGTTGGCCTCCAGCAGGCGGTCCATGGCGCGGACGAGCTCCTCGATCTCCCAGCGGTCCACCTGCTTCATCGCCTGGAAGACGCTGAACGGGTGGGCGGCGAGCGGGGAGAACCGCTTGTCGGTGGGCATCCCGGTGGGATCGGCCGACGCCAGCTGCGCCCGGGCGCCGTTGTAGTCCCGGGCGGGACGCAGACGTCCGATCCGGCGGAGCTCCTTCACGAGGAGGAGGAGCCGGAACTTGGAGATGAGGCCGTAGACCACCCCGATCTCGCTCTTCCGCTTGTCGGTGCCCGCCCGGATCGTCCAGAGCTCCTCGTCGAGGACCTTCAGGGATCGGACCAGGTCCCGGTCCCCGACGGCCTCGCCCAGGGCGAAGCCCTCAGCCTGTTTCTGAAGTGGGGTGAGAAGGCGAACGGCGTCGACGGGGATCTCATCGGCCTCGCCGACGTACAGGAGGAGCTTCTCGATCTCGCCGTGCAGGGCGCGGAGGTTGGGGCCCACACGCCCGACCAGTTCTCCCAGGGCCTCGTCCTGGATTCGTTTTCCGGCGGCCTTGATCTGTCGGCTGGCCTCCGATTCGAGGCGGTCCGCCCAGTCCTTCTCATCCGACAACGACGCGAAGTGCTCGACGGTCCCCAGCTTGTCGAGGGTCTTGAAGAAGGCCCTGCGTTTGTCGGGCTTCCCGGCGGATACCAGGAGTCGGAGTCCCTGCCAGTTGAAGGTCTTCCATTCCTCGGCCAATCCGGCGAGGGCCTCCGTGACGGTCGCGGACTGGCCGGTCCGATCCTCACCGAGGAAGGTGCAGTCCCGGAACCACACCAGCTTGTCGCCGCCGAAGAAGGGCAGCGTCTGGAGTGCCTCGCGGACCTTCGCGATTCGCTGGAGCGCCTCGTCGACGGTGCCTGCCGAGGCCTCGAGAATCTCGTGGTCCATGCCAGGGACCTCCCGGCACCACTGTTCCCAGAGTTGGCGGGCGCGTTGTTTGACCGAGAAC
The DNA here is from genome assembly GCA_039800465.1 of Verrucomicrobiota bacterium. Classification (GTDB taxonomy): domain Bacteria; phylum Verrucomicrobiota; class Verrucomicrobiia; order Limisphaerales; family UBA9464; genus UBA9464. The sequence goes on from JBDLQQ010000472.1 coordinate 5,211, forward strand.
TCCTCCTCGCCGCAGATGAGCATGACGGGGAGGGTTGGGGCCTTCGAGGCCCCGACGTCCTGGACCGCCTTCGCCATCAGGTGGGTTCCTCGCCGGAGGGTTCCTCGCCCGGTTCCTCGTCGCCGATCCGGGAGAGCACCTCGCTCATGTCCTCGACCTCTTCGAACAGTTTTGTCGCCACGTAGATGGGACGCTTCTGTGCCGCGGCGAGCGCCAGGCAGTCGCTCGGTCTGCCGTCCAGCTCCACGAGTTTCGAACCCAGTTCGCTCTCCTGTCGGAGGATGAGCCTGGCGAAGTAGGTGGAGTTCCGGAGTTCGGTGATGACCACCCGTTCCACGGCGATGCCGAATCCCTTGAAGATGTGCCCGATAAGGTCGTGGGTGAGCGGTCGCTCATGCTGGCTGCCACGAAGGGCCATGCCGATGATGGCCCCCATGTTGTGCTCCACCTGGATGACGAACACTTTCGTCTCGTTGCCGACGAAGAGGGCCACCCCGTTGGCGGAGGGTAGCAGCCCCCGGATCTGGACCGGCGTGACGTCTTTCTTCATGCCGAGAGTGTGGAAACGCTTCGAGGCGAACGCAAGGGTGTCGCGACTGCCGAGCCCGACGGGCTGGCGAAGGACCTGTCCGACCTCCATCAAAACCCTTGCGGATGACGTATTCAGCAATCCTGGGTTTCTTACAGATGACCTGATAGCCCCATACCTGAGGCCTGAATGGCTACCGTCAATCAGGTCGCGGGGTGGGTTCGCTCATAGAGCTCTCCCAGGGTGATGTCCTCTCGCCAGGATTCCGCAACATCGACCCCGTAACGCTTCCGAAGCGAAAGGCAGAGGGACTCCAATTCCATGCCGTCAACAATGGCACTGCCAGGCGGATAGATCGCGTGGTAGACATCCATGACCCTGTCCTCGGGGCGGAAACAAAGCCTCTGGCGGTGTTGGAAACCGAATGCCTTGATAAACATGTCGAGAAACTCCCGAATTTCCCGCTTCGGAGTTTCCGGGAATCGGCGACACCAACGAATTCCAGTACAGGGCCGTCGCCA
>JBDLQQ010000473.1:0-4627 GCA_039800465.1 Verrucomicrobiota bacterium
CCGCAGACGCTGTGGATCTTGGTCGTCTCGAGGGCCTCTTCCAGGGTGAGCGGGGGCAGGATCCCGGGGACCCGACGGGCCAGCATGCTCTTGCCGGTCCCGGGTGGACCGATCAGGAGGAGATTGTGTCCGCCGGCGGCGGCGACCTCGAGGGCCCGCTTCACGGACTCCTGACCCTTCACATCCGCGAGGTCGAACTCCTCGTCCTGCCGGGCCTCGAACAAGGATTCGACGTCGACCCGTGTGGGCGCGATGTCGGCGGAGCCCTCGAGGAACAGCGCCGCCTCGCGGAGGTTGGCGACCGGGATGACGTCGAGTCCTGCCACCACGGCTGCCTCGGCGGCGTTTTCCCGGGGAACGAGGACACCGCGGCGTCCCTCGGCGCGCGCCTGCAAGGCGACCGCGAGGGCTCCGCGGACCGGACGGACAGCCCCGGTGAGGGCCAGCTCCCCGATCATCAGGTAGTCCTCGAGACGGGTCGGCTCGATCTGGTCGGTGGCGGTAAGGATCCCGATGCCGATGGCGAGGTCGAAGCTGGGGCCCTCCTTCCGGGTGTCGGCCGGGGCGAGGTTGATGGTGATGCGCGTGTCGGGGAACCGGAACGCGGAGTTGGTGATGGCGGTCAGGACCCGGTCCCGGGATTCCCGCACGGCGGCGTCGGGGAGTCCGACCACGACGATCCCCATCTGTCCGTAGCCGCTGTCGACTTCGACCTCGATGGGGGCGGCGTCGACGCCCTGGACTGCTGCGGAATGGATTTGAGCCAACATCCGCCCAGTATCTCACGACCCCGTGCGTTGTCCCTCCCCAGATTTGGGGATGCCACCAGTAGGGTAGGGAAGCCGTCCCTGGCGTCCCCATCTAGACCGCGAGGCGGACGCAAACCTGAAGCGTTGCCGGGAGGGGAATGGCACGCGGAGACGCGGCGACGCGGAGGAAGACCAAGGCAACGCAATACAGACAGAGAGGTCTCCCGCCGAGGCGCGGAGACGCTGAGATTAAGGGGGGATGAGCGTCGCAAGGATCCGCCATCATCCTCCGCGTTGCCGATCAGGCAGGGCGACGTAGCCTCCGGCCACGTCCGTGTCCCGAATCATCACCTGGTCGCCCTCGCTCACCGTGCCGCTCACCCACGACTGTCCGTGGAACTGCCGGTATTGCGGTTATCGGTCCGATCGCCAGGGCCTCATCGCCGAGGCGGAGCTGGAGCGCCTGCTGCGACGAGCGGTCCAGCAGGGCGCGACGGAGGTGCTGTTCCTGTCGGGAGAGATCCCAGAGTCGATGCCACACATCCGTCAGGAGCTCGAATCCCGGGGTTTTCGAGACTTCATTGATTTCGCCCAGAGGGCGTGCGAGCGGGCCCTCGAGCTGCAGCTCCTACCCCATTGCAATCTGGGGGCGATGTCCGCCGAGCAGTTCGCGCGACTCGGTCCGGTGAACGCCTCGATGGGACTGATGCTCGAGAATGTGGACGACGCGTTCAACCGGACTGTCGCGCCGGAGAAGTCGGTGGCGGGTCGGATCCGGACGATCCGGGCCGCGGGCGAGTCCCGGATCCCGTACACGAGCGGGATCCTCATCGGGCTGGGGGAGTCCCGCGATGCGCGGCTCCGATCCCTTGATGTCCTCGCGGAACTCCACGCCGAGTTTGGACACCTGCAGGAGATCATCCTCCAGAACTTCGTCCCGAACACCGGTTCCGCCATCCGGGGATGTCCTCAGACGCTCGGGTTTGACGACTACGCGGAACTCATCGGTCACTGGCGTCGCGTGGCGCCCGGGGTGGCGATCCAGATCCCGCCGAACCTCAACCCGTTCTGGCGCGAGCTTCTGCCGCTCATCGATGACCTCGGCGGCATCAGTGCCGACGGGGATCTCGTGAATCCCGACACGCCGTGGGAAGCCCCTGCGGTCTACCGTGAGGCCTGCGAGTCGGCAGGGCTCGAGCTGCGGCACCGATGGCCGGTGTACGAGCAGTTCATTCAACGCGGCTGGATCAGCCCCCGGATCCGACAGGTCCTCCAGGACCGATCCTCCACGTGGCCACTGGCCCCTGCCGCCCCTGGGGGGGGCTGTCGTGCGGGCTCCGAGATCCTGTCGAAGCCGTTCCATGGTCAGGCGTTGTCCGTCGACGACTGTCTCGCGCTGGTGGAGGGGGATGGGACCGCGCCGGAGGAGCTCCGTCAGGCCGCGGACGAGTTGAACCGCCGGATGCATGGCGACGAGGTGACCTATGTGGTCAACCGCAACGCGAACTTCACGAACGTCTGCGTCACCCATTGTTCCTTCTGTGGATTCTACCGGCCTGCCGGGCATCCGGAGGCCTACACCCGCAGCATCGGCGCGGTCGTTGAACGCATTGCCCAGACGCCTTGGGTGACCGAGGTCTGTCTCCAGGGCGGCATCCATCCGGAACTGGGGTTCGACTACTATGTGGAGCTGCTCAGGGCAATTCGGGCTGCGTTTCCGAAGGTCCATCTCCATGCCTATTCCCCGATGGAGATCCACTCGCTCAGGACCAAGACGGGGTGGTCGTACGACAGGATTTTGGGGCGACTGATGGAGGCGGGGCTCGGTTCCATGCCGGGGACGGCTGCGGAGATCCTGGATGATGCAGTCCGGCAGCAGGTCTCACCGGACAAGCTCAATGCCTCGCAATGGGTGGAGATTGTCAGGACGGCTCATGGGCTGGGGCTCCGATCCACGGCGACCCTGATGTTTGGCCACACGGAGTCGTGGGCCGACCGGTTCCGTCACATGGACCTGCTCCGCCGCCTCCAGCTGGAGACGGGTGGATTCACGGAATTCATCCCGTTGGCGTTCCTGCCGTACCGGAACCGCCTGGGGTCTCGTCTGGCGCGGGAGGAGTCGGGCGGATTGGAGGCTGTGGCGCGTCGTGGGGAGTCCGTCATCCAGATGCTGTACCCCATCGCGCGGCTGTTCTTCGGGAAGGCAATCCCGAACCTCCAGACGAGCTGGGTGAAGCTAGGGCCGGAGAAGGCCGCGGAGATGTTGCGCCACGGCTGCAACGACTTCGGGGGAACCCTCTACGAAGAGAGCATCACCCGCGAGAGCGGGGGTCCTCATGGGGAGTGTCTGGCTCCGGATGAGATCCGTTCCTGGATCGGGTCCGTGCAAAAGAAACCCCGCCAGCGGACCACGCTCTACGGTCCGGTGGCGGGGGATGAGACTGAAGAGGGGAGACAGGTTTCCGGTGCTCAGTTGATGAACCGAACCGCCCCGGTGGTGACATCGTAGACCCCGAGCAGGACCTCGATCTTCCCGCTCTCCTTCGCCTTTCGGAGGATCTCGCTCCGGGCGAGGAGCTGCTGGAGCTGCCAGCGGACGTTGATCTCGACCGCCTCTGTCTGGCTCTTGATCGCCGTCACGCCACCGGCGTGGGCTTCGAGAGCGGGACGGATGGCCCGGATGAACACGGGCATGTTGCCCGGCGGGTTGGCACCATCGAGGGCGGCATTCACGGCACCGCACTTGGTGTGGCCCAGGACGAGGATCGTGTGGACGCCGAGGGCCTCGACACCGAACTCGAAGGTCCCGGCGGCATCCGCACTCTGGTAGTTCCCGGCTACCCGGACACCGAACAGGTCGCCGACACTCTGGTCGAAGATCATCTCGATCGGGACCCGCGAATCGGCACAGCTCAGGACGCCGACGGAGGGGGACTGTCCGATCTCACCCGTGGTCTCGATGCGCTCCTGGAGCCAGGAGTGGGTCATGACGCCACCGCTGAGGTAGCGTTTGTTGCCGGCCGAAAGCTCCTCGAGCGCCTTGCCCTTGGGGATTCCGGTGGTGGACTTCCTCGGGGCGGTTGCAGGAGTTCCTGGGCCACTGGTGTCGGCCGCAGGGAGGTTGGATACGATCGGCAGGCCGATCAGGAGGGTCAGGACCTGGAGGGTTCGGATAACTGTCATCGTTATGACCGGACCATCCTGTTGACTGGGCGTCAATCAAAGATCCCTGGCCGGTTTCCTCCGCATCCAGGGGCCATCCCCTGCTCAAGTTGAGGAGTCGGTCGACCCGTTGTCGGGGCGTTTCTTCTTTAAATAAATCGCTCATCCCGGTAGTCGACCTCCTCACCATGCGTTCCCCACTCATCGCGACAGCGTGTCTCATGGCGTTGGCCACCGCCATCCAGGCCCAGGAAACCCAGGCCCCGACCACCGGCATCGCCTCCGTCTTCAAGGGCGACAACTTCCTCCCGCCTGAAGCCGCGTTCCGGAAGGTTGTGCTGGACCAGGACCAGACCGTGAACGGCGAGGTGCGCGACACGCTGGTGGACCCGATGGAATTGGCCGTGGCCAAGGATGGCAGGGTCTTCTTTGTCGAGCGCAAGGGTACGGTGAAGATGCTCAGGCCCGGGGCGAAGGATGCCGTGGTGATTGCCGAGATCCCGGTCTTCACCGGCCTCGAGGAGGGCATGCTCGGGATCACCCTCGATCCCAAGTTCAGCGAGAACGGTTGGGTGTACCTCAACCATTCCTTGCCGGAGACCACGACGGACAGCCAGGGCAAGGTCGGCACGATCCGGGTCTCCCGGTTCACCCTGAAGAACGACAAGCTCGACCCGGAGTCGCGCGTCACGATCTTCGACAACGTCGTCCAGCGC
>JBDLQQ010000474.1:0-2881 GCA_039800465.1 Verrucomicrobiota bacterium
TCGGAGCTCGGCGGGTTCATGGACTGCCGTCGATGATAGCGGCCCTCGCCGCCGTGTCCGCCACGTTTACTGCTGCTTTACAAAAATCCCGCCCGTCTTCATCCGGCATTAATCTTGCCGCTGAAATGCTGATCCCGATGAAACCGCGAACCCGAACCCGGGTCTCGCCTCCCAGAACCACACGACCCATGAATCCAGTCCCTAACCGAACCGCGGCCCGAACGGCGTGGTGCCTTGTCCTCCTCCTCGCCGCAGCCCCGGGGGTCCCCTTCCTGCAGGCCCAGGATGCCTCACCACCCCCGCCGCCGGGCCAAGGTCCCGGTGGCCCAGGTGGGCCGCCCTTCGGACCTGGTGGACCTGGTGGACCCCGGGGTCCGGGAGGTCGGGGTGGCCCGATGCAGCAGGAGGAACGCAAGGTCCTCAAGAAGTTCGACCAGGATGGAGACGGCACCCTCAATGCCACCGAGCGGGCCGCAGCCCGGAAGGTCCTGGCTGAAGAGGGAGCTTCTGGTGGTGGTCCGCGACGTCCGGGACGATTCGGTCCGGGCGGTGGCGGGAACGGCGGTGCGGCAGCCACGCCGGGACCCAAGGTCTCCAAGGCCGACGTCAAACCCTCCAGCCCGGGCGACCTCTTCGACACTGGGATGATCCGCACCCTTTTCTTGGACTTCGAGAATGCCGACTGGGAGAAGGAGCTTCAGGATTTCCACAACACCGATGTCGACATCCCCGCCACGCTCACGGTGGACGGCAAGGCCTACCCGAAGGTGGGGGTCCACTTCCGGGGCATGTCCTCCTACGGGATGGTCGGTGAGGGACAGAAGCGGTCGCTCAACATCGACCTCGACTGGAAGGGGGCGAAGCAGCCCCTGGGCGGCTATCGCTCGCTCAACCTCCTGAACGCCCACGGGGACCCCAGCTTCCTCCGCCCGGTCCTCTACAGCGAGATCGCCCGCAAGTACCTCCCGGCTCCGAAGGCCAACTGGGTCCGGGTCGTCATCAACGGCGAGAGCTGGGGGCTCTATGTGAACCAGCAGCAGTTCGACAAGGACTTCCTCAAGGCGGCATTCGGCGATGCCGACGGCAACCGCTGGAAGGTCCCGGGCAGTCCCAATGGAAGGGGATCCTTGGCGTACCTCGGAGACGATCCGGCGGCGTACAAGAAGATCTACGACCTCAAGAGCAAGGAGGATCCCAAGGCGTGGCAGGGACTGATCCGCCTGTGCAAGACCCTGAATGAGACCCCGGCAGAACAGCTTCCCGCGGCGCTGGGAGCGATCCTGGACGTCGAGGGCGCACTCCGGTTCCTCGCGTTGGAAAACGTCTTCATCAACAACGACGGATACTGGGTCCGGACCAGTGACTACTGCCTCTACCAGGATTCCAAGGGGCGCTTCCACGTGGTGCCGCACGACATGAACGAGACTTTCTCCGTGCCGGGGGGGGCGGGTGGTCCAGGACGCGGTCGCGGTCCTGGAGGTCGAGGACCCGGCGGACCCGGCGGACCTGGCGGACCTGGCGGACCTGGTGGACCGGGTGGACCTGGTGGACCTGGTGGACCCCGCGGGGGCGGCCCTCGTGTGGACGGGGTGAAGCTGGATCCTCTTGTGGCGGCTTCAGACGATTCCAAGCCACTGCTCTCGAAGCTTCTGGCGGTGCCCGAGTATCGGGCCCGGTATCTGAGTCTTGTGCGCCAGCTGGCGGAGACGTGGCTCGACTGGAAGACCCTCGGTCCGGTCGTGGAGCGGTATCATGGGTTGATCGCCCCCGAGGTGGTGGCCGATACCCGGAAGCTCGACAGCACCGAGGCCTTCCAGGGCGCGATCACACAGGAGGCCTCTGCGCGGGGAGGGCCTCCCGGACACAGCACAATTGGCCTCAAGACCTTTGCCGATCAGCGCCGGGCCTACCTGCTGGGCCTTCCAGTGGTGGCGAATGCGGCCCCTGTGAAATAGGGGGCAACGCCCGGCTTAGGGTCTGTCGGAACCGGGAGTGTCGCGAGGCCCCCACGAAGGATCCCTGGGGCGGTCATCCGCCGCCCGGGGAGGCTGTCAGCAGCTTCTCCCGGCGGCGCAGCCACAGGAAGATCACCGGGGTGATGATCAGGATGTGGATGAGGGAGCTGATGCTGCCGCCGATCACCGGGGTGGCGAGCGGCTTCATCACCTCGGCCCCGGCCCGGGTGCTCCAGAGAATGGGCAGCAGGCTCGCGATCGTGGTGGCCACGGTCATGACCTTCGGACGCAGCCTGAGTCGGGCTCCCTCGATGACGGCGGCCACGAGGTCGGACTCGTCGAACCGGTCCCCTCGCTCGGCCCGTCGCTTCGCCACGGCCTCCTCGAGGTACACCACCATGACCACGCCGGTCTGGATCGCGATGCCGAACAGCGAGATGTAGCCGATCCACACCGCGACGCTGAAGGGGTATCCGAACGCATACTGGAGGAACACGCTCCCGCTGAGGGCGAAGGGCACCGCTAGCAGCACGTGCGCCGCCTCCTTGGCCGAGTGGTAAACCACGTAGAGCAGGAGGAAGATGATCAGGAGCGACACGGGTACGATGACCTTCAGCGTGCGCTCCGCTCGCAGGAGTTCCTCGTACTGGCCGCTGTACTCGATGGTCATGCCGGGAGGCAGTTTTGGGATGATCTCCGCCTGGATCCGGCGTTGGACCTCCTCGACAAACCCGCCGAGGTCGCGGTCCTGCACGTTGGCCTGCACGAACACCCGCAGCCGTCCATTCTCGCTTCCGATCTCGTTCGGTCCCTGGGTCCTTCGGATGCGTGCGACCTGAGCGAGAGGAATGGCCGGGCCCTCGGGACGACCGACCAGGATGGATCCCAGACGGTCGAGGTCATCACGTTCGGTGCGCTCGAGACGG
>JBDLQQ010000475.1:0-5477 GCA_039800465.1 Verrucomicrobiota bacterium
CCGTTCGGAAGGCCGCTTCGCCAAGCACTTCGACGCCCAGGGCAACCCCAGCGAGGCCATCCTCGCCAGCCGTCAGGAGCGCCTCGACAACTGGCGCGTCCTCCAGGAACTGGCTGGACTGCGCTGATCGGGAGCCTCTCCTACAACCACTCCCGTCAACGTCGGGACTGGACGAGCACCCGGAACGCCTGACCTAGGTGTTCCGGGTGCGTCAGTGTTTGGAACTGGCGTACACGGGGTCCGTCCCATTCTGGAAACCGGTCGCCGGCCTTGAGCGTAGCGGCCAGGATTCCGCCGAGCCACTGCCGCTGGGAGGTGAGCGTCTCGGTGACCAGACCTGACTGTTCCCCGGCCGACCGAACATCGTCCCAATGGATGTGGGCCGTGATGTCCTGCAGCCCCGGTTGTTCCAACGGATCACTGCCCGGACGATGCTGTCGGTAGGTCCGTAGGGTGCCTGCCGACCGATGTGGCATCAGGAATTCCGGGTCGAACAACCCGTAGTCCAAGGTCACCAGCCATCCCCGATGAATGCAGTCCGCTGCCTCCCGCCACCAGTTCGACGCCGCCGGCGCGAGTTCGACCCGGAATCCGTCCGGCAGCAGATCGAGAAGTTCCGCAGGCAGTCCCTTGAGGCGGCCCAATACCTCGAGGATCGGAGAACAGGGTGTCGGCAGCGGTTTCCAGACAAACCGGTCGTCCTCCCAGCCCACCCCCTGTTCCCCCCACGATCCGAGCCCTCGGTTCCAGGCCACTGGGTGGACGGGGAACGCATCGAGCAGCTCGTTCGAGTAGAGGACGCCATTCAGACGCGGATGCGTCTGGCGGAGCGCCTCCAGCGTGGTGAACCACGAGACCGTCCCGGACCAATCCCGCAGGGTATGCCGTTGCCATCCCTGACGACGGAGGGAGGGTTCGACGATGCAGAGGTGGACGCGCTCCGCGAGGTCCGGGTGATGGCTGCGGAGATGCCCTAGCACGTCGAGCGACAGCTGCCCGGTATGGGCTCCGGCCTCGATCAAATGGAGCGGCCCAGCGGGAAGCGCCTCCAGCCAGATCGCGATCTGGAACCCGATCATCTCCCCGAGGAGCGGTCCCACGCTGACGCTGGTGTAGAAGTCGCCCGCCCGTCCCACGATCGGCTCCTCGCGCTCGTAGTAGCCGAGTCCCGGCGCGTACAGGGCGAGTTCCATGAACCGGGCGAAGGGCAGGATGCCCCCGGCGGACGCGATCTCGTCCCGGATCCCTGTCTCCAATTCCCGAGGTTCTCCCTGCACGCGGTGACGACTCTCAACCCTCGACTCTCAACCCTCAACTCTTCTGCCTCAGGGATCCGCTCGATTCCCCGTCCCGGGTCTGGTGTGGTGTTCCCGTGCAACGGCTCGACCAGGTGCTTGTGGATCGCGGGTTGTGCGAGAGCCGCGCCAAGGCCCAGCGCCTGATCATGGCGGGCCAGGTTCGCATCAATGGCCACCCAGCCAAGAAGGCCAGCGACCCGGTCCGCGAGGGCGACGCCGTCGAGCTCCTGTCGGGGGATCGCTACGTCTCCCGGGGCGGCCATAAGCTCGAGCACGCCCTGGTCCATTTCACGATTCCCGTCGTGGGGGTCACCGCACTGGACCTGGGCGCGAGCACCGGTGGGTTCACCGACTGCCTGCTGCAGCATGGGGCATCCCGGGTGGTGGCGGTGGATGTCGGACACGGGCAGTTGGCCTGGAAGCTCCGGCAGGATCCCCGCGTCGTGGTGATGGAACGCACCAATGCCCGGCACCTCACCGTGGAATCGTTCGCGGCAGGACTCGCCCCCTTCGACCTCATCGTGGCCGACTGTTCCTTCATCTCGCTGCGTCACATCCTGCCTCCGGCCGCGGCCCTGCTGCGGCCCGGGGGACGTCTGGTGCCGCTGATCAAGCCCCAGTTCGAGGCGGGCAAGGCCGAGGTGGATAAGGGAGAGGGGGTCATCACCGACCCGGCGATCCACGCGCGCGTGCTGGAGGAGCTGGAAGCATTTGTGCGGGCCGGGGGCTTTGGCCTAGCGTGGCTCGGAGTCACCCCGTCCCCGCTCCTGGGCCCTGCCGGCAACCGGGAGTTCCTCGGGCTGCTCGAACGCCTTCCGTGAAGCGCCTCGCCAAACAGATCCGCCAGGTTGGTCTCGTCGCCAATGCCGAGAAGCCCGGTGCCGCCCAACTGGCCCAGCGATTGGCGAAGGCCGTCGAAAAGACCGGCCGCCGCGTCCTCGTGGATCCCGGGACGGGCCATCTGATGCGGAAGTCGCCGCCCACGGTGTCCTCCATCACCCAACTGGCCCGGCGCACCGATCTCATCCTGGTCCTCGGGGGTGACGGCACCATGCTGCGGGCGGCCCGGGAGGTCGCCGGTCAGGCGACCCCGCTCCTGGGGGTGAACGCCGGGAACCTCGGCTTCCTGACGGCGATCTCGCCCCGCGATGCCACCCGCGCCCTGAAGCGTCTCTGGGATGGGGAGTTCGACATCGAGGAGCGGTCCCTCCTCGAGGCCGTCGTCTCCAAGTCGGGAACCCCAGACCCGATCCTCGCCTTCAACGATTTTGTCGTCGCCCGTGGACTCACTTCGCGCCTCATCGAACTGGAGGTGCTGGTGCATGGGGAACTGCTGACCCGATACCGGTGCGATGGACTGATTGTGAGTTCACCCACCGGATCCACCGCCTATTCGCTCGCCGCTGGCGGGGCCATCGTGAGCCCGGACGCCGAGGTGCTGATGCTGACCCCCATCTGCCCCCATACCCTCAGCATCCGTCCGGTCGTCGTGTCGCTCCGTGCCGAGGTGGACGTCCGGCTCGTCAGCACCCGTCAGATCGCCACCCTCGCCGCCGACGGCCAGGAGCATGTCGATCTCGAGGCGGGGGACCAGGTCCGGATCGCCCGGAGCCGTCGGACCGTCCGCCTGATCCGGCTGAACGGACACAACTTCTTCAGCACGCTGCGGCAGAAGTTCGGTTGGAGCGGCTCGAACGATTGACCCGGGGGCGTGGGCCGGGGGCTTTGGGGATGGACGGGCACCGGCCCCCTGGAATGCACCCCGGGGCACAGGATCCCGAGGTCTGCGGTGGATCCGGAACCTCAGAAGTCCCCGGTGCGGGCTTGTTTTAAGCCGACGGATTCGGCCTTCTAGGGAGGTCATGGTGCGATTGAAGGAGATCGCGGAGGCCGCTGGCGTCTCGATGATGACCGTCAGCAAGGCCCTGCGGGACAAGCCGGATGTCTCGGCGGCGACGCGGGAGCGGATCCGCTCGCTGGCCCAGCAGATGGGCTATGTACCCAACATCAGCGCCCAGCATCTCCGCAGCGGATCGTCGCGGCTGCTGGGTGTCGTCATCTCCGCGGCCACCAATCCCGTCAACCCCCGCCTCCTGATGTCCCTCGAGGACCAGGCCCATGAGCTGGGGTTCGAGCTGGTGATTGGTCAGACCATGAACCGCGCCGAGCGGGAGGAGGCCGTCCTGAAGCGGTTCATTCGACGGCAGGTCGATGGCATCTTCATCACGCCGGTCTACCGATTGGACCAGCGGGCCCCGATCTACGATGAGCTGCAGCGTCGGGGAATCCCGGTGGTCATCCTGGGGAGCCGTGGCCTCTTCTGTGACCGGTTCCCCTCCGTCGAGACCGATGAGCTCACGGCTTCGGCCGATGTGACACGGCATCTGGTCCAGCTGGGACATCGTCGGATCGCCTTCTTCGCGGGACCGCTGGTGTCGCCCAGTGCCCAGGAACGTCTCGAGGGCTATCGACGGACCCTTCGTGAGGCGGGGATCCCGATCGATGACGCCCTGATCTTCAGCGCCGGGTCGACGATCGATGAGGGGGCTGCTGCCGCGGTCCAGTTCCTGTCGGAGAAGACCGATGCGACGGCGATCCAATGCAGTCATGATCTGGTTGCGATCGGCGCTGCGGACATGCTGCTCAACCAGGGGTTCCAGATCCCCCAGGACTTCAGCATCACCGGCTTCGGCAACGTCCTGGCGGCGGAATACTTCCGGGTCCCGCTGACCACGATCCGCCAGCCCAAGGCCCGCCTCGGTGCCGTGGCGATGGAGGCCATGAGCCGGCTCCTGCGCGGTGAGACCGTCACGACCCAGAGGCTCCCCGCGCCCCTCGAAGTCCGGGCGAGTTCCGGTCTTCCACGAGCCCATTCCCTGGGCTGAACCCCGGGCTGGGTCCGTCCCCAGGGTCCGCCCGTCCCACCATGAAGCGCATCCGCATCGTCCGACATCGTCAGGGCGAGGCATCGCGGGCAGCGATGGATGCCGTGGCGGGGGAGGAACCCCTCGAGATCCGGGTCGACACCCGTCCGATCGCCGTGGTGATGCGAACCCCGGGGCGGGATGACGAACTGGCCCTCGGATTCCTCGTGAGCGAGGGCCTGATCCGTCGCCCCTCCGAGGTCCGCGATGTCCGCCCCAATCCCCGCAATGCCTCGGGCAACAGCATCGACGTCCTCCTGGCCCCGGAGGTCACCGTCGATTTTGCGCGGCTGACCCGACATGTCTTCGCCTCCTCGAGCTGTGGCATCTGCGGTGCGACCAGCATCCAGTCGGTCCGCCGCCAGTTTCCTCCGCTGTCCGCCGCCCCCCGGGTTTCTGCGGAGACCTTGATCGCGCTGCCGGATCGACTCCGGGAATCCCAGACCGAGTTCTCGCGCACCGGGGGCCTCCATGCCGCGGGTTTGTTCGATGTCTCGGGACGGCTGCTGGCGGTCCGGGAGGACATCGGGCGCCACAACGCCGTCGACAAGCTGCTGGGCTGGGGATTCCGCGAAGGACGGTTGCCGCTTCAGGATCTGGGACTGCTCGTCAGCGGCAGGGTCTCGTTCGAGATCGTCCAGAAGGCCCTTGCCGGAGGCATCGCCCTCGTCGCCGCGGTCTCGGCCCCGTCCAGCCTCGCCGTCGAATTCGCCCGCAGGAACAGCCAGACCCTCATCGGCTTCCTGAGGGACGGACGGTTCAACGTCTATTCGGGGGCCCTGGACTCGCCCCGCTGAGCCACTGGGCGACCGGATCGACGAGGAGATCCAGACGGAACGGGGCCATCTCATGGGAGGTCTCCGGGATGAACACGGCGCTGCTGCCGGGGGCCGCGGACTTCAGGGCCTCGATGGAGGAGCGGGGCGCCACCGGATCCGCGTCGGCCCCCACGAGCAGTGCGGGGCGGGGACGTTCCCGGACCCACCCGATGGGATCGAGTCCGCCCGGGGGCTGGTCGAGAAGTCCAGGCATCGATTCGACCGCCTTCAGGGTGAGGTGTCGTGGCACCCAGGCGGCGTAGGATTCCCGGAGTCCATCGACCGCCGTCTCGAGCCGGTCGTAGGGCGTGATCGCCACCACCGACCGGATCCGCGGATCCAGCCCGGACCAGCGCAGCGCCATCGCCGCCCCGTAGGAGACCCCCAGCACATGGACCGGGGCCTCGACCTGTCCCCGTCGTTCAAGCTCGTCCAGG
>JBDLQQ010000476.1:0-3425 GCA_039800465.1 Verrucomicrobiota bacterium
TGGACGTCAGGTCCTCCGCCGGCGGGCGACCCCGGGCGTCGACTCCGTGGTTTCCTGAGCCTCGACCGGCTCCAAGGGTTCAAGACCGACTGGAGACCCGGCAAAAATCTGGAACCCCGAGGGTCCGTCGAGGATCCTCGGGGTCTCAATTTCCATGAACTCCCATCCCGTCCGCTTCGGTTTCCTCGGTACCGCCAACATCGCCCGCAAGAACTGGCAGGCGATCCACAACACGGGCAACGCCGTCCTGAGCGCCGTCGCCAGCCGTGACATCACCCGGGCCCAGGCCTTCATCGGGCAATGCCAGTCGCAGGTGCCGTTGCCCACCCCGCCCAGGGCCCTGGGCAGCTACGAGGCGCTCCTGGAAAGCCCGGATGTCGATGCAGTCTACATCCCGCTGCCGACGGGGCTCCGCAAGGATTGGGTCATCCGCGCCGCCCGTGCCGGGAAGCACGTCGTCTGCGAGAAGCCCTGCGCTCCGACCGCGGCCGACCTCCAGGAGATGATCGCTGCCTGCGCCCAGCACGGTGTGCAGTTCATGGACGGCGTCATGTTCGTCCACAGCGGGCGCATGGAACGCCTGCGTCAGGTCCTCGCCTCGGGCGAGGCGGTGGGGGATATCCGTCGGGTGACCTCGCAGTTCAGCTTCCGCGGGGACGCTGCATTCTTCACCGACAACATCCGTTCCCGGAGTGGTCTTGAACCCCAGGGCTGCGTGGGCGATCTGGGCTGGTACTGCATCACCTTCGCCCTCGAGGTGCTCCAGGGTCGACTCCCCCACACGGTCATCGGGCGGCGCCTCTCCCACTTCAGCCACGCCCAGAGCGCCGACGTCATTCCATCCGAATTCTCGGCGGAACTCCTCTACGAGAACGGGGTCTCGGCCTCCTTCTACTGCTCGTTCATCACCGAGCACCAGCAGTGGGCCAGCGTCAGCGGCACGAAGGGCAACCTGCGGGTCTCGGACTTCGTCCTGCCGGTCTTTGGCGCCGAGTCCTCATTCGAGGTCGACCAGGCCCAGTTCCACGTGAAGGGCTGCCAGTTCGACATGGAGTCGCACCGTCGGCTCGAGATCGTGTCGGAACACGCCAACAACCATCCGACGGCGCAGGAGACGAACCTCTTCCGGCACTTCGCGGACCAGGTCCGCTCCGGGCAGCTCAACACCCACTGGCCGCAGCGGGCCCTGAACGCCCAGCGTCTCCTCGACGCGTGCCTCGAGTCGGCCTCGCGCGGGTCGATGCCCATCGCCTTCCGGTAGTCGGAGCGGACAGGGGCGTCTCGGGTGCAGCCGCGGCCGGAGGGCCGTGAATCCGCTGGCGTGGCTCAACCGCCGCTGGGCGCCATCGGACGCTTCCAGATCGGCACGACGCGTTTCATCTCGTCGATCAGCCATTGGCCTGCGGCGAAGGCCTCGGCGCGGTGGGGCGATCGGATCTCCAGCCAGAGACTGGTCTCCCCGGCGGCAACCGGACCGGTCCGATGGACGAGCCTCACGGACTCCACCCGGGGCCAGCGGCTCTCCAGCTCGTCGAAGAGGTGTTCGAACTGGTGGACCGCCATCCGCTCGAATGCCTCGTAGTCGAGCCCAGCAATGGCCGCACCGGATTCCTCGCCGCGGACGATTCCACTGAAGACGAGCACCGCGCCACAAGTGGTCGAGGCGGGCCGCGAACGGATCAATCCGATCTCGTCGATGGGGCTCGTGGTGAGATGGAGGGACCGTTGCATGGAGCGGCGGGAGCTTGCGGCCTCAGTGGGTGGCTCGCCACAGGGAGAGGGAGGTGAACACGGCCACGGCGACCCCGTAACCGCAGACCCCCATGCCGATGGCGAACGGGATGAGACGCTCTTCTGAAAACACCATCAGGCCAAGGCCCACACAGCCGAACAACACCGCCTCCCCCAGGAAGCACATCAGGGCCAGGCCGCGCGGGGACTCTGCCAGACGATCCGACATCCAGAGCCGGTACCGGATCTCACCCAACGAACGCATGATCCAGGCCGACTGCAGGTTGCGGGCCGCCACGAGGAGGCTGGTGGTGGTGAGGGAGATCGCCAGCAGGGGCCAGGTGGCGAACAGGAGGACGAGGATGAGGTTGGTGAGCAGTCCGCCCCGCCATCCCAGCCAACGGGCAACCGGATTTCCCTCGAGCTTCAGGTTGGGGGTCGCAACGTAGGTGGACAGCAGGTCCAGTCCGCGCGCGACCGTCAGCATCCCCAGGAAGAGCCACCAGAGGGGCGATCCGGGGCGGATGAAGTCGTCCAGCGAGAGCATTCCGGGGAGCGCCGGATTCCCGGCGGGCGGTTCCTACTGCGACTTCTTCCCGTAGAGGTTCTCCGGGGTGTCGAGACGCTCCTCGGTCGTCGTCAAGGCCGCACCTCTCTCGTCGACCGTCCGGAAGAAGCAGCTGCGGAATCCCTCGTGACAGGCCGGGCCGTTCTGTTCGACCTGGATCAACAGGGCGTCCCCGTCGCAGTCGAAGGCCACGTTGCGGACCACCTGCACATTCCCGCTGGACTCACCCTTCATCCAGAACTTCTGACGCGAACGGCTCCAGAACCACGTCTTGCCTGTGGTGAGGGTCTTCTCGAGGGAGGCCCGATTCATCCAGGCCATCATCAGGACCCGTCCGTCCCGGTGATCCTGGATGATGGCAGGGATCAGTCCGTCGGCGGTCCACTTCAACTGGTCGTAGAGGCTCATGTGTGCGGGGGATGGATGCTTGCTCAGCGTGACGGGAGGAATCCGAAGACCACCGCGCCCACGAGGCAGGCGAAGGCGGCGATGTGATTCCATTGTGGACGGGATTGGAAGTAGAAGAACGCGAAGCCCATGAACACGGTCAGGGTGATCGCCTCCTGGAGGATCTTGAGCTGGTAGGGCGTCAGCCGATGGCTGCCCCAGCGGTTGGCGGGGACCTGGATCACATACTCGAAGAACGCGATCCCCCAGCTGGCCAGGATCACGATCCAGAGCGGTGACGACTTGAACTTCAGGTGTCCGTACCAGGCGACGGTCATGAACAGGTTGCTGGCCGCCAGCATCAGGACGGGCAACCACAACGACTGGGTCCAGGTGTGCATCGGGGATCGGGTTGGATTCTCGACGGGGAATCCTCAAGCCGTCGGAACCATCCTACGGACGGGGATGCCCTGTCCGTGCAGGTAGTCCTTCACCTGTCCGACGGTGAACTCGCCGAAGTGGAAGATGCTGGCGGCGAGGACGGCGTCGGCCCGCCCGGCGAGGAGGACCTCGGCCATGTGCTGGAGCGTCCCGGCGCCACCGCTGGCCACGACGGGCACCCCGACCGCCTCGCTCACGCGACGGGTGATCTCGAGGTCGAATCCCTTCCGGGTGCCGTCGGCGTCGATCGAGTTCAGCACGATCTCCCCGGCGCCCAGTCGGACCGCCTCGGTCGCCC